>JAFGHX010000159.1 GCA_016929905.1 Kiritimatiellia bacterium
TACGTTTCCGCTCCCCTCCCTCTCCCCGCCGGGGGAGAGGGCTGGGGTGAGGGGGCCCTCCTTCCATTCCCCCATTCCACCGTTTCTGCCATCCTTCTTGACTTCCCCTCCCCCGGCGCGCCGTGCTAGCCTCGAATGGCGCCAAGATAAGGCGCTCTTCGGACGAGCAGAACAGCCCTTACGGGCTTGACTACGAACGGCTGCCGGAACAAGGCCGTTCGTAGTCAACGCCGTAAGGCGTGTCCGCCTTATCTTAGTGCCATTCCGTGCTAGCCTCGTCTATTCATCATCCGTTGCAGGCACGGCACTGGAGAGGGCGTCCATGAAACGCAGCGACATTCCGGCGGTGAATCGGCTCCTGGCGCGCGAGTATGCGAAGCATCGCGCGCCGGTCGTGGAACTGGTCCAGGCGCAAACGCGCGATCCGTTCAAGGTATTGGTGGCGACGATCCTCAGTGCGCGGACGAAGGATCAGACGACGACGGAGGTATCCCGGCGCCTTTTCAGAACGGTCCGCGAGCCGCGTGACCTGGCGCGGATCCCGCAACGCAAGCTGGAGAAGCTTATTCTCCCAATCGGCTTTTTCCGCACGAAGGCGCGCCATCTGCGGCAACTGCCGAAGGCGTTGGACGAACAGTTCGGCGGCCGCATTCCGGACACGGTGGAAGAGCTGTGCGAGTTGCCGGGTGTCGGGCGCAAGACGGCGAACCTCGTGGTCTCGGTCGGGTTCGACAAGCCGGCGATTTGCGTGGACGTGCACGTGCATCGCATCAGCAACCGGCTGGGGCTTCTTGCGACGCGCACGCCGTTTGAGACGGAGATGGCGCTGCGCAGGATCCTGCCCGTGCGCTACTGGAAGACGTGGAACCGCTACCTGGTCTCGTACGGCCAGCGCACCTGTCTGCCGCTGAACCCCCGATGCGACGTCTGTCCGCTGTACCGCTACTGCGAGCGGGTGGCGGTGAAGACGAAGCACATGCGCGGCGCCGGGCCCTAGCGCTCATTCGGCAGGCGGCAGCGCGCCGCGCCAACCGGCCTTCATGATCGCCTCGAGTTCTCTCACGAGCGCCGCGTGTTCGGGTTTGTCGGCCAGGTTCGCCTTCGCGAACGGGCCGTCGGTGTGGTCGTAGAGTTCGCGGTCCGTCACGGCGCCGGTGTCGCGCACTCGCCATTCGGTATAGCGCCAGCGTTCGGTGCGCAGGCTGTACCCCATCACCTTGCCGACGCCCTTCTTGTTGCGCGGGTACTGGCTGAACGCCGCCCGCTTCCATTTCCGGCCCGGGTCCCTGAACAGCGGCACCGTGCTGGTGCCTTCGAGATGGGCCGGGATCTGCAGCCCGCACAGTTCGGCGAGTGTCGGATAGATGTCGACGAACTCGGTCAGCGCGACGCATTTCTGCCCGGGCGCAAAGCCCGGCGCGCGGACGATCATGGGCACATGCGTGTCGTACTCGAAGTTGGTGTGTTTGCACCAATCGCCGTATTCGCCGAGCTTCCAGCCGTGATCGCCCCAGACGATAACGACGGTGTTTTCGCGCAGCCCCAGCTCGTCGAGCTTCGCGAGGAGCCGTCCGATCTGCGCGTCGATGTAGCTCACGCACGCGTAGTAAGCATGCAGGAGTTCCCGAGTCTTCGCGTCGTCGAGCCGGGCGACGCCGCGCGGAATATCGGAGTAGACGCGCAGCTCGCCCCAGTTCGTGAACGCGAGCGGCGGGGCGCCCGCCGGCTCGGTCGGATCGGGCAAAGCGATCGTCGAGCGGTCGTACAGGTCCCAGTACTTCTTCGGGCAGTTGAACGGCAGGTGCGGCTTGTGGTAGCCGACGGCGAGGAAGAAGGGCTCGTCCTTGTGCGTCTCCAGCATCGCGAGCGCCGCATCGGTGATGGCGCCGTCGTTGTACGCGTTGTCCGGAACGTCCGCGGCTTCGCTCGCGGTCCCGCGGCAGTACCGGGTGAGGTCCCTGCCCGTCAGTCCTTTCGCCTTGCCTTCGGCGCGTTTCGCGTTCATCTCCGCCACGGTCTGCGGCACGCAGTAGCCGGCGCCGCCGGCCTTGTCGGGCATCTCGCTCCAGCCGGCTTTGTCATCGCCGAAATGGTGGTAGACTTTGCCGAGCCGGATCGTGGCGTACCCGTTGTTCCTGAAGTGCTGCGGCAGGCTGAGCACGTCGGGCATCGCTTGGCGCATCGGCGTCTCCAGCCCGTAGATGGTGGTGGTGTCCGGCCGGCAACCGGTGAGCAGGCTTGAGCGGGACGCGGCGCAGATCGCCTGCTGGCAGTAGGTCCGCATGAACTGTATGCCTTCGGCGGCGAGCCGGTCGATGTTCGGGCTCTTCACGAGCGGGTGCCCGTAGCAGCCGAGTTCCGGGCGAAGGTCATCGACCGGGATGAACAGAACGTTGCGCTTCTTCGCGCCTGCCGCGGCGGCAAAGCCTCGGTTCGCCGACACGGCGAGCGCACCGGCACCGGCCGCCATCCACCGCATGAACTCGCGCCTGCCAATCCTGTTCATCGTTACCCTCCTGCTCCATACACCGTGGTGGCCCAAGCCCACTCCGCTCTCCCACCGTTCAGACCTGCGCATCCGCCTGCGCCGGGCGGTTCAGAACCAGACTGGCCGAGGCCTTCGATACCCCGCAACGACCGGGCACATCCTGCAGCCTGGGTTCCGGCATGGCGCTCCCGTGGCCGGCCGACAATTGTCAATCGTCAATTGTCAATCGTCAATCGCAATCGCCAATGGCCGAGCAACCATCCACCATGGCCTTCGCGGGGTACCCGCGAAGGCCTACAGTTTCAGCCGCCTGAACGCCTTGGGCGCGTGATGGGTGCGTTGCTTGAACTGTTTGCTGAAGAAGTACGGGTCCGAGTAGCCGAGCTGGTAGGCGATTTCGCTCACCGTCAGGCTGGAGAAACGCAGCATGTTCTTGGCCGCGTCGATTCGCGCTCCGATCAGGAACTCGCCGGGCGTCATCTGCTTGTGACGCCGGAACAGCCGGATGGCGTGGTTGGGCGTGCAGCCGAGTTCCGCGGCCAATTGGGCCAGCGGCCGCGGCTGTTCGGGATGCCGCAGAATGGTGCGGCACAGCGCTTCGACGCCGCGCGCATGCCGTTGCTCGGCCGCGGGCACGGTCGGCTGCGTGTCGTACTCACGGATCACCCGCAGCGCGGCCCGCAACCAGTAGCACGCCGACTCCGGGTCTTTCACGCGCATGGCCTCCACGCAGCGGCTGAGCAGACCGGTGAAGAACGGTACGTTCCCGATCCGCCGGTGCCTGGGCATGTCCGACCACGAGAACGGCCGCGCACGCCCCAGCCTGTCGACCGGGTCAAAATGAATACCGTACACCATCAGCGGGTGTTTCGGGTCCTGCGTGCCGAGATGGCGCTGCGCCATGCGCAGAATGAAGCAGTCGCCCGCCCCCAATTCATACGCCACGTCCGGCGCCTGAAGGTGGCCGGACCCGCCGCCCATGAACCACAGGTGGTGCCCCGTCCACCGGTTTCTGTCGCTGTCCCAGGTCCAGCCGGGCGGGTTATACGTCATGTGCGCATGGTAGATCCGCAAACCGACCGTATTCGGGTTCATGATGATATAGTACATGCCCATGCCGATACCGTCTATGGTCTTCTTCGGAAATCCTGAAAATAATTCTAGCGAGGCATCCAACGGGGCAGCGCTTGGATAGGGAAATAGTATATGTCGGCTGGCTGTCGCGCAGGCGGCAGACGCAGCGCGGCGCGGCTCACGGCAGCGGTCTATCGCCCACGCGAGTGGTAGAACAACAGCAAAAGGCCCTATTCACCGGGTGGGCAACGCCATGTGAGTCGCGCCGGGCGGCGCGTTGATCGACAGCGCACGAAGCGGAACCGATCGGGAGGCACCGATGAAGGTGATACACGTGGGCGTAGGCGGGTTCGGCAAGCAGTGGGTCCGGGTCCTGCGCAGCAGCCGCAAGGTGCGGGTTGTGGCGCTGGTCGACGTCTCGGAGCCGGCCCTGGCGGCGGCGCGGGAGGCAGGCGGCTATAACGGCCGGGTGCCCTGCTTCACGTCGCTGCAGGAGGCGCTGCGGGCCGTGCCCGCCGACGCGCTGGTGTGTTCGACGCCGCCCGACTTTCACCGTGAACAGGTGGTGGCGGCGCTGCGTGCCGGGCTGCACGCGGTGAGCGAGAAGCCGATGGCGAACACGCTCGCCGACTGCAAGGCGATGCTGCGCGCCGCACGCGAGACGGGCAACACCTATGTCGTCAGCCAGAACTACCGGTACAGGCCGGAGATGTGGACGATCGCCGAACTCGTCCGCAAGGGCGGAATCGGGGCGATCGGCCAGGTTCGCATCGACTTCCACAAGGGGGTCGCCTTCGGCGGGTTCCGTGCCGAGATGGAATATCCGCTGCTGATCGACATGTCCATTCACCATTTCGATCTGATCCGGTTCGTGACGGGGCTGGACCCTGTGTCGGTGCAGGGCACGGCCTGGAACCCGGCGTGGTCGCACTACAAGGGCGACTGTTCCAGTTCCGTCGTGTTCGAGCTGAGCAACGGCTGCCGGGTGGTTTACGACGCCAGCTGGTGCGCGCAAGGGGACTACTGCGACTGGAACGGCAACTGGCAGATTGAAGGGACGAAAGGGACGATCCTGTACCGAAACGGCGAGATCCGGCTGCTCAAGGTCGGCCCGCGCTACAAGGTGGAGTCGTCCGAAACGATGGCGCCCAAACCGCCGCCGGCCGACAGCCAGCACTTCGTGCTGGCCGACTTCATGCGGGCGGTCAAGAACGGCCGCCGCCCGAAGACGGACGTCTACGACAACATCAAGAGCGTGGCCATGGTCTTCGCCGCCGTGAAAGCGGTGAAGACCGGCCGCAAGGTGGCGGTGTTGGACAAAGACTCACGGTAGAAGCGGCGTCTCGCCGCTTCCCGGGCCATAGTAGAAGCGGCGTCTCGCCGCTTCCCAAGCCATAGTAGAAGCGGCGTCTCGCCGCTTCCCGGGCCATAGTAGAAGCGGCGTCTCGCCGCTTCCCGGGCCGCAGGCCCGGTCCCCTCGGCGGCACCTTGTGCCGCCGAGGTGGAAGCGGCGAGACGCCGCTTCCACTATACGCTCACGCCCGCGGAAGCCACACGCTCATCTCGCCGGGGCCGCGATTGCACCAGGCGAAGTACGGGATCAGGCGCAGGTCGATCGGGCGCCGCTTCTCCGACACGGGTTCCCGATACAGCGCCGGATCGGGCGGCTGGGAGTCCACACACAGCGCGGCTCCCTCGAGCAGCGTCACCCCGCCGAGCAGTTCTTCGTCATAGCGTGCGGTCAACGCGATATCGCGCGGGATTCGGACATCCCACAGCGACACGTCGTGCGGCAAATCGGCGGACTCCAGGCAGTAGACGACCGGCCCCCGTACGACGGCCGTCTGCCCGCGTGTTTCCTCGACGAACGGATGCGCCGTCACCAAGCGCGGCGTCATCGGCAGCGCCAGTTCGAGCACATCGCCTTCCGACCAGGTCCGCCGGACGACGGCGTAGCGGCCCGGCCGCACCGAGACGGCCGCCGCCCGGCCGTTGACGCGCACGGCCGCGCCGTCGGCCCAGCCGGGAATCCGAAGCCTGAGCGCGAGTTCGGCGGGCGGCGCCTGGTGGACCGTCACCTTGACGGCGCCGTGCCAGGGGTAGCCGCTGGTCTGCGTGAGGGCGATCCGCGCCCCGCCGTCCAGTTCAGTCGCCAGCCTGCTGCTCCCGTAGAGGTGAATCCAAACCCCGTCGGCCGAAACGCTGTAGGCCCAATTGTGCAGGCCGGCCAGCGTCCGCAGAACCTGGGGCGGGCAGCAATAGCAGCGGAAGGTGAACCAGCGTTCGGTCGAGTCCTGACTCAGCAGAGGCATGCGCTGTGAGCGCGCGAGCGGGTTGGTATAGAAGAACCGGGTGCCGTCGAGGCTCATGGCGGACAGGGCGCTGTTGTAGAGCACCCGTTCCATCACGTCGGCATAGGCGGCATCGCCCGTGATGCCGAGCATGCGCTGGTTCCACATCGCGTTGCCGATGTTGGCGCACGTTTCGTTGTAGCCGGTTCTGTTGGGGAGCTGGTAGTCGAGCCCAAACGCTTCGTGCACGCTGTCCCGGTGCGCGGACACGCCGTGGTGCAACGCGCCGACGGCACCGGTGAGGTACAGTTTGCGCTCGACCACGTTCCGCCATATGCGCTCGAGCGCTTCGAGCAGGGCCGGTTCGCCGGTCTCCGCGTACAGGTCGGCGGCGCCGGCGTAGAGGTAGGTGGCGGTGACGGCGTGCCCGACGGCCTCGCGCTCTTCGCGCAACGGCGTGCGCGTCTGGTTCAGGTCCGTGCCGCCCGGCGCCGAGCCGCGCATGTCGACGAACGTCCGGGCCAGGTCCAGATACCGCGCGTTGCCGGTCGCGCGGTAGAGGTCGACGGCGCCCATGATGTTCGACGGGTTGAACCCGAAATGGGCGAGCGCAACGGGTCGCGGCGCAAACACGTCGTGCAAGTGGTCGGCGAGTTTCACGGCAATCTGGAGGAAGGCCATCTTGCCCGTGACGCGGTGATGCACGGCGGCCGCGGTCATGAGATGGCCCATATTGTAGAGTTCGTGCGTGTGCAGGCTGTCCCAACGCGTGCGCTCGGTCAGTTGCACTTGGGTCGAAATGTAGCCGTCATCGGCTTGGGCTTTCCCGATCACGGCGATTTGCGCGTCCATCAACTCGTCCAGTGCCGCGTCGCCGGTCGCGCCGTAGACGTGCGCAACCGCCTCGAGCCACTTGTAGCAGTCGCCGTCGCTCCATTTCGTGCCGCGGTGCCGGCCCGGCTGGAAGCCGGCGGCGACCGCGAAATTGGCGAGCAACGCGGCGTTATCGGGCTCTGCCAGCGCGCGTTGCATGCCGGCAATCATCGTGTGGCGGCAGATCTCGAAGCGTTCCCCCCAGAACCCGCCGGTCCAACGCACATCCGTGTGCGGGACGGGCCGGAGCTTGCAGTGGGGGCGAGTGGTAGGGTTCATCTTCTCTGCGGCCGCAGCATGCATGGGTGCGAGTCCTTTCGGGGTTGGCTGCAAGCCGCCAGGAGAACGGAGTTGCAGCCTTACGACAAAGCTTACGCCGCGCGACGGCATCCCGAAATGGCGGTGGATACGATTATTTATCCGTTTGTCGGCATGCGGCCGAATTGGGCGGCCTTGCAGTACGCGGAGGGCGACGCGCCGGTGACCTTCTTGAAGAGGCGGCTGAAGCTGTACAGGTCCATATGGAGTTGGGCGGCGATTTCGGAGAAGTTCATCGACGTGCTCTGCATAAGCGCTTTTGCCTTGGCCACGCATGCCCGTTGCATGTGAGCGGTAAGCGTGATGCCCGTCTCGCGCCTGACGATGGCGGACAGGTGCGACGGGCTGACGCGGCAGGCGGCGGCGATCTCATCGCGCCGGATTCGGCGCGTGCCGTTCTCGCGAATGAAGGCCAATGCGCTCTGCACGACACGCGGCCAGCACCGGGCTTGTTGCCGGATCTTCATGCGGGCAAGCAGGAGCAGGACGGCGGCGAACTCGAGCTGCGCCAGCCGCTCGTTCGGCTGAGCGGCCGCCAGCATGCAGGCCTCCAGCCCCTGCCGAAGCGCCGCCGTGTCCTCGGCGGCGCGCACGCAGGACGGGAACAGCTCCGTGAGGGCGGCCGGCCCGCCGGGCCGGATCGAGAAGTGCAGGTTGATCACCACCAGCGGTTCGGCCAGCCCGAACACGGCGGCAAACGGCCGGCGTGGCGGGATCAACAGGGCGTCGCCGGCCCCGAGTTGGCAGTCCCAGCCCTTCCCGTAGATCCGGTTGCCGGACCGGCAAATGAACGTGAACAGCGCGTGCGGCAACCGTGCACGGTCGACGCCGCGCAGGCCGCCGGGCTCGTACCGGTGCTGCCGGATACTGATCAACCCGGCTTCGATCCGGCGTTGTTTGTCGGCCACCGGGAGGGTTAGGATCATGGTGTTGCCTTGATGAAGCCGCACGATTCGTTCGTCCGCATCTCTTCTCTCGTCTTTGCCGTAATCTCTGTCGATCCCGCCGCTGCGGCGGGGGTTTCGACAAGCTTCTCGACAAGGTTCTCGGGCAAGGCTCAGGCTAGCACAGCCCCCGGCGCGCTGCGCGGCGCCGGATAGGACGAGGTGGAAACTTCGTCTGGGGCCCTGTCGCCCATAGTAGAAGAGCCGTGCCTGGCTCGCCATAGCCCGCAGGGCGACGGCGGCTCGGCTCTTCCCTCACGGCTGCACTCCGTGCAGCCGGGGACCCGGGCCTGCGGCCCGGGGAAAGCGGCGAGACGCCGCTTCTACTTTCAAGTTTCAGGTCAGCTCCCCGCCAACCTCAGCCGGACCGCCCGCAACTCGATGACGCATTCGCCCGGCTTGCTCAAGGCGCGCAGGTGAATATCGTGCCGGCCTTTCGCAAGCCCGATCTCGCCGATCGTCAGCGGCTTGAACTCCTTCTCGTAGGCTTCGCTGCGCTTGACCCGGTCGTCCTTGTCTTTCAGCGGCGGGTCGAACGGTTCCGAAATCCGGCCGCTCACCCGGTTGGCGCCGCATGCCAACTCCAGCTCGGCGCCGACGTCCGGCGCCGGGCACGCATACATCAGGGTCACCTCGTAACGGCCTCCGGACTTCACGTCGACTTCCCAGCGCACGCTGTCCTCGCGGTTGTGCCAATGCGTGAAATACGAGGCATTCGGGTGAATCGACGGCCACGTGATGTCGCCCGACGGCAGCCCGTCCTGGGCGGGCAGCGCGGTGATCGGGAACGCCTTGTACCCCACCGGGATCGGGCGGTCGGCGGCCTGACCGGGCAACGCGGACTCCCGCCACTTCTGAATCTCGTCGGTCAGCCTTTCGTAGAGATCGGTCTTGTCTTTGGAGATATCCCGATACTGCCCGATATCCGCAAGCATGTCGTACAGCCCGCCCGCGTGGCCGCCGGCGCGGTACCGCTGCGTTCTGGCGCCGGTGATATCGCCGTTCGCGCTCTGGGAATAGATGATGCGGTCCGGCCAGTCTGCCGGCTGCCCGGCCAGCAACGGCTTGAGGCTGAGCCCGTCGAGCGGCTTCGTGCCGGCAACAGCGACGCCGGCCAGATCGGCGAGAGTCGGCAAAAAGTCGATGGCGCCGGCAATCTGCGCGATGCGCGTCCCGGCCCGGACATGGCCGGGCCAGGTGATCGAGCATGGCGAACGCACGCCGCCCTCGTCCGTGGAGCCTTTCCGGCCGCGCATCCCGCCGTTCCAGCGCCAGCCGTTCGGCCCGTTGTCGGACAGATAGATGAAGATCGTGTCCCGCGCAATGCCCAGTTCTGCGGCCTTGTCGACCAGTCGGCCCACGTTCCAGTCGATATTCTCGCACATGGCCAGAACGCTGCGCGTGACGTCCGGCTGCTCCTTCTCGGGTTCGCGGTGGCGCATGCCGAGCTCGAGGTTCGCAAACCGGTCATACCAGCGGTCGGGCACCTGGAACGGCGAATGCGGCGTGTTGAACGGTACATAGCAGAAGAACGGTCTGTTGCGGTTCTCCTGCATGAACGCCATCGCCGCATCGGTCAACGTGTCGACGATGTAGCCTTTCGCCTTCAGTTCCGTCCCGTTCCGCTCCAGCGTGCTGTCGAAGTAGTGGCTCCAGTGCCCGCAGCAGAACCCGAAGAACTGCTCGAACCCGCGCCCGTTCGGATGGTAGGGATAGGCGGAGCCGCTGTGCCACTTGCCGAAACAGCCGGTGGCGTAGCCGGCGGCCTTGAACACGTCCGCAATCGTGGCTTCGTCCAGGTTCATGCATTCCGCGCGGCGCGTGACCCCGCGCACGCCCGTGCGCGGGAAGTAGCGCCCGGTCAGGATCTCGGCCCGGGTCGGCGCGCAAAGCGGCTGCACGAAGAACGAGTCGAACGTCGCGCCGTCCGCCGCCAGCCGGTCGATGCGCGGGGTCGATAGGTTCGTGTTCCCCGTCCGGCTCAGGTCGCCCCACCCCTGGTCGTCGGTGAGGATCAGGACAATGTTCGGTTGGCGGCTATCCGATTGCTCTGGCATATGTACGCTCCCAAAACTTGCTCGAGAACTTGCTCGAGAACTTACTCGAAAACCCGACTTCGCCGTCGTGCCTCCTGGCTTCCGCCGTCGCTCTGCGAGCTATGGCGGACAAGTCGTCGGGCGCGGCCCGCCTTCGCGCGGCGCGCGCCGGCGCCGAGCGTTCGGGTCCGTTGTCGATCCTCGCGGAACGTTTCGTGCTCTTCCCGATGGAGGGCTGCCTGTCCGCCCGCGGCGGAAGGCTGTGCCGAGCCGCCCGCCGGCCCCGGACGGGCCCGTGGAAGCGGCTCGGCACAGCCTCGCCCTCCAGGGAGACGGCATTCGCTTCTCGATACGGAATCCTGCCTGTCTTCGGCTCCGGACTTTTAATCGTTTCATACGAACGCACTCCGGTCAAGCTTGCACGCAACGAGGCCCTGCGCGCGCAGGGTCCCGCCCGCGGAATGGAGTGCCCGCAGAATGGAGTTGACCTCCGCCGAGATTCGGGACAGAGTGCGCGATCAGGTTCGCCATGCAAATCGGACTCAAACTCGAAGCCAACTACCGCACCGCGGAGCTGTACGCCTCGTTGTTCGCGGGGCTGGAGGATCCGCTGCGCGCCATCCGGGAGCTGGGCCTGCGGTTCATTGAGCTGCCGCTGGCCGCCGGTTGGCAGGAAGAGACGTTCCGCGCTTTCATCCGCGCTCACACGCAGCGCGGGCTGCAGACCTATTTGCACCCCTATACCCGTGCCGAAACGAACCCGGCCTGTTTCGAGGACCGGGCCGGCAACGCCTGCCGCGCCAATCTGGAACGGGTCCTGCAGGTCTGCGACTGGGCCGCCGCTCAGCAGCAGGCGACCTGTTTCCTGACGCTGCACGGGGCGGAGAACTACACCACCAGCCAGATGCCGATCGCCCACGAACCGCGCGCGTTCTACCTGCAGCGCAGCCACGACTGCTTCGCATGGCTGGCGCGCACGGTCCGCGAACACGGCTACAACGTGGTCGCGGTCAGCGAACACCAACTCCCGGCCGAGCGGCCGGACAGGTTCCGGATCGGCGAGACATTCGCGGAAGTGCTCGCGACCGTACGCGGCACCGGCCTGGGCGTGTGCTGGGATATGGGCCACGCGCACTTCGGGATCGCGCGCTGCGGGCAGACGGAAGACCCGCCGCCCGAGTTCGTGGCGCAGGTCCGGCACGTGCATCTGCACGACATCCGGGACCGCGAGGACCACCGGCCCCTGCTGTACGATACCGTGCCTGTCGACCGGCACCTGCGCACGCTGCGGCAGGCCGGCTACGACGGCCCCGTCAACCTGGAGCTGAACCCGAAGTGGATCGCCGAAGCCGGCCCGTTCGTGGAGGTCATCAAGCACTGCATCGAGCGGGTCCTGCGGGTATGGGCGTGAGCGGGAGAGGGGGAAGATTGGAAGATTGGAAGATTGGAAGAATGGAAGAATGGAAGAGTGGGAGATTGGGAGAGAGGGAGGGTGGAGGGGTGGAAGCCGGACAGATGCAGGGCCATCACCTGTCCGCGCTGCCAACCTTCCACCCGTCCATGCTTCCGCCCTGCGCGGCCCGCCGATAATCACGGGGGCACATCCCCGCGTGTCGCGTGAAGCGGCGCGTGAAGTAGAACGGGGTCTCGTAGCCCAACGCGTACGCAATCTTTGAGACAGGTTCGGCCGTCATGGCCAGTCGCTCGCGGGCCTGGCGCATCCGCTGCCGTTCAAGAAACTGCTGCATACTCGTGCCGGCCTGCTCGCGAAACAAATGCACCAGGCGCGAAACGGACAGGCCGCACGCACGCGCCACGTCGGCATCCTTCAGCCGTCGCTGCGTGTTCGCGCACATGAACTCCATGGCCGTGCGGACCCGCTCGTCCAGACGGGTCATCTCCGAGGCCGCCTTGCACGAATCACAACGCAAGATGACTTCTTCAAGAGCCGTCAGGGCCAGGGCTCGATTGTGCCGGAACGGGCTCCGGTACCGACTGACCACCGCCTCCATGCCGCGCACGACCGCGTCGAACACCCGGCGTTCATTCAACCGCAGGCTCCGCAGCCCGGGCGACACCACGGGCCAATGCAGCCACGCGGACCACTCGGGCCGGGCCAGAAAATGCGCCCACAAAATCTCCCACGCCGCGTCCGGTCCGGCCCCGTAGTCATGGGGCGTGCGCGGCTCGTACAGGACCACCTCCTGCGCCTCCGGCCTGAGCTGCCCGCCCGGGTACACGATCAGCCCCCTGCCGCTGAGCGTCACCATGATCAACCAGTCGTCCGTGCCCCGGCGGCGATAGGCCCTGTGCCCAGGCGGCAGCGTCAAATGGCCCGGCACCAGCCCGTGCGTCAGCACAGGATGCACAGTCTCTTCTCGCTGCATGACCAAATAGTATATTTTATAAGCCGCGTTGTCCATTCAATTTGCCAGCCAATTTGAGAATCTATAGCCGTATAGTGTATCCGTAGCACGACCGCGCGATCCTGCTGCGAAAACGGGCCTTTGAACGTTGGTAGTCACATAACCTTGGGGAGGGGCGACCGGAGATGACAACGATGCGCGAACGGATGCTGGCCGTGGTTCGAGGCACGCCGGTGGACCGGGTTCCCTTCGTGCAGTACAGCAACCTCGGAGCCCCGAACGCGGAGGTATGGGCCGAGATCGGCCGAGACAACATGGGTATCCTGATCTGGACCGGGCTCCATCGTTTCAGCAGCCCTCACTGCCGGTTCGAAGGGGAAGATTTCGCCAAGAACGGTCTGCGAGGGCGCCGAACAACGCTGCAGACGCCGGTCGGGCGGCTGACGCAAGAGATGCTGTTCGATCCCGTCCTCAACACGGGCGCGAAACATTCGCACTACGTGAAGGAACTCGACGATTACAGAGTCCTTCTGTACTACCTCCGCGATCTGGAGGTGCACGAACAATTCGACGCCTACAAGCGCGTCGCCCGCGAACTGGGCGACGACGGACTCCCGCACCCCTGTCTCGGGCGCACGCCCTACCAGCAGCTCTGGACGGAATGGGTTTCGGTGGAGGACCTGGCCCTGCACCTGTTTGACGCGCCGGCGCTTCTGGAGGAAGTGGTGTCCGCGATGGCCGACGTTCTGCGTCGCGTCTTCGCGGTCGCGCGTGACGCCGTGCTCGATCCGGACGTACCGGTTCCCTACCTCAATTTCGGCGACAACATCACCGCGCCCATGATCGGGGCGGCGCGTTTCGAGAAATACTGCGTGCCGTTCTATGGCGAGTTGGCCGACATGCTGGCGGAGACCGGGCAGGACATTCCGATCTTCGTTCACATGGACGGGGACCTGAAACCGTTATGGGACTCGATCGGCCGGTCGCGCGTGCGCGGCCTGGATTCGCTGTCGCCTCCGCCCGACAACGATACGAGCGCCGGCGCGGCCGTGCGCATGTGGCCGCAGATGCGGCTCGGCCTCAACTTCCCCTCCTCCGTTCATCTGGCGAAGGCGGATACCGTCTACGAAACCACCGCGCAGATTCTCGCGGAAGCCGGGAATTCCGGGCGGCTTCAGATCCAGATTTCGGAGAACCCGCCCCCGGGCGCTTGGCGCAGGAGCTATCCGCGGATCGTGAGAGCGATCGACGAATTCGCGGCGGTCTAGCGCGCGGCCCCGGACCTATGGGGTAGCCGGCGCCTCAGCGGCTTTCCCGTACGGAAAGACGGGGTTGCGTCTGTCTGAAGTAGCGCGGGCATTCTTGCCCGCGTTCCCAGCGGCCGGTGCCGCCGAAACGGCCTCAGCGCCGGGCGGCAAACATCCCCGCAATTCCCGACAAACCCGGGCAATTCCCTCCCATTGACCGGCCGGACCCCATGCACCATAATCCAATGAAGACTGAATAGTGGAAAATGAAGAATGGGGGGATTGGCCCTTTGCGGGCAGGCCGCCTCATGTCCAAGCATTTTTCATTCTTCATTCTTCATTTTTCATTCTTCATTAGCCAGGGGGGACGAACAAAATGGCCGGACTACGAGCGGGACTGATCGGATGCGGCGGGCGCGGCCGCGCACACGCGCAGGGCTACGCACAGACCGACGAGGTGGACCTTGTGGCGTGCGCGGACGTGAATCCGGAGGCGACACAGGGCGTCATGCGGCGATTCGGGGCTTCGACCGCGTACGACGACTACCGGACGATGTTGGCGAAAGAGGCGCTCGACGTCGTCAGCGTGTGTCTCTGGCCGAAGCTTCATCTGGACGCCATCCTCGCCTGCGCCGAGGCCGGCGTGAAGCTGATCAACGCCGAGAAGCCGATGGCGCCGACCTACGGAGAATCCGTGCGCATGCACGCGGCCTGCGAGCAAGCCGGCATTCTGCTTACCTTCAGCCACCAGCGCCGGTTCCTCGCGGAATTCATCAAGGCACGCGACCTGGCGCGCGACGGCGCCATCGGCCGGCTCACGCGCCTGGAAGGCTACTGCTCGAACCTGTTCGACTGGGGCACCCATTGGTTCGACATGCTCTTCTTCTACAATGATCAGACACCGGTCGAGTGGGTGATGGGCCAAATCGACGTCGCAGAGGAGAAATCGGTGTTTGGCGCGTTTCTCGAGACGAACGGGCTCTCTTTCTTCCGCTACGAGAACGGAGCGTCCGGCATGCTGGTGACGGGCGAGGATCACGGCGGCGGCTGCGCCAACCGGCTGATCGGGACCGAAGGCACGATCGAGGTACACGGCGGCGGCGCGCCCGTTCGCATCTGGCGGCTGGGCCAGACGGGCTGGGAAACGCCGGATCTGTCCGACATGCCGGCCAAGGGCGGGGAGACGGTCCGTTACATTCAGGATTCCGTCGCGGCGCTGCGCGAAGGGTACGAGCCGGAGCTGTCGAGCCGCAAGGCGCTGATGGCGACGGAGCTGATCTTCGCCACCTACGAATCCGCGCGACGCCGCGCGCGCGTGTGGCTGCCGCTCGCGATCGACGACTCGCCGCTGCTCAGCATGCTCGATTCGGGTGACCTGACGATCCCCGACTACCCGGCCCGCCTGAGCGCGGCCGAAGCGCAGGCCAACTTCGAACTGCTGTTCAACGGGCAAAATCTCAGCGGCTGGAAGCCGGAAGGAACGGCAAACGCCTGGACGGTCGAGCAAGGCTTTCTGACCTGCACCGGCCGTGGCGAGGGCGTACTGCGGACGGAACAGACCTACGGCGACTTCGCGCTGCGCCTGGACTATCGGCTGAGCCCGGCAGGCCGCAGCGCCGTGCGGCTGTGGGGCGACGGCCGGCAGACGGACGCGCGCACGTCCATCGCCATCCCGCTCGCCGACGACCGGAACGCACCGCTCGGCACCGCGTCGACCGGCGCCCTCCTCGATGTGGCGGCCCCCACCTTGCATGCCGGCCGGAAGGCTGGCACGTGGAACGGAATGGAAATCGTCTCACGCCAGTCGACGCTGCAGGTTTCCCTGAACGGCAAGCAGGTGCTCGACTGCGACCTCAGCCGCACGCCCGTGGCCGTCGCGCCCGAAAGCGCCATCGCCCTCGAGAACGCCGGCGCCCGCGTTCAGTTCCGCAACGTGCGCGTGAAGCGGCTCGCATGAACCGGCCGCTCCCGCTCTGAAGGCGACCGTTGCGGGAATCGCGGATGGCCACGCCGCAACGCTCTCGAATGCCGCATCGCACTGTCCGCGTCGTGGCCATCCCTTCGATTCCCGCAACAACAACGGTCCTGCGCCGGCCACCTCGGAGACGCACTCTCCCCCGCGCACTCGGCGGGCTCCAGCGAGTCCGCGAGCGGGCGAGAGACATTTCCCCTTTCGCGCCCTTTTCGCGAGCTTTCGCGGGCAACGCCCCCTGCCTACCGCGTGAGTTCGAACGACTGGATGATCGCCGACAGCTCGTCCTGCGTGATCACGACGTCGCTGTCCGGCTGCCTGGAGACGAAGAACTCGATGAACCGGTCGTCCTCGCCGAAAAGCACGACGTGGCACAGGGCGTCCTGGTCCGGCGCCCCGGCCTGGAACCCGCGGTAGCCCGCGCGCTCAAAGTCGTACACCGCCGAGTAGCGGGTGAGGTATGCGCCGCGCATGCCGCGCACCATCTTGCGCCACATGCGCAGGTTCATCTGGGCGAACACCGTCCGGCCGACCGGCGTGCCGGCGTACATCTCGCGGTAGAACGCGTACTCGCCCACCCCGGCAAACACCCAACGCAGCAGCCCGCTGCCCTCAAAGGACTCCCTGCGCACCTCCGCCAGCATGCTGGCCCAGTTCTCCGGGTCGGTCAGGACAACCTTCTGCCCCGTACTGAACTTCACCGCGTAGAGCCGCTCAAGATGCTCCTCTTCCATGTCGGCGGTCCACGGGACCGTGACTCGGCACCCGAACCGCTCGATAACCGTGCCCCCGCTCGGCGGGCTCGCCTGGGCCAGAGACAAGTGCCCGACGACCGGCCCGGCGCCGGCTCCCGCAGCCCCGCCCTGCCCGCCCCACACCGCATCCCCGAACAGGACGGCAACGGCGGCGAGCGCGGCGAGCGCGACACTCGCGCAAACCGGCCCGCGCGCGCCCGGCGCGGCCGCCGCGGGACCTGTGTCCGGCGCGATCCGCGCACTCAGCTCGGCGACGATCGGGTGCGGGATACGCCGGAACCGCTCGCGCAGCGACAGCTTCGAGACGACCCGCATCTTCTCGGTCTGGGACGGCACGAAATACACGTTCCGCCCGAACGCGCACGGCTGCTTCAGCACGACCCGGATCGGATGCGGCGCCGGCCATTTCCGCTGCACGACCCCCGCCAGATTCGCCCAGCGCACCCTGTCCCTACGGAAGGCGCCGGCAACCGCAAGCCCTTCGTCGTCGAGATGCACGTTCTTGACAACCCAGGCGTACCACACCCAATACGCGCCCCCAACCCCATAGAGCACGAACACCGGCCACAGCAGCAGCGGCCCGCCAAACGGGAAGTCCGACAACACCAGCGACCGGAACCACACTCCCACGCCCCCGAGCCAGAGCCACGGCCAGACGAACTTGTGTATCAGCGTGCACCTCGACGAAATCCTCCGCATCCGCAGGCTCCTCCAGCAAGCTTTGTCCCAAGCTTTGTCGTAAGCTTTGTCGAACGCTCTGTCCAGCTCGTCCCCGCAGACGGGCGGAGGGGGTGGGATTCGAACCCACGATCCTCAAAGAGGATGCCGGTTTTCAAGACCGGTGCTTTCGTCCACTCAGCCACCCCTCCGGCGACGCTCGGGCTTTGCGCCTCACGTCGCGGCCATGGTACTACGACGCGACGGGTTTGACCATAAGATTGATCGCGTTGAAAAACCCCATCAAGAGCCCGGCCGGGGTGGCACCCGGCCCTCCAAACCACAAGATACGGCGCACTGGAGGGCGCGGTTCCACCCGCGCCGGGGTTCTTCAACGGAATCAAGATTGAGGACCGGCAGATGGACCCCTGCGCTCCGATGACCCTGGCGTTCCCCGCACGATGATGAGGGGGGCGATGCGTCAATCTTTGACTGCGCCCTCCCCCTCACCGCGGCGGGATCTTGATCATGAACAGGTCGTGGCCGTATTTCTCTTGGGTGGCGCCTTGCATCAGGGCCATGTTGCTGCGGAAGAAGAGGCGGTCGCCGGCATGGTTGATCCAGAGTTCGGGCTGGTCGGCCCAGGTGTGGGTGCGGTTGACAGAGCTGCGGGCGCGGTGGTGGAGCAGTCGGCGCACGCGCAGCGAGCCGTCGAGCGGGATTTCGACGATTTCGCCCAGGTACTTGTCCCATTTGCGCTCGGGGTTGTGGTTCCCGGCCTCATAGGCCAAATAGAGGTACCGGCGGTTCGAGCCGCCGACGGCGGCGGTCTGGATGTAGTTGGATCCGCCGTCGGTCAGTTTGGTGGTCTTTCCGGTCGCGAACGAGATGGCCAGCATGTCCCGAAGGCCGAGTCCCCGGGGCTTACACCACGCTGGATAGCCGGGGCCGTAGCCTTTCATGATGATGCACTCGTCGGTCCCATTGACGTAGCCGAAGTCGACGTGCGAATGGAACGGGGCGAGCTGGCGGATGAACCGGCCGTCGAGGTCGTAGATCCCCGTCCCGGAGTGCGGGTTCTCCAGCGACGCATTCCTTCCACGCCCGAGCACGGCGACGTACTTGCCGCTCGGCGTGACGGTCGCGTAGTCGACATCGGCCTTCGGGGCCAGGCTGTCCCACTCCCGCTTCGCCTGGCCCGTGCGCACGTTGAACGGAAACATGCGCAGGCCGGCCTTCTTCCCGCAGTTCAGCAGAATCCATTCCCCTTTGTCGTCGAAGTCGTTGCCGTCCCCGCCGCAGAGCCGGACCGGCTCGTCGAACTCGCGGACGAGCGTGTCCTCGCCGGTCTCCACGTTGTAGCCCCGAACCTGCCGGTCCTTGAAGTGGAACAGGACCTTGGGATCGTAGCCCCAGCGGGTGTTGTCGAAGCCTGCGATCGGAATGCTCTTGATGAACGCGCCGGTGCGCCCGTCGTATAACCACACTTCACTGTCCTTGCCCCGGCCGGGCTTCACGCCGACCACGAAGTATTTGTCGTCGATGCTGAAGTGCGAACGCTCTCCGTTCCAGCCCACGACGCCGTGGTGGTCGCTCAGCACACGGATCTCCGTGCCGAACACAGGGCACTTGAACGTCTCCCCGGCGGGCGGCGGCCGGAACGTCTCGTAGTCGGGCGGCGTCAACAGTTCGTGGGAGTACTGGTTCTTGGCGTAGTCGGGCGCCGCGGGGGCGTCGTCCGCGAAGGAGACGCCGGCGCAGACCGACACCACGAGCAACGGATAGATCAGCCGCGAAAAAGCGCAAAGGGCAGAGAAGCCAAGGCCTGCCGTACCATTCGGCCGAATCCCCTTTGCCTTCTTTGCGCGCTCTTGCGGCCAGTCTTCTTCTCTTCTGCGTCTGTCGTTTCGCTGGCTCGCGTCCACACGCATGTCGCCCCCCTCTCACTCTTTCTTCAGGCCCAATGGCGCAGCAGCCTGCACTGCGCCGTCCAGGATCTTCCGTGTGTGCCTGTTCCATGCGTGATTCAACGCGTCCCGACTTGCAGGATATCCCTTTCCCCGCCACCCGTCAAGGACAAATTATACGCAAACTCAAGTGCAATAATCTACACAAACCGGCATTTTGCATATATTCAGAATGCAGAAAGGGCCAGGATGAGGTATGGACGGGTGACGGAAGAGTTGCGGGTACAGATTGGGCGTGGCGAGTCTGTGCCGGGCGGCCGGCGGGCCTACCGGGATGCCGGTGTGCGCCGGGTTCGTAATGCTTGGAGGGGCTGTGGTCTTGGATTTCGCGCTGCCACGGCCCTTCCACTCCCGGCATATCCAACGAATCGATCTGGAGAAGCTTGCCGGACCGCTTGGCCTTGGATATCATCGGTAGGAACCGGAAGCTCGTTCCGGACGTGCCGGGGCGAAAACGGTCGCATCCTTGTTCCATGATGCGTCCATTTCCGCATTTCCGACACGGGTGACTAAAATGCAGACGTTGGATTGTGGATGATGAAGGTCACAAGGTATCCAGACTGGAAAGGCGGGATCAGAGCCGGGCTGATCGGGGCCGTGGTTTCCGGCATACTGTGGTTCGGCGTTTGTTTCTGGGCGGCAGCCTTGCCGGCCATCACAGATGTCTCTCTTTGTTGGTCTTTTCGTCCGTGGTGGCGTTGCCGCAACTGGCTGGAATCGCTCGGCGTTGCCATGGCGTTCTTTCTGGTGATTGGTCTCTTGGCAGCCTTTCGGTATCGAGGGGAAAGACCTCGAAGAGAGACAATCCAACAACCGCCTGCACACTAGCGTCGCTCCGCGGCGCAGTGTGAGGCTTCACGTTGGCGGACGAAAAGGAACGCGGGAGACCAGAGATAATCAACCCTCGTAATCGCTCTCGTAATCAGCAATCGAGATTCCCCGTACGACGTGGTCTTTCGAGGATTGATTACGAGAATGATTACGAGAATGATTGAACGTGA
>JAFGHX010000160.1 GCA_016929905.1 Kiritimatiellia bacterium
CCACAGGTCGTCCCCGCCCGTGCCTTTCTGCCGGCCGACCAGGATGCGGGCGTCGCTCTGGACCTGATCCCAGCAGCACCAGGCCTCGATCGTGAGCGCGTCTTTGATCGCGTTCAGCGCGTTGGTGTTGGCCGAGGACTGAATGTACCCTTCGTTGTCCACCCCGTTGAACTCGCAGCCGGCGCCGGCGACCGCGCCGGCGTAGAGCGTCACGCCGGCGCCCGGCGTACCGTGATTCGCGTTCGCGGTCGAATCCTGCGCGTTCGTCTCGCTCAGGTGCCAGACGGCCACGTAGTCGCTGTCCCACACCCCCGCCGCGTTCGCCTGCGATTCCGTGATGGACGGGTTGCCGTAGTAGAGCCAGTTTGTCGTCTCTGACGTGCACGAGAGAACCGGGATCCGGACCCAGGCCACGAGTTCACCGGTCGTATTCGTGTATTTCTCGACCTCATGATCCAGTTGCGTCAGCCCGTCCTGAGCTGTGAAAATGATGTCGTGGCCCGCGCCGCTGGTCACATGCCCGCCGTGCGCCGTGTCGGCCAGCGCGGCGTCGGTGACGCTCACCAGGAACGGGAAGTTCGTCAGGTCGCTCGACCCGCTCACGGTATCGGCGTCGATCGCGACCGCGCGGCGGTAGCGGTAGCCGCTCAGCCACTTGCGTTCCGTCCGCGCGGCGTAGAAGCGCGCCGGGTCCGACTGGTTCGCGTAACACGTCGCGAGCCAGCCGGCGGACCGCGCGACGTCCGAGACGCGGATCTCGTCGAGCAGGCCGTCGACGAAGGCGCTGCTGCCGTCGTCCTCGCTGCCGAGCCCGCTGCTGGTGGAGACGGTGTTCGGCGTATTGGTGGCCGAGAAGCTCGGCGTGCCGGTCGCGGCCTGCGCCTGCCCGTCGACATAGCAGGCGATGGTGTCGGTCGGATACTCGACGACCACGACCAGATGGTGCCAGGCGCCCGACTCGACCGCGCTGGTCGTCGTGATCACGGACTGCTGGCTTTCGCCATCGGTCGAACGCGCGCCGCCCAGCAGTTCCAGCGCGCGCACCTGCAGGTTCGCGCGTGAGCTGGCCGTCGGCGTGCCGCCGTTGTTGATTCCGATCGAGACGACTTCGCTCGTCGTCACGATGTCCGGCCTGATCCATGTCTCGATCGTGCAGGCGGTCACCTGGTTCAGGATATCGCGATCCGCGCCGAGATCGAGCCAGTCGTCCGTCCCGTCGAAGTCCTGCGCGCCGCCGATCTTGCCGGAGGCCGGGGCCGGGGCGTTGGTCGCCGCCGCGTCCACCTGGTTCGCCGTGGAGTCGGTGTAATTCGTGCCGGCGGTCTCCTCCAGGTGATGGACGATCTTGTAGTTCGCGTCCCAGACCCCCGTCGCGTTCTCCTGGGATGCGGAGATCGACGGGTTGCCGTAGTACATGTAGAGCACGGTGTCCTGGCTCGCGCTCAGGGCCGGGATCCGGACCCAGGCCACGTAGCCGGGATCCGTCGGATCGGACGGATCGGACGGATCGGTCCGATAGCGCTCATTCTCGTGGTCGAGTGGGGTGGTGCCGTCCGCCGCGGTGAAGACGATGTCGTAACCATTGGTGTGTGCCACGTGCCCGCCGTGGATGGTGGCGCGCAGGCCGGGCTCGGCGAAGCTGACGAGCAGCGGGAAGTCGGTGAGGTTCTGGCCGCCCGAGACGCTCGCGGCCGGCACGACGATCCGCTTGCGGTGCGCGTAGCCGGCCGCCCACGCGCCGTCGTCGTCCTGGATGGTGAAGGTGTGCACCGTGTTCGCGCCCAGCAGCGCGTTGACCGGGTTCGACAGCGTCAGCACAATCGTCTCGCCGCTCTCCGGAAGCGCGTCGTCCACCACGCCGAAGACCAGGTTCGTCGTCCGGGCCAGGACCGGGAAGGTGACCGTACCGTCGGCCAGTTCGTAGTCCGTGCCCGAAAGGGCGGTGCCGCCCGTGATCTGGTAGTCGACCGTGACTTCGGTGCCGAGCGCGGCGGAAAGCGTGAGCGGGATCGACGCCTCCGTCAGGCGTTCGGGCCAGCTCGATTCCGTCGCCGTGAACTGGACCGTGGCCGGTTCCGTCTCCGAGAGCGCCGCGGCGAACAGCGCCGGCAGCGATTGGTTGTTGTAGCAGGTCCTGATCCAGCCGGCGGAGCGGGCCGCGCGCGAGACGCGCACTTCGTCGAGCACGCCCTGGAAGAAGGCACCCGAGCCGTAATCTTCGGACCCGACCGCGGCGCAGCGCGCCGGGTCGGCCTGGGTCAGTCCCCCGTCGAACGCCGGCGTGTCCGTCGTGGCACGCGCCGTGCCGTCCACGTACAGGACCACGTCGTCGCCGGCCACGTCCGCCACGCCGGCCACGTGCACCCACGTACCCGTCGGTATCGGGTCGGCGGTGATCTCGCCCTGCAGGCTCGCCTGCTCGTCCGGCGCGCGGCCTTCCACGCGCAACTTGCCGCCGTGCGCCGTAATGAGCTGCGCGCGCGACTGGCCCGTGGGCAGGTCGTTCGTGATGCTCACGGCCACGATGTAGCCGGCGTTCGTCGTTTCCTGGAACATCCACGCGCTGAATGTGAATCCGGCGCAGTTCGTCACGAACCCGCGCTCGTCGCCCAGATAGATCGAGTTCGTCGCGCCGTCGAACGACTGGCCGCCGGCCATGCAGCCGTCCGCCGGGGTCGGATACTGCTCGAGCGTCTGGCTGCCGTGATGCGCGTGCCGCGTCGAATCGGCGTAGTTCGTCCCCTCCGTCTCCGCCAGGTGCAGGACCAGGTCGTAGTCGATATCCCATACACCCGTCACATTCTCCTGCGAGGTGTCGACCGCCGCGTTCCCGTAATACAGGTAGACGTAGGTGTCCTCCGTGCCGCTCAGCTCCGGCACGCGCACCCAGGCGACGAGCGTGCCGTTCGTCACGTAGCGCTCGATCTCGTGGTCGAGCCGCGTCTGGCCGTCGCCGGCCGTGAAGACCATGTCGTACCCGTTCGTGCTGGTCAGCCGCCCGCCCTCGTTCGTGACGGCCAGCTCCGAATCCGTCAGGCTGATCAGGGCCGGGAAGTCGGTCAGGTTCGCCGTGCCGCCCTGCCCTGAGTCTGTCGAAGGGTCGACCAGATCGCTCTCGATCCGGATCGCCTTGCGGTACAGATACCCGTCGTGCCAGCGGCTCTCGCGCTCGCCGGTCGCGATGCAGGCGGCCGGCGCGGCCTGGTTCGTGAAGCAGGTCTGGACCCAGCCTTCGCTGCGCGCCGTATCGCACACGCGCAGCTCGTCCATCGTCACGTTCTCGAACCGCGCGTAGCGCACACCCGTCCCGATCCGGAACTGGTCGATGGTGTCGGTTCGGATCGTGTCGGTGTAGTTGCTGGTCGTCACGAGCACGCCGTCGACGTAGAGCCGGACCGTGCTCCCGTCGTAGACGCACGCCTCGTGCACCCAGACCCCGCGCGGGAACGCGTTGGAGCCGTCGACGTACATGCCGCCGACCGGATCGCCCATGTTGATGCGGCAGTGCGCGAAGTCGTTGGACGCGCCGGTGTCGTCGCGGTTGCCGAGCATGTAGTGGATGACGTCGTTGTCGTTGCTCGCGTTCGCCATGTTCATGAACGGCGTGTCGGCGACCTGCACGTACGCCGGCAGCTTCGCCCACGCCTGAAGCGTGAGCTGGTGGCCCGTGATGTCGAGGCTGTTCACCACGTTCGAGCTCGGCACCTCGATGTAGTCGCCCGCCCACTCGCCGGAGTTCGTCTCGAAATGCAGCCCGTACCCGATCCGCGCCGCCACCCGGCTGTCGCCGTCCATCAGCCCGTAGCAGGTCCCGTGGTTCGTGTTCGCCGTCGAGTCCAGCACCTGCGGCGCCGGGTCCGCCGGGTCCTGGGCCATGTGCCAGACGGCGGCGGCGTGCGCGTCCCAGACCGCGGTCGGGTTCTCCGTGGCGTAGTTCACGTCCGGGTTGCCGTAGTAGACATAGAACGTCGTGTCTTCGGTCGCGTGCAGCACGGGGATCCGGACCCAGGCGATCAGCTCGCCGGACGCGCTCGTGTACTGCTCCACCTCGTGGTCGAGCGGGTGCGCGCCGTCGCTGAAGACGATGTCGTACCCGCTCGCGCTGCGGACCTGCCCGCCGTTGTCCGTCCAGGCCAGGTCCGAATCGGTCAGGTGCACGAGGAACGGGAAGTCCGGCAGGTCGTCCGTGCCGCCCACGCAGTCGCCGTCGACCGTGAGCGCCTTGCGGTAGCGGTACCCGCCCCGCCAGCCGCCTTCCTGATCGCCGATTGCGCAGAACCCGGCCGGGTCGACCTGGTTCGTGTAGACGGTCGCGATCCAGTCGGCGGAGCGGACCAGCGCGCACACGCGCACCTCGTCGACGGTCCCCTCCAACTGGTCCGTGATTTCCGCCGTGTCGTACTCCATCCCGATCGACCATTGGTCGGTGGCGGTGAGCGCGAAGTTCGCCGTGTGTGTGGCCTCTTGCGCGCCGTCCACATACAGGATGCCCGTGCTCCCGGCGCGGGTGTAGGTGAGGTAATGCCATGCGTTGTCCGCGACCACCGTGCCGCTGTCCCCTTCCCAGGCCGAGACGTCGTAGAACATGAACTCGTTGTCGTCGCCCGTTGACGTCGTGCCGAGCGAGAAGATGAATTTGTTGCCGCCCGCCGAATCGTTCAGCCCGATCACGCTTCCGCACCGGGTGCCGGTGTAGATGCCGGGCGCCTTCACCCACGCGCTCAGGCTCATGTCCGTCGTCACGTCGTTGTTCACGCGGTTGACCTCGAGGAACTGGTCCACGCCGTCCAACGCGACCGCGGGCCCGATCTGCCCCGTCGCGCCCAACGTGCAGCCGTTGCTGGAGCAGGCGTAGTTGTTCAGGCTGCCGGAGTCCTCCAGCCGCGTGTATGTGGCCGGTTCCTTCAGATGCCAGACCGCGTCATAGTCGGCCCAGACCCCCGTCTTGTTCTGCGTGTTGCCCGCGATCTCCCGGTTCCCGTAACACATCCAGATCACGGTGTCGTTGTCGCAGTCGAGGACCGGAATACGGACCCAACCGACATATTCGCCGGTCGTCTGCGTGTACACCTCGATCTCGTGGTCGAGCTGCGTGACCCCGTCCGCATCGGTGAAGATGATGTCGTAGCCGTCCGGATGCATGACCCGCCCGCCGTTCGCCACCGTCGCCAGTTCCGCGTCCGTCAGGCTGACCAGCGCGGGGAAGTCGACGTGGTTCGTCCCTGAGCCTGTCGAAGGGCTCACCAGGTCGGCGTCGATCGTGATCTTGCGCCGGAACAGCCAGCCGCCCTTCCACACGTCCGGGCCTTGCTCCGGCGCGGCGACGGAAATGAAGTCCGCCGCGTCCGCTTGGTTCGTGTGGGAGGTCATCAGCCATTCCATGCTTCTCGCCACGCCACAGATCCGGAACTCGTCCAGCTCGCCGTTCAGATACGTGCCGCCGCCCGCCGGGTTGTTGAATGCGGTTGCTTCCGAATTACAGCCCAGATACCCGTACCGCGTTACGGCCGTGCCCATGGCCGACCCGATCGTGTTGCTCACCACCACGGCGCCGTCGATGAAGATGAGTTTGTCCGGCGATTCCCCGTTCTTGAACCAGCCGACGATGTAGTGCCACTCGTCGTTGTAGTACGAGCTCGGCGAATACATGTCGTTGATGCTCGCGTGCGCCGTGTCCCAGCCGATGCCGGTGCTTTCGTTGAACGCGAATCGCCACGACTCGCTGCGGTCCCACGACGCCATGCTCTGGCCCGCCGAACTTGCCGATCTCACCCACGTCTCGACCATGATCTCCGTGATGCCGCCGGAGGTGTTGTAGTACAGGTTGCTGATCGGGATGTAGTCGGTCGTCCCGTCGAACGTGGCGCAGCGCCCGATCTTGCCGGCCTCCAGATAGGTGGTGTTGCCGCGGTTGTACCCGTCGTATGCGTGGCCCGTCGAATCCACGTGCATCTCGCCCGTCTCGTCCAGGTGCCAGACCGCGACGTAGTCCGGCCAGACCGCGGGCGCGTTCTCCTGCGAAACCGTGACGTACGGGTTGCCGTAGTAGAGGTAGATCAGTGTGTCTTCGTCCGTGGGCAGCGACGCGATTCGCACCCATGCCACCAGATGCCCGGTGTCCGCCCAATGCGTCTCGATCTCGTGGTCGAGCCGCGTGGCGCCGTCGTCGGTCGTGAAGAGGATGTCGTAGGCCGAGGCATGCCGCACATACCCGCCGTTCGCGCGCGTGGCCAGTTCCGGGTCGGTGATGTCGATCAGGACCGGGAAGTTCGTGAGCGGCTCCGTGCCGCTGATCTTGCTCGAATCGATCGTGATCGCCATGCGCCGCGCGTAGCCGCTGCGCCACAGCACGAGATCGTCGTCCAGGATCGTGTAGACGTGCTCGGCGTTCGCGCCGAGCGTCGCGTTCGTCGGGTTCGAGAGCGTCAGCACGACCGTCTCGCTCTGCTCGCCGCTGCTGTCGTTGTTGACGCTCATCGCGATGTGCGTCGCCGAGAGCCCCGCCGGGATCGTGACCGTCCCGTTCGTCAAGTCGTGGTCGATCTGGGCCGTGGCCGAGCCCGCCACCGTGTAGTCCACCAGGATATCCTCATGGTGGATCCTGGCCGGTTTGATCTCGACCAATACCGGCGTGCACGTCTCGCACCCGCTCGCCGCCGCCAGCGTGAACGCCACCGTTGTCGTGGGCGGCGTCTCCTCCTCGCCCGTCGTCACGAACGCGGCCGGCGCGACCTGGTTCGTGTAGCAGGCCGCGAGCCAGCCGGCGGAGCGCGCGACGTCGGAGATGCGGATCTCGTCGAGCAGCCCGTCAAACGGCGTGTCGCCCGCGGCGCGCGTGCCCATGATGACGCCCGTCGAGGCGGCGTGCGCGCCCGCGTGCGTGATCGGCGCGCCCTGCGCAAGGCCGTCGACGTACACTGCGAAGTCCGCCCCGTCCCAGCTGACGGCCACGTGGTACCACTGTCCCCCGGACCATGAGGTCTGGGTCGTCTTCACGTCGTCGTACCCCGAAGCGTCGACCGTGACGTGCAGCCCGATCTTGCCGTCCGTCTCGCGGTTGAACGTCAGATGCGGGCGGGTCGGGTCAAGGCCGCCGACGAAGTCCTGCCTGGCACTGCCGCTGGTCAATTCGGTGTCGGGCGCGAACCAGGCGGAATAGGTGAAGGCCGACGTCGGCGCGGTGAAGACCGTATTGCTCATCGTGTCGTCGCTGCCGTCCAGGTGCAGGCCGCCGTTGATGCGGGCGCTCTCGAGGTCGGTCTCATCCATGGTCCCGCCGCACGTCGCGTCGGCGCCCGTCGCCGTGGAGTCCAACACCTGCGGAGCCGGGTTCGTTGGGCTCTCGCTCAGGTGCCAGACCCCGACATACCCGTTCGTCCACACGTCCTCCGCGCGTTCGGGCGAGCTCGTGACCGTCGGGTTGCCGTAGTACAGCCACAGGTACGTGTCGCGGTCGTGCGCCAGCAGCGGCACACGCACCCAGCCGACGAACGTGCCGTTCGTCACGTACGACTCGATCTCGTGGTCCAACTGCGTCGTTCCGTCCAGCGCCGTGAAGAGGATGTCGTACCCGTCAGAATCGGCGACGTGACCGCCGTTGGCGGTCGTCGCCAATTCTGCGTCCGTCAGGCTGATCAGCGCCGGGAAATTCGTCAGCGTTTCCGTCACCAGGTCGCTCGCGATCCGGACCAGCTTGCGGTACGGATAGCCGGTCTTCCACGGCGCGCGTTCCGCGTCCTCGACCGTGACGCACGCGCCCGGGTCGGCCATGTTCGTGTGGCACGTCGCGAGCCAGTCGCCCGACCGCACGATGTCGGAGATGCGCACCTCGTCGATCGGGCCGTTGAACCCGCGCTCCGCGCGGCCCTCGACCCCGCCGATCTCGACCCAGTCCGCGTTCGTCGTGCAGATGCCGTGCGCCACGTTGTTCGAGGTCGTGTCCACCGCGCCGTTCACGTACAGAATCGCGGTGTCGATCGAATCGTCGAACGTCGCCGCTACATAGCCCCACACGCCCGTCGGCAATAGCTCCGGCGTGCCGCGGATCGTGTCCTCAGCGCCGTCGTTCGCCGTGATCCGGAAATGCAGGTTCGTCTCATTGTCATAGAAGATGCCGTAGACGTTGTAGTTGATTCCGTGATGCTTCTGCACGATCCGCTTCTGAATCTCGTCCGGCGGCCCGTCCTGCCGGATCCAGGCCTCGAGCGTGATCTGTTCGGTGATCGCCAGGCTGTCGCTGTGCGCGATGTGCAGGTTGTCGTCGTCGCCGAGATCCTCGTTGAACGCGGCCGCGCCGTCGATCGCGCCGCTCGCGCTCTGGTTCACGTCGCCGGTCGGGTACGCGTCGTTGCCGTAGGCGGAGGAATCGTAGTGCCACCCGCTCGTCTCGTGCAGGTGCCACACCGCCTTGTAGTGGTGGTCCCACACGGACTCGGGGTTCTGCTGCGAGTCCACGATGTTCGGGTTGCCATAGTACAGGTACAGGATCGTGTCGCGGTCGACGTGCAGCACCGGCACGCGCACCCAGGCCAGCAGCGCGCCGGTCGAGCCGGAGTAGCTCTCCACTTCGTGATCGAGTTTGCCGTCGCCGTCGCTGAAGATCAGGTCGTGCCCGCTCGAGCTGCAGACCTGGCCCCCGTAATTCGTGCGGGCCAGGTCGCCGTCCGTCAGGCTGATCAGGTACGGGAAGTCGGCCAGGTCGGTCGAACCGCTCACGGTGTCCTTGTCGATCACGATCCGCTTGCGGTACCTGTAGCCGTCCTGCCAGCCGAACGCTTCGTCGCCCACGCTCGCCACCAGCGCGGCCGGGTCGAGCGCGTTGCTGTAGGCGGTGACCATCCACGCTTCCGTGCGCGCGATGTCCGAGATGCGGATTTCGTCCAATTGCCCTTCGAACGCGAAGACGCCCGTGGGATCGACTTCGTACGGCAGGCGCTTGCCGATGTAGAAGATGTCGTTGGTCGAGGTGGCGTCGTTGGCGATCGCGGTCGTGAACACCGCGTTGCTGACCTCCAGCCCGTTGACGTAGAGCCGGAGGTAGGCCCCGTCGTAGATCGCCGCCTCGTAGACCCAGCCGTTGGTCGGGAACTCGTTCGGTACATCGAAGCGCATGCCCGTTCCGGCCGCGGTACCCGAGTTGATCCGTATGTGCGCGTTGTCGTACGGGTCGGTGGCATGATCCTCGGCGCCCATCATGTAGCACTCGTCGTTGTAGGCTGGGCCCTTGACGAAGAACGCTTCGTCATAGTCCACGCCGCCCGCGATGTCGGTCTTCGCCCACGCCTCGAACGTCGCCGTCGTGCCGTTCAGATCCAGGCTGCTCGCCCCGCTCACCCCGGCTACATCGATGAACGAGTTCGTGTCGTTGAACTGGATCGCCGCGCCCAGCGGCGAGTCTGCCGATTCCAGTTGGTAGCCCGCGGTCAGGTTGCTCACGTTGCCGTGGTTCGCGTTCGTGGTCGAGTCCAGGATCTGCGGGGCCGGGCCGTCCGGATCTTCGCCCAGATGCCAGACCGCCATGAACCCGGCGTCCCACACCCCGCCCGGATTCTCCTGCGTGGCGGTGACCGACTCGTTGCCGTAGTACATCCAGATGACGGTGTCTTCTTCGCACGCGAGCACGGGGATCCGGACCCAGCCGAGCCAGGCGCCGGCGGCCGCGTCGTATTCTTCGAGCTCGTGGTCGAGCCGGTTTGCGCCGGCTTCGTCGGTGAACACGATGTCGTAGCCGGCCGGGCTCGTCACGCGCCCGCCGTGTTCCGTGCTCTTGATCGCCGCGTCCGTCAGGCCGATCAGCGCCGGGAAGTTGGCCAGGTTCTCCGTCCCGCTCACATGGTCGGCGTCCAGCACGATCCGCTTGCGGTAGCGGAACCCTTCGTGCCAGCGCGTCGCCGCCCGCTCGACCGCGCCGGTCGTGACGAACCCGGCCGCGTCGAGCTGGTTGGTGTAGGAGGTCATGATCCAGTCGGCGGAGCGCACGTTGTCCGAGAGCCGCACCTCGTCGATCAGACCGTCCCAGGAGGCGGAGCCGTCCTTACAGCCTTTGCCGATGTAGAACAGCGTCGCGCCGGTGATCCCGCCGCTGACCGGCGTTTTCGTGTAGGACGGCGTGTCCGGATCGCCGTTGATGTACACGGTGAAGTCGTTCCCGCTGCTCCACGCGACGCTCACGTGCTGCCACACGTCGGTCTGCGTGTTCGCCGCGCACTCGTAGTTGTAATTGCCCGACGTGTCGATCCCGAACTTCATGGTGTTCGTCGCGCCGCCGCCGGTACCCTCCACGTCGTAGCGGAAACTGAACGTGTGGTCCGATCCGGTCGCGTTCGTGGCGGTCGCCCAGCCCTTGTCGGTGCTCATCACATCGGAATTCAGCCACGCGCTCAGCGTGAAGGCGGTGAGCCCATTGATGTAGCTCTCCCCGTCGTCGTCGAGTGTGTAGCTGTTCGCCGTGCCGTCGAATTCCTGCGCACCGCCGACCCGGCCCGCCGCCGCGTAGGCGGGTTGCGAGGCGGAATACTTGGCGCAGTCGTGCGCGTTTGCCGTCGAGTCGTAGTTCACGGTCCCCGCACTCTCGGTCAGGTGCCAGACGCCCAGATGGTTGCTGTCCCATACCGCTGTCGGGTGTTCCTCCGACCGCGTCACGTTCGGCTTGCCGTAGTAGAGATAGATGACGGTGTCGTCGTCGTGGTCCAGCACGGGAATCCGCACCCACGCGACCACCTCGCCGCTGGTCGCGGTGTAGCGCTCCATCTCGTGGTCCAGCCGCGTCTTGCCGTCGTCCGAGGTGAAGATAACGTCGTAGCCGGCCGCGCTGTACACGTAGCCGCCGTTCGCCTGGCTCTTCAGGTCCGGATCCGTCAGGCTCACGAGCGCGGGGAAGTTCGTCAGGTCGGCCGTGCCGCTGACCTTGTCCGAATCGATCGTGATCGCCATGCGGCGCATGTAGCCGGCCGTCCAATAGGTGGTGTCGTTGTCCAGGATCGTGTAGGTGTGCGCGGTGTTCGCGCCGAGCTGCGCGTTCGCGCTCGGGTTCGACAGCGTCACCACGATCGTCTCGTTCGCCTCGCTCTCCGCGTCGTCGTCGATCGCGATCGAGATGTCGCCCGCGGTCAGCCCGGCGTCGATCGTCAGCGTGCCGCCGGCCAGCGTGTAGTCCGTTCCGTTCACGGCGGAGCCGCCCGTCACCGCGTACTGGACGCTCACCTCGCTGGCGATCGCCGGCGAGAGCGACACTTCCAGCGTGACCGGCGTGTTCGCTTCCGACCCGCTCGAGGCGAGCGCCGTGAACGCGATCGTCGTCTCGAGTGTGGCCGAGACCTCTTCGCCCGCCGCCGTCACGAACCCGGCCGGGTCGACCTGGTTCGTGTAGCTCGTCGCCAGCCAGCCGGCCGAGCGCAGCACCTTCGACACGCGCACCTCGTCGATGATCCCGTCGAACGAGTAGGGCCATGTGTTGTCCGAGCCGCCGATGAACGCATTGTTCGCCGCGTCCGACGCCGCCGCGCCGACCGGCGGCCCCCACAGCTCCTCCAGGCTCATGCTCGTGCCGTCGATGTACATGACCGGGTCGTTCGCAACGGAGGACTTGTCGTAGCTCAGCGCCACATGATGCCACACGCCGGTCGCGACCGCGCCGGCGTCCGTCCACCAGCCGTCCTCGTCGGTATGGTAATGCCGGTACTTCAAGCGCGTGTTCGGCGACGACTGGTACAGATACAGCTTGCGCGGCGCCTTGTAGAAGATGCTCTCCCGGCTCGAGGAGGCGGAGTCGGCCTTGATCCACGCGCTGACCGTGAACAGCGCGTGGTCGTCCAGGCTCGAGTCGGACCCCACGTTCACCGCGTCGAGCTGGTCGCCCCCTGCAAAGTACAGCGCGTTGCCGATCTGCCCGCCGACCTGGTCGGACCCGTCCAGCGTGCGGCAGACCCCGTCATTGGTGTAGACGGTCGAGTCCAGCATCTGCGGGGCCGGGTCGGCCGGGCTCTCCTTCAGGTGCCACACCCCCACATAGCTCGCGTCCCACACGTTCGTCGCGCGCTCCTGCGAGGCGGAGACCGAGCTGTTCCCGTAATACATATAGATATACGTGTCCGCGTCGTCCGGCAGGTGCGGGATCCGGACCCAACTGACCAGTTCGCCCGTGTCCTCGGTGTAGGCCTCCAACTCGTGGTCGAGCGGTGTCTCGCCGTCGCTGTCGGTAAAGATAATGTCGTAGCCGGCCGCGCTGTAGATCCGCCCGCCGTGGCCGACGGTGCGCAGCGCATTGTCCGTCCGGCTGACCAGCGCCGGGAAGTCCGTGAACCCTGAGTCTGTCGAAGGGCCGACCCTGTCGCTCTCGATCTTGAGCAGCTTGCGGTACAGATACCCGCTCTTCCAGGCGACCGCCTCGGCGCTGCCCACCGTCAGCCCGGCCGCCGGCGCGAGCATGTTCGTATACACCGTCGCGAGCCAGCCGGCGCTGCGCGCGACGGACTCGATCCGCAGCTCGTCCAGCCGGCCGGTGTAATAGCCCCAGCCGGCGCCGGTAGAACCCATGAACGCGTTCGTCATTGTCAAGGCGTCAAGCGTGACAACGTTCGTCATTCGGCAGATCGTGTCGAGATAGAGGCGCCGCTCGCTCTTGCTGTAGCTGACCGCGGCGGCCAGCCGCCACTGGCCGTTCGCCACGCTCTGGCTGCCCGAATTGCCGCCGCCCCATACGTCGTTGTCCGCCCGTATCTGCCAGGCCAGGTCGTCGTAGTCCGCGGGCGGCGGATTGTCGCAGACCGTTAGCTCGTTGAGCGCGTTCGTGCCGCCCTCCCGCCACATCCGGGCCGAACTCGTCGAGGTCGTGTTCCACCACATCGAGAGCGTGTATTCGCTCCGGTCGTTGACGATCACCGGCATCTCGATCTGGTCGTCGCCGTCGAACTCGAGACAGTCGCCCAGGAGCCCGGCGGTCAGGTCGTCGGCCGTCATGCTGGCCGTCGGCGTGCCGTCCTCGCCGTTCGCCGTGCTGTCCAGCACGCACGCGCCGCCCGCGGACGGGTCGTTGTTCATGTGCCAGACCCCGAGGAACGTGTCGTCCCACACGCCCCGCACGTTCTCCTGCGAGTTCGTGACGTGCGGGTTGTGGAAATACACCCAGTTCGTCGTGTCCGAGGTCGCCGAAAGGACGGGGATCCGCACCCAGGCGACCAGCGCGCCGCTGGCCGCCGTGTACGTCTCGATTTCGTGGTCCAGTTGTGTCACCCCGTCCTGCGCGGTGAAGAGGATGTCGTACCCGTTCGTGTGGCAGACGTAGCCGCCGCTGTTCGTGTTGGCCAGGTCGGAATCCGTCAGGCTGAACAGGTACGGGAAGTTGATCAGGTCCGCGTCGCCGCCGACTGTATCGCCATCGATAATCAGCCGCTTGCGGTACTGGCAGCCGCCCGTCCACGGCCGCTGCACGGGGCCGAGCGTGTAGAAGCTCGAGGGATCCGCCTGGTTGTTGTGGCAGGCCGCCAGCCAGTTGGTCGAGCGCGCGACGCGCGAGATGCGCAGCTCGTCGAGCCAGCCGTCGTAGTCGTAGCCGAGACTGGTGTTGATCCCGATGTACAGGTCGGTCGTCACGTCGGAGTTGTCGAGGAGCGTCCCGAACGTGCTGGATGCCGTTCCGTTCACCAGCCAGCCGCCGACCCCGGCGTCGGCGTGGAAGGCGACGTGATTCCACTGGTTCAGGTCGAACGGACTGGCCGTGTTCAGCCGCTTCTTGTCCGCCGCGTTGTCGGTGGCGAACGTCATGTCGTAGGTCGGCCAGTTGCCCACCTTCAGATACCACTCATCCTTCGTCAGGACCCGCCCTTCATCGTCACCCCCGCCCGTGCGCGGATGCAGCCAGGCTTCCACCGTGTACGTGTTGCCCGTCAGATCCAGCAGCGGACTGTCGGGCACCAGAATGTAGTCGTCGTCTGCCTCGCTTGCCGTGAAATCGGCGCAGACACCGATCGCCGCGTTCGTCGCGCCCGCCCAAGACGTGTCGTTCGTGTTGATATAGAACCCGTCATGCCCGTTCTTCGTCGAGTCGGCCACGTTCGTGCCGGCGCCCTCCTTCAGGTGCCACACGGCAATGTAGTCCGCGTCCCAGACGCCCGCCGCGTTCTCCCGCGAACTGCTCACGTTCGCGTTTCCGTAATACATCCAGATCCGCGTGTCCTCCTCAGGATCGAGGACCGGGATGCGCACCCAGCCGACGTAGGTGGGATCGGTCGGATCGGACAGATCCGACGGATCGGCCACGTACAGCTCGGTCTCGTGGTCGAGTTGGGTCGCCCCGTCGGCGGCCGTGAACAGGATGTCGTAGCCGTTCGCGCTCGCGACGCAGCCGCCGTAATTCGTTCCGCACAGCCGCGTGTCCGCCACCCGGATCAGGGCGGGGAAGTTCTCCAGCCCGACCGTGCCCGGCACCTTGTCTGCATCGATCGTGACCAGGCGCCGGTAGCCGTAGCCGGCCGGCCACTGGCTGGGCCGGGTCTGCTCCCCGCCGTCCAGCGCGAACGCGGCGGGCGCGCGCTGGTTGTTGCAGCAGGTCGCGAGCCAATCGGCGGAGCGCGCGACCTTGGAGATGCGGACTTCGTCGATCTTGCCGTCGAACGCCTCATCGAAGTTGTCCGTGCCGTTGTCCATGCCGCCGATGTCGACTCCGGAGAAGTCGTCCGGGAGCATGCCGGTCGTGTTGGTGCTGACCGCCCACTCCACGGCGTTCGAATAGAGGCGGATCGGGGACCCGTTTGTCCATGTGCCCGCCACGTACAGCCATTCGCCGATCGGCA
>JAFGHX010000161.1 GCA_016929905.1 Kiritimatiellia bacterium
CCGAGTTCCTTCATGAGCGGGAACCGCTCCGCGAGGTCGACCCCGCCGTAGTGGCGGTTGAGCCACGCCAGCCCCATCATATAGCCCTGCGTCATCGCCGCATAGTTGAACGCCGCGTCACCCGCCATGGCGTCGGGGAAAGAGTTGTTCACCATGTAGGTCTCGACGATGTCCAGCCCCTTGCGGAACACCTCGGCATTGCGCGTGGCTATGCCCAGCGGCACGGCGCCCTTGATGTACGCGTGCACGGTGTTGCCCATGGTGGGCGGCGTGGCCATGGCCAGGAAGCTCATTTCCTTGAGGCAACGCTGCCGGAACCGGCTTTCCCAAGCGGCGGCCGACCCGTACTTCTTCTCGCTGTAGGCGCGCACTTCCGGCAGGTCCCGCACAATATCGAACGCCGCGGCGATCGTGCCCGTGTCCCAGATCATCCAGTCTGTCCAGCCGCCCTGGTACAGCTTGGCGTAGGTGTCGTCATAGATGTCGACGTACCAGGGCGGGAAATCGTCGCGCGACATCGCGTGCAGATACGGTTGCCGGCCGCCGATCGAACGGTACTCGGCCGCCGTCAGGTAGCGCTTGTGGTCCGGGCCGCGCGCGAAACCGTGCGCCTTGGCCATACAATACAGCGGCAGCCCGGGATAGACCTCCGCGATGCGGTCCAGCACGGCCGCCAGCGTGACCGCCGCCTCGCGGTCGTCCTTGATCAACACCGCCGCGAGCAGGTCGGGGATGACTCTTCGCATGAGAATGATCACGCGCGCGCGCCAGACCTCGCCGGCCGGGCAGAACCAGTTGCGCCGCGCCGAGTTGTGTTCGGGGCCCGCGTTCTTGAACTCGGCCGGCACGTAGAACCGGTACGCGCGTTCCGTGCCGTCCAGGTGCGGGATCATCTCCGTGTGGTTCGGCCGGGCCGGGTAGTCCGGCGGCATGTCCGCCTCGCGCGCGTAGACGATGTTGCCGCCCGCCGCGCGCGCCTGGAACGGGGTCTTGACGAAGTCGTCTTCGCTTACGTGTGCGCCCCCGAACGGCTTGCCGGTGAAGGGACACCGCCCCCACTGGTACGGCCGGGTATGGCATCCGGTGCAACTGACGGGCGCGAAATCCCAGATCAGCTCGCGCCAGCGTTCGAGCGGAACGGCTTTCCACTTGCCGACCCGCTCGACGTGGACTTCGCCGCGCACGAACCACATGTACTGGGCCTTGTGGCGGAGCCGTTCGGCCAACTCAAGCGGGAAGATGCGCTCGGGCATCCTGTACTCGATCCCGCGGCCGGGCATCTGATCGAGAAGCGCGCGGTCCGCCGGCTGGGCGAACGCCGGGCGGGCGGCCCACGCGGCCAGGCAGAGCCCCGCGGCGAACGCAGCGATGTGCGAGGCCGTCCGGAATCGGCAGGTCCTCATGTGTCGTCTCCTTTGTCCATTTCGGTTGACGATAGCGGCGACGCGAACGGTGGACGATTGGGGATGTCAGTCCTCGTTATCCTTCTCTCGTCAAGGATACACCCCCATCTCCGTAATCTCGTACAGGCCGCCACCGCGCGCGGCGGTCGGCTTGATCCGCAGCTTGTCCGTCGTGACGGCCGGGCCTTCGTACTCGATACGGTGCAGGAACTGATCCTTCCACTCGTGCAGGGTCTTCCAACCGCCGTCGGCCCAGATATCGAGTGCGGCGTCGCGAATCGTAGGGCTGTAGAACACCACGCGCGAGAAGGAGACCGGCTCGGCAAAGCTGATGGCGCATTGCGAGCGGTCGCCGTACACGGGCAGCCAGCCGGCGGCGTCGACCACGCCGTCGGCCAGCGCGCGCTGCGCGCGGAAATTGCGCTCGTTCTCCGGCGTGCGCCAGGCGATCCTGGCGCTCGGGCCAAGCAGATTGCCACCCTCGTCGGCCCGCCCGAGTCCCGCCCGGATCTCCGCCTCGATCGTATCGAGTGTCTTCATGAACGGCACGACCTCGGACGTGGTGTAGAGGTGCACGCCCAGAGCCTCGAACGTATCGGTGAAGCGCCCGTCCTCGACTTCGACCAGCCTGTCCTCGCGCAGCACGACGAGCCGCCGGGCCTTGATCCTGGCCAGTTCGGGCGCCTCGATGACAGCCGTTTGCCGTTCGTAGGACTGATTGGCGGCCACGAGGAAGACCGAACCCGAATGATCCTTCCTCGGGTCGCGCTTGGCAATCACATCGAGCGCCGGGTTGTCCGCGGTGACCGCGGTCGCCGAGTCGCGCCGGGTCCAGGCCGGCGCGAGGTAGGTCAATTCCTCGAACACGCAGTTCATGGCCACCCAGTTCTCGAAGTGGTTGCGATACCCGCAGAAGAGGAAGGGCACGATGCCCTTCGCTCCGCAGGCGATCGCGGTGTGCGTGAACCAGCGCGATTCCCGGAACGTCGGGTTCTGGCTGCTGTCGCCATACGAGAAGGTCTGCGGCATGCACCAGACGGCCTTGCTCCCGTCGTTGGCCGCGCAGGCCTTCGTGATGTTGGCGTGAATGGCCCGCACGTGCGCGCCGAACCGGCGCGTGCCGTCCTCGATCTCGTGCGGCGACATGTAGGGGTGCGGGCACATCACGTCGCAGGCCTGCATGTACTCGGCCGGCGCGCGCGAGACGATCATGCAGAACCGGTACGGGTCCTCCTCGGCCAGGAACTCGTAGAGGCTCTGAAGGAAGTAGGGCGAAAGCCCGCGGCATTCGGGTTCGTCGGAGATGTAGTAGCCGATGATCCGCGTGTTGTTGCGTACCCCCGCGATTGTCCGCCGCAGCCTGGCTTTCAGTTCGCCGTCGATCGGCTGGTCGAGTTTGGCCTTGCTCTCGTCGATCCCTCGCGTCGCGTGCGCCAGCGTATAGAGCCCGGAATCGAACTGCTCGCGCTCGTCGGCGGCCATCATGAAGTTCGTGGTGCGCGGCAGCTTCGCGCGCGGCAAATCGGCGCGGCTGACGACATAGCTCATGCTCGCATACCAGCCGCGCGGGAAGACGCAATGCCCGTCGACCAGCAGATTGCCCTGCTCGTCGATCCGCGCCTCGACGCCCGGGGCCGGCGCCAGCTTGCGCAGCACGATCTCCCGCTCGGCCACCCGATCGTGCGCGTCGTCCTTCGCGCCGGGCCGCGGCCTGAGGATCTCGCAGCGGATCAGGTGCCGGCCGACGGGCAGGTCCGCCGCCTCGAGATCGAACCCGATCTCGCGCCCGGCAATCTCGCGGTCCACATGCCTCGCGCGGTGCAGGCTCGAGGAGAGCGTGACGCGGAGGATGCCGTTCGTGACCTGCTCGAGCGGCATGCCCAACGTGACCACGCCTTGGATGGCGTCGATCTTCTCGGTCGGATAGATGCAGTTGCGGTAGTTCGGCTCGGTCAGCTTGACGGCGAGCGGCGTGTAGCGCAGCCACTGGTCGGCGCGCAGCGCGAGCGTTTCGCGCGAGGCCGTCCCCAGCTTGAACAGGACGGGAAACTTGCCTTCCTCGACGACGAACGCGGCGGGCAGCTCGATGCGGGCGCTCGATTCGGGTTCGAGCCGGACCGCCGCGCTCGCGCCGCGGCTCTTCGGGGCCAGCACGTTCATGTCGAGTGTGCCCTCGTAGCCCGTCTTGCCGCGGTTTTCGAATTGCAGCGAGGCGAACACGCGGTAGCCGCCCTCGGCCGGCTCGAGCCGGAACACCGGGCTGTCCGCGAACAGGTTGTACTGGGTCCGGTCGATCGCGATCGGGCCGAGCGTGCCGAAGTGGTCCACGTCGTGATAGCCGCCCTTGGCGACCGGGCTGAATTGCGAGAAGTAGGACGGGCTCGGCTTGCGCGTGCGCGCGATCGAAAACACCCAGTTCTGCGCCCACGTCGAGGACGCCCGGTTGTGGAAGACGCCGAACGGGAACCGGACTTCAAGCGACCAGAAGTTCGTGCCCTTGAAGACTTCCGCCTGCCAGTCGCTCGACCAGCCGCCCTTGCCGGTGTTCCCCTTCTCGATGAGGTAGGCGTCCACCTGCGTGCCGTCCGTATTGATGGCGAACTGGTAGTACTCGTTGCGGTCGCCGACGGGATCGAGGAAGATCTCGATATCGTCGTCGCTCCACATCGCGGCATCGTGCTGTTTCTTCGCCGCCTGCGTCACGAGCCGGTCCATGCGCGGCTCGTTGCACCGGATGCCGAAGTAGAGCGCGGCCTCGTCATACAGAACGCGGAAGAAGGTCTGGCATTCGGGCGGGATTTCCTTGCGGCTGCTCATCCCGAGCGGAGCCGCGAACCCGGTATGTTCCGGCGCCGCCGCCCAGGCCTTGTCGTCGAGCTTGCCGTCCACGACGATCTGGCCCTCGAGCCTGGCCGCCGCCGCGTGCTTCCTGGGCGGCGCGGGGTTGTCCGCCGCCCGAACGGCCGCGGCCATTGTCAGGACGAACAGACCGGCGGCCATTACACGGACCCATCTCTCGATCGTGACTTGCATGCGCTTGTCTCCTTTCGCTTGACGTGTGCGGGCGATCCGCTTTCATGCTCTTCATGGGACTCCTGACACCACCCGGCTCAACATGCGGATAGATATCCTCAACCTCCGGGTTGACAGATGCGTTGAACGCTCAACGTTCAGGGCTCAACGCCTAACGTTCAACGCTCAACATTCAACTTCCGGAACGTTGAACGCTATCGAAGAACCGTTCAAGCACGCGCGCGAGCACCTGGCGCCCCCGATGGTTGCAGTGCACGGGATCGCGCAGATAGAATTCGTACGGCCTGCCGGAATGCGCGATGTAGGTCTGCCAGGCCGTGCCGATATCAAGGAACGCGCAGCCCTCTTCCTCGGCCAGCTTGCGCAGGCCGAGCCGGTAGTCGGCCGCGCCGCGGATGCGCGCGCGCACCTTGTCGGCCTCCTCGCCCTCGGCCACCAGCCACGCGGGCCAGGCGCGCGGATCGCCGTGGGTGCCGACCGGATCGCTCATGAGCAGGATTTCGGGGTCGCTCTTCTCGCGCACCTGCCGGATCACCGAGCGGATGGCCTCGAGATCGAACCGGTGCGAGATGCCGCCGATCATCAGTAGGTCCGGCTTGTACCGCAGCACGTACTCCTCGACGCGGCCCGGCTCCCGGTAGAACGTGCAGCCGGTCCCGCCGCGAACCGAAGTGATCACATCGATGCGCGAGCCGGGATAGCGCCGCTCGACCAACACGTTCCAGGCCGAGTTGCCGGTGTCGTTCACGATCGAGTCCCCCAGCATGACGACGCGAAGGGCGCCGCCTGCTCGAAGGGGCGCCAGGGTCTTCGGCAACCTGGCGTGTCGGCCCGGAGGCGCCTGCCAATCGAGCGGCGGGATGTCGGCATAGACGCGGTCGGCCCACCGCGCGACCTCCGCGCGGTCGGCCGGCTCGACGCGCACGCGGCGGACGCGCACGGCATCCGCCGGGCCATCGAGCGGATGAAACCAGAGCCGCGCGGTCCGGGCGTTCACCCGCGCGTGGCAGAAATACTCGTGCTTCCGCCAGTCGGCCGAGGCGTCGAAGCCGGAGTAGTGATCCCCTTTGCACTCGCCCCCTTGCTCGTCCGCGAAGACCGCCGCCCACATGCCCGGCCGCGAGCTCTTGGCCTCGAAGACCAACCGATAGAATTCGAGCGGCTCGACCGCGAACGCGGGACTCTCCAGCCGCTTGCCGTTCGAAACCAGGTCCGTCCCGGCGTATTCGATCGGCACGGACTTCCCTGCATCCGTCATGGCTACCTCCTCCTGTGTTGGCGTAGCGGGTTCGCCGGCCGGCATGACCGAACCGCCGCAGACCAGCAGTGCGCCGGACTTGGCCGTACGCGTTTTCCTGGCGACGACCCGCAAGCCCGCGGCGGTCACCGGGGCCGGCGGTTCCGCCGCCATTGCCAGGCCGCAAGACAGCGAAACACCGACCACCGCCGCCATCGTCTTCTTTCTCATGCCGTCACAGCCTCCTCATGCAGGACGACCGCCCTACTCCGGCCGCAACGCCCCGCCGGCCATGCTCCAATCGGCGGCGATGCTGACGCGCGCGTCGCGCGTGTCGGGCGCGATCGCGTACGGGACGCCCGTCTTGACGCCAAGCCTGGCCAAGTCCGTATCGCCGGCGACAAAGTGTTTCGAGATGCCCCAATCGTGCCAGCCGAGCCGTTCGAACGGCAGGTCCAGATTCAGGGTCGGGAACACGACGCGTGAGCCGTTCAGGTACGGAATCGCGTGGTTCGGGTTGCTGTTCGGGCCGAGGAAGACCGACTTCGTCGGCACGTCGTAGACCTCGCCCCACAGGTCGACAAAGGGCGGGTGGCCCTTGAGAACGAGCCGGACCCGGCCGCCGCCCGCGGATTCCGCTTGCTCGACGGTATAGCCTTCGGTCCGGCCGGAGCGGTATTTGACCAGCACGGTGCGGCCGGCCAGCCAGTCGGCCGCCGGCCAGCGCGTCGTTGGCCGGACGACGAGCGCGCTTCGGCTTCGGTCCCCGCTGACGTCGCCCTCGAGCCGGACCAGCTCGCCGTCGAACGTGCCGGCCGGCTGCCGGACGAGTGGTTGGCCGGCGTAGGCAAGATGGGTGCCGCCGAGCAGTCTGGCCTGCGTTACGGCGCCGTCGGCGTCGAGTCGCACCAGCGCGAACCGGCCGTCTACGCTGAGTCCGTTCGCGAAATCGAGCCGGCCCGGCTCCGGCAGTGCCGCGACCAGGTCGCGCGTGCCGTCGGTGAAGGTCAGTTCCAGCGCGACGGCCTCCGCCTTCGAGGCGGGTGCGTTCGGCGCCGGCGCGAGCCGCGCGACCGACCGGATGAACGGCGGCTCGCCCGCGGCGGTTGGCTCGAGCACGTGCACGAAGGTCGTGGCCAGGCCCGGCTTACCGCGGTGGAGTTGCCCGGCATAGCGGAGCGCGTCCTGGAAGGTGACCGTGCCGCCCAGCCGCTGTCCGCCCACGCGCACGTTGCCGAAGGTGGCGTAGTAGTCGCTCAGCGCGCGCACGCCAAGCATCTCCGAATCGCGCGTCTCGTCAGGCTTGAGCCCGTGCACCCGGATCGAGACCGGCACGATGCGGTCGTTGCCCCAATCGGGCACGCCGGCGCCGCCGCCCGCCCAGGCCAGCCAATCGAGCCGCCAGTCGTGATGCCAAACGTCCGGAAGTTTGGCGCCGGGCGCGACGCGAACCTGGCGAATCGCCTGCTCGCCCTGCGCGCGCTTGTACCAGGCGTGCGCGGCCGGGTCCCGGCGTTCGGGCACCCACGAGTCGAGCCAGGCGGGGAGCGATTCGTACCGCTCATCCCCGTCGGGCAGCGTGCTGCCCGTCTCCTCGCCGTGACTGTGCCAGAGCATCAGGTGCCGGCTGCCGCCCTTGACCCGGAAGACGTCCACCAGGTACGGCCGGCCGTCGGGCCGGGTCACGGCCAGGAGCGCGCGGCGGTACCGATCGAGCCGGGCCGGCGCCGCCTTGAGCATGTTGGCCATCGAGGCTTCGACCGCCTCGAAGCCCGCGTCCGGCCCGTCGGCGTCCGGGCTGAGCCGGACGAATTCGAGGTTGCCGTACGGGTTGGCGCCATCGGCCCAGAAGTTTGCGTAGCCGCGGGCCGTATACTCGTCGACCAGCACGGTGTTCTTGGTCAGCGGCGAATCCGCCACGTCAAAGAGGTGCGCGTACCGTTTCTTTATCTCGTCCAACTGCTCGGAGTAGACCCGCAGCGGCGCCGGGAACGGGATCTTCAGGATCTCGCCGGCCAGCGGGTTGCGCCTGGCGTCCAGATCGAGCGAACGCTGCGGCACGCAGTAGCCCAGATGGTTGAGGATCGGCACACCGCGGCAGAATACCTGCACGCCGAGCGGGTCGTCGTGGTCGTGGCCGACGGCGCGGTCGAAGGCGAGAAAGACTTCCAGGCACCGGCCCGGCCCGCCGGCGCGCAACACGGCGGCGCCGAACCCGGGAAACGCCTCGCTCCGCCTGCGCGCCTCGCGGCCGTCCTTGTCGAGCCCGCTGTGCATGCCCCAGTTCGCGCCGAAGACCGCGTCGTACCCATCGTTATGGCTCGACTCGCGACCGAGCAGCGTACTCATCCGCGAGCCGGTCCCGCCGATCCGCTCCGCGAACGGATGCCGCTCGGCCTGCGCGGGATAGAGCGGCGCGAACTCGTTGCGCCATTTGCGGACCATGGGATCCAGCATGTAGCTGTACATCACGGAGCCTTCGTTCGATATGCCGTCATAGAAGTGGTGGTCGTAGAGGAACTCCATCATCGCCTGGTTGTAGCGGCCGACCAGGAACTCGTCCCGCAACGCGATGCCCACCGCGAGCAGCGCGGTCACGTAGCGCGCCATGTGGTTGCCGCAACGCGTGTCCACGGCGGTGAAACTCAGCGCGAGTTCCGCGAACAGGTTTTTGCGTATGTGCCGTTTGAGCGCGACGGCGCGCGCGCCCCAGGCCGGGCTGCCTTCGATGGCCAGGAATGCGAGCGCCATCTCGTGCGCGCAACGCGCGTCGCCGATCAGGCCGTTGTCCTCGAAGAGCCGGCATGGGTATTCGCCAAGCCGCTTGTTGAGGTAAACCTTGCGGCGCGGTTCCGTCAGGAACGCCCGGCGCGTGCGCGCGGCGTCTACTTCCCAGGGGTGGCCCTGCGGGAAGGCGGGGAAGACGTCGGCGAACCGCTTCAGGATCGCCACGATCGGCCGCGCGTAGGCGTCGTCGCCCGTGGCCAGGTATGCCTCGCGCAGCGCGGGCAGCGCCTCTTCCGCTATCTTCTTCAGGCGCGCTTCCCATACGATGTTGGCGGGGTAATAGCGCGCGCCCGTCGTCTTGCCCGCGCCGTAGGTCCAGGCCAGTTTCTCCTTGCGCCCGTCCCAATGGGCGATCTCGGCGTGACCCGCCACTTTCAGCGGATAGTCGGCCGGCCATTCCTCGGTCTTCTCCAGGAGCCAGGTGTCGGAGAAGCGCGATTTGATCCGGAACGGGTGGTTGACCAGGTCCAGGCTTCCCGCGTCCCAGACGCCCCACTGGTAATTGGCGCCGGTGAATGGGCAGACTTTGCCCACATGGCCGCTCGCCTCGGTGGGCAGAGCCGAGCGGTTCGGGATCATCGCGATCCATTGCGCGGCAGGAATCCGCGCGTACTTGTCGGCCGCCTTGCGCGCCTTATCCGCCTGCTTCTTCAGCGCCGGGTCGCGCGCCGCCGCCGCCCAGCGCTTGCGCAATTCGGCCTGGTCATACAGGTTCTTCGGCATCGGCAGGCCCGCCCAGGGGATGGTCCGCACCATCCGCGCCGGCACGATCGGCTCCGCCGCTCGCGCGGCGGAATGGCCGGCGGCCGCCAGGGCGCAGAGCGCCGCGAGCAGGCACGCATGAATCAAGATCCGCCCGGCAGGTCGGATCGTTCGGCTGATTGGGGGATGGGATAGGTTGGTCATGCGGTCCTCCTCAAAGAGTGGCTATCTTCACTCTGTGTACATCTTGTCGGCCACCTTGTCGGCCACCTTTTCGAACCCAACGTTCAACACGCAACGTCCAACTTTCAACTTTCATGTGTCGCCTCGCTCCTTACCAAAGACCGCCGGGCTACGGGGCCGGCCGGATCCGGTACCGCAGCGTCCGCGTCTGGCCCGCCGCCCACTCCACGGGCAGTACGACCTCCACGCGGTTGACTTGCATCGCGCCCTTCGGGCCGCGCGTGCGGACCCGGATCGGATACGGCCGGTCGAAAAGGATGTCCACGCCCTGTCCGGCCTGGTCGCGGAGCCGGAGCCGGTCCGTGGTGTGGGTGCCGTCCTCGACCGGGCCCTGGCCGCAGGCGATCAGGAGTCCGTTCCGCTTGCCGCCCAGGAGCGGGATGTTTTCGATCAGGTCCTTGAGACGCACGGCCGACTCGGCGCGGAGCGCGAGTTGGATCTCGACCGCGTCGGGTCCGAACGCGTACCGGCGGGCCGCGCGGATCGGGTGGTTCCACAGGCGGCTGTCGACTTCAAGCGTCCAGCGCGGCGCGTCGAGCGTGTGCCGGACGGAGAAGTAATCGGCCCACGCGCGCTTGTCGTTCGCATCGACCGCCACGAGCCCGTTGTGGCAGAGCGCCGACCAGTTCGCCGCCACGATGGCGGTCCCGAAGCCGGGCGTCCAGAGCTGCGAGAGCCCGCCGCCGGTGAAGGGGCAGACCTGGCGCGCGTTCACCGGGCCGCCCGTATTCTCGGCGTCGTTGGGCAGCGGATCCTGGGCGGCGCACGTCGTACCCCTGCGATGGATATACATCTCGTGCGGCGTCGGCCTGCCCACATAGACGGTGGCGTAGTAGCCGCGCCGCTTCACGGCGATCAGCTCGCCGCCGAAATCGCGCAGGAATTCGCCCCGCTCGAGCGCGGGCCAGACGCCGGACGTGTCCGGCGCTTCGTTCCAGTAGCGGTACCCGGAGGTCCGGAACAGTGGGCGCTTGATTTCCAGCCGTTCGCTCCGCATGCGCGCCTCGATGTGCGAGGCCGCCTTCTTCCGCGACTCGGGCGTCGAGACATGGCGCGACGCCCAGAGCCCCACCTCCGGCAGGACCGCGTGCAGGATGCCGCGCGCGCCCGTCCATTGCTCGCCGGCGAAGGTGCCCGCCGTTCGATGCGCGAAGTTGCAGCAGCCGATCATCCCGCCGCCGGGTTCCGGCGCCACCGTATGGTTGAAGAACCGGTAGGACTTCCGGATCGCCTCGAGGAATTCGCGGTCGCCGCTGAGCCGGTAGTACATCCCCATGTGCCAGTGCTGCATCCCGCAGTAGGTGCAGTCGGGCCCCATGCTCTCGACGTGATAGCCGGCCGCCGGCGCGGTGGCCGCGAAATACCGCGCATACTCGCGAGAGAGCTTCCGCGCCTCGGGGTCGCCGGAGCCGATCGCGAATTGCGCCCAGGCCGGCAGGAAGTGCGCGCTCTGATTCCGGGCGCTCACCAGGCCCATCGGATGATAGCGGTCGAACAGATGCCAGAGCGCCTCCGTCCAGACCGCGCGGATCTCGGGCGGCATGTGCGGCGCGACCCACGCATACTCGGGGAAATACATCCGGCCGAGCACGAACCCGGGGAACCCGGCATAGGGATCCCTGTGCATCGGCATGTCGGACGTGTAGAACACCTCCGCCTCGTCCAGGCTCATCAGGTTCCTCAGCGAGATCGACGCGGCGCGGTAGAGCAGTTCCTTGCGGCCCCGGTATGCGTTGAAGGGCGCCGCCAGGCTGTAGGCCTCGCCCAGGGCTTCGGCAGACTGCCCCCCGCCGGACGCGCCGGCACGAAGGCCGCCGACCGGCCGCAGCCGGTCCCAGCGGTTCTCGGGGAACGGTTTGCCTTCCTTGCTCCGCCACGCCCCGACGGACCCGCCCCAGTGGCTGCGCGGGTCCGTGTTCTGCTTCTCGAGCGCCTCCTGGAGCGTGGGCCAGAGGCTGTAGGCGTTCAGGAGCTCGATGTTCCGCTCCGGCTCCGCGAGCCATTCGGTCTTGCGCGCGAACAGGAGCGAGAGCAGCTCCTGGGTGTCCCCGACGTTCTTCCGGTCCAGCAATCCCGGCAATAGCTCCGCGATCCGCTTTTGGAACTTGTGGCAGACCACCGTCCGGCCGTCGTCGAGATACTCGACGGATGCCCGGATCCGGCGCGCCGTCGCCGGCCTGTCGCACAGGATCACGGGAAAGCCCCACGCGCGGAACGACCAGGTCTTCGGGTCAGGGAACCGGGCCTGCCACACGACATCGGTCGCGCCGAGCGGCGTCTCGCCGTCATGGATCGGCGCGCCGCCGTCCGGCGCGCGGAACTCGACGCCCCTGGCGGCCGCCAGCCCGAAGATCTCGGCGCGCCGCGGCACCCAGACGTGCATAACCTCGGGCTGGCCGGGCCACGGCTTGAAATCTCCGTTCTGAAAACTCACGCCGTAAGGGAGTGGCCGCGACAGCTCCACCTCCACCGTGCCGCGGTGCAGCCCGCACACCACGCGCAGTTGATAGATGCCCGCGCGGTCCAGTTGCGCCGGGCCGAACGGCTCGCCGGAATCGGACACCGGGTAAGCGAACCGGCGGGCCAGCACCTTCTCGTCGGGGTCGAACAGGCGAATCGAGACACGCTCGCCCTTGCCTGAAACCCGCGCGCGCAACGCGCACGGCCGGCCGTCCGTCACCAGGTACAACGCCAGCGCCGGCCGCGGCTGGAACGGTCCCATGGCTATCGGCGGCGCGGGCGCCGCCGAACATTCGCCGGCCCCCGCCAGGACCAGCAGTGCGGTCAGTAACGAACCGCGCATGATAGGCACTCCTTTCCCGGACATCTTCAACGCTCAACGCTCAACGTTCAACGCGCAACGCTCAACGCTCAACGCTCAACGTTCAACGTTCAACTCTCATGTCCTCACGGTTCCCCGGCACTCGCAACCGGACCGCCAACGGGCGCGAGCCGATAGGCGAGCCGGGCCGATTCGCCCTTCTTCAGCGTCGCGGGCAACGCGATCTCGACCCGGTTGATCTGGTAGTTGCCGTACTGGGCGACCGGACCGGAACGGCACACATGCAACGGGCGCGGCTCGGCCAGCTCGAACCGTACCCCGCAGGCCGCGGAATCCGCCACCGTGAACTGCGCGGCGGCGTCCGCCTCCGGCGCCGCGATCTCAGCCCCGCGCGACTTGGCCCGGCCGGCGGCGAGCGGCACGTTCTCGATCAGGCGCGCGAGGGCGACGTCGGTCTCGGCCTCGACCGTCAGATCGATCGTCAACCGGTCGGGCTCAAAGCGGTAGATACGCGTGTAGCGCAACGGCAGGGAGGCGATCCGGCCGGTCATGGTGAGGCGGCTGTTCGCTGCGTCCAGGTCTGCCTTGGTCGCGTGGTACTCTTCCCAGTCGCGCAGGCCGTCCTCGCGGAAGGCGACGAGCCCGTGGTGCGAGAGCGCGGACCAGTTGGCGGCCATGAGCGCGGCGCCGTACGCGGGCGTCCAGAACAGGCTCAGCCCACCGCCGCAGATGGGCCCGAAATGCAAATCCTTCATGGGCTTGCCCGTGTTCTCGGCATCGCCAGGCATCGGCTTGCGGCGCAGATTGTGCCCGCCCCGATACGCCCATTCGGCCATCGGCTTGCCGGTGAAGACGACGGCGTAGTAGCCCGGCCGCTTCACGGCCAGCAGTTCGCCGTTGAAGTCGCGCATGAACGGCGCCGGCTCGAGGGCGGGCCAGACGCCGCTCGTGTCGGGTTTCGCGAAGCAGACGAAGCGCCAGTCGCCGCCGCCAGGGAAGTCCTTCGGTTCTGCTTCGAGCTGCTTGAGGATCGTCTCCCTGGCCCGTGCCTCGCTGGCGCGCAGCTTCTCGGGCGTACCGGGCCAGCCTGCCCAGAGCCCGACCTCCGGCAGCGCGTCGTCGAGCAGGCCCTTGGCGCCGCCGCCTTGCTCGCCGAAGGGGCCCTCGCCGATCCGGCAATTGAAATTGAACCCACCCAGCACGCCGCCCGCGGGTTCCGGAGCGACCGTATGATTGAAGAACCGGTAGGACTTCGCGAGCGAGTCGAGAATCGCGCGGTCGCCCGTGAGCCGGTAGTACATGGCCATGCACCCGTGCGTCAGCCCGCTGTAGCTGCCACACGGGCCGGTCGCCTCCATGTGGTAACCGGCCGGCTGCGCGCCGGCGGCGAACCGGCGCGCCCAGAGCCGGCAGAGCCGGTCGTAGACGGGGTCCTGCGTGCCACGCGCGAACTGCGCGTACGAGACCAGATGATGCGCGCTCTGGTTGCGGCAGGTGACCAGCGGGTCCGTGTACGCGCGGTCCACCATGCGGCGCACCGCCTCGGCCCAAACGGCGCGAATCGGGTCGGGCAGCCACGGCGCGGCCGCGCCGAACGGCGGCAGGTGGAGCTGGCCCAGCTCGAAGACCATGCCGCCCGGATACGGGTCGGGCCCGTTCTTGGGCCAGACTTCCGCCTCGCTCAGCGCGAGCAGGTCGCGCAGGCAGGCGGCCGCGGCGCGGTAGAACAGCTCGGTCTTGCCGTAGTACGGGTTGATCGGCTCGTCGAGCAGCGCGGCGTGGGCGAGCGCGTCGGCCGCGTGGCGGTCGCCGCCGACGCTGCCGCCGAACCCGCCGACCGGCAGATAGCCGTCCCAGGGCGGTCTGCTCGCCGAGGCTTTGGACGGCTTGTAGAACTTGCCGCTCCACGGGTCGGTCGGATCGACGATCTGGCGGCGCAAGGCATAGGCGACCTTGGGCAGCGAGGCGCCGTAGACGAACATCTGGCGGTTGCGCCGCGGATCGCGCAGCCACGCCTCCTTGCGCGCCGAAAGCGGCACGATCAACTCGTCCGCCTTGCCGATGTAGCGCGGCGCAAGCATCGCGGGCAGCAGTTCCGCAATGCGGCGCTGGAACTTGTGACTCACGACGGATCCGTCGGGCAGCACCTCGACCGACGCGCGGATCGCGCGCGCCGCTTCGGGCGTCGTGCACAGGATCAGCGGGAAGCCCCAGGCCCGCAACTTCCAGCGTTTCCTCGGATAGTCCGGAAACTCGAAGGTCCAGAGGCAGTCGGTCCGCTCGACTTGGACGGACGCCGCGCCCTTGCCGCCCGTCTCGCACAACACCCGGTTCCGGTCGTCGAGCACGCGCACCGCGCCCTCGACGCGCCCGAGTTCCAGGCGCTCCGCGCGCGGCGGCACGTAGGCGTAGAGCCGGTTCGGGCAGTCCTGCCATGGCGAGAAATCCCCGTTCTGGAACGAGACGCCGAACGGGAGCCTGGCGGTCAGGACCAGGCGCGCGGGCGTCCACGGGGTGCCCGTCTGCACGCGGAGCTGGTGCACGCCGCGGCCGACCAGCGCGACATGCGCGTCGAGCAGCGCGTCTTTGACTGACTCCCCCTTCGCCGGCGCGGGCGGCGGCAAGCCGTCCACGTAGGCATCGCGCGGGTGGCAGATCGGCGCGTCGAGCCCCGGCTCGACGTATTGCCAGTGCGTCAGGCGTTCCTCGGCGTCGAACACGCGCAGCATGGCGCGGTCGCCCTTCGCGTTGCGGATCAGCGCGCGCCCGCGCACGGGCGCATCGCCCACCACCAGATAGACAGCGAACGCGGGCGCGGCCGACAGCCCGCCGAGTTCGAAGGCCGCGCCGGCGGCCGTGTCGAAGGCCGGCCGCGGCGGGCGCGGGGTCGTCCAGTTCAGGGCCGTGGCCGGCGTCTGGCCTTCCGGCGGCGGGCGATAGCCGGCCGCGCCGGCGGGATCGGCGAGGGATGTGAAGACCAAGAGGGCTGTGGCGGCGATATGGCGACTGTTGCCGGACGCACTCATGATGCCACTCCCTTTCGTGCCTTCAACTCCATTCGGGCTTGAGAACTATGCCGGGCCGTCGTAGACTGATACAGAGTGAACAGAGCCAGGGAGGTACTTGCCATGCGCAAGGAACTGATCCAATCGAATCCATCGGTGATGATGGGCAAACCGGTGGTGGCCGGTACGCGGGTCACGGTCGAACTGATTCTCGAGAAGCTCGGCGCCGGGGAATCCATCGACCAGATTCTCGAAGAGCATCCTCGCCTTACGCGCGAGGGCGTGCTCGCCGCCATTCGTTTTGGAAGCAAAGTCCTGCGGGCGGACGTCGAGTATCCCGTCGCCGAACCGGTCTCATGAACTTCGTGTGCGACGAAAGCGTCGATGCCCCTATTGTCGAGCAACTGCGTGCCGATGGCCACAACGTTGTCTGCATTGCGGACATCAGCCCGAGCATCACGGACGACCAGATCCTTGAACGGGCCAACGCGGAACAGTGCCCTCTGTTGACGGGCGACAAGGACTTCGGTGAACTGGTCTACCGGCTTCATCGCGTTACGCACGGGGTCGTCCTCATTCGTCTTTCCGGCCTTTCCACCCGACTGAAAGCCCACATTGTCTCCGACGCGATCCGGCTGCATGGCAGGGAGATGATACGCGGCTTCACCGTCATCTCGCCCGGCCTGATCCGCATCCGCCATGACCTGTAGCCGGCGCTACAACAGCCCCGCCTGCTTTGCGACCTTGTGCACGATCTCCGGCGTCATGGCCTGCTGGTGGCAGTACAACACGTACCGCACGGTGTGCGTCTGGCCCTTCTGGAGATCGTGCGGCAGCGGCAGGCTGATCGCGCCGACCGGCGCGGCCACCTCGCGGTAGCGCACGGGCGAAGTCTGCACGCAATCGTATTCCTTGTCGAGTATGACGCAGGCGCCGGCCGCGCCGTCCTTCGCGCTCACATCGAGCGCGCGCAGCGCGACGCGCGGCGTGTCGGGCAGGATGCCCGCGTTTTCAGGCGGCGAATAGAGCGAGCTGGCCGGCGTCTTGAGCGCGCGCGACGGCTTGAAATCTTCGGGCTTGTCCCAATCGTTCCCGAACCGCTTGAACGCGCGGTCCTGAGCGTAATAGGGAATGCATTCGTACAGTTCGGTCAGGTCGAGGTCGCCGGTGGCGGTCACGTCGAGTTGAACCAGAATCCGGTCGTCTTCGAGTTGGATCGTGCGCTTGACGGTCAAGGGCGCGTATTCGAGCCGCTCGGTCTTCGTGTAGAGCCGCCGGGCCTGGTCGAACGTCACGTCGCCGGTCACATACCCGCTGCACACGACGGTCGGGTCCACCGCCTTTTCTTCCCACTTCTCGCAGATCGGGGCCTTGCGCCGGCCCCAGACGACGTTCGAGTACCAGACATTATGGTTCTGGCAGAGCAGGGTCGGCCCGCAGTTCTCGACCCAGACGGCGGAGATCCCGCCGGCCTTGCTCGCCTTGCGGCCGAACCCCCCGTAGTGCATGCCGCCATAGCCCACGAAATCGACGGCGCCGCCCCCGACAACGGCCTTCGAGAAGGTCACCCAGGACGGGACCGCCGGGCCGCCGTAGAGAATGCCGTAGTAGCCGGGCGTCTTCACGAAGAAGAAGCGGTTGTCCACCACGCGGACGAACGGCGCCTTCTCGAGGCAGGGCCAGGGGCTCTGCTCGTTCTTTTCGCCGGCCCAGATGTCGCCGTATGTCACGTGCTTGCGCATGCCGCCCAACGGCGTCTTGTGCGTGTAGCAGCGTGTCCGATGGTTCGAGTCGGTCGGGCTGACGGTGTCGCTGAACGAATTCTTGGGCCAGCCGCCGCCCTTGGGCAGGGTCAGATGGGTCTTGAGGAGGTAGTATTCGTTCGCCCATTCGACAAGGCGGGGATCGCGGGTCTGGCCCCAGACTTCGGCCAGGTGGCTCTCGGTCTCGAGGTTGTATTCGGCGTCGTGGCCGAACCCGTCGGACATGATGCCGCCGCCGATCCGGCCGGAATCGGCGGCCGTGCCGTAGCCCTCGCCGCTCCTGCCGGCGAACGCGTCGAGGTCCGGGTTGACCCGCCCGAGGCTGCCCGGGGTCAGCATGCGCGTGAGCTGGCGCTCGAGCACCTCGTGCAGATCCCATTCGCGCGTCGCCTGCCACATGTGCACCATGTGCTCGAGGCCCTTGCCCCACTGGTTCGAACACTCGCCCTGTTGCATGACCGTACGGTTCAGGGTCCAGCCCAGAAAGCTCTGGCGCCAAGCGGCAACCACATGGGCCGGCAGCGCATAGCTGACGAAGCCGCGGATGGGCAGCAGTGTGGTCACATGCTTCGCGTCCTGCAGCGGATACCAGTTCGAGCGGTACGGCAGGTCCCAGAAGTCGGACGGACTGGCCGCGAACGCCTTGGGCCGATCCCCCGGCTCGTACCAGAAGTACGAGCATTGCTCCTGCAGGCTGGTGACCGCGCGGACGAGGGCGACGCGTCTGACCAGCGCGGCATGGCCGTAGTAGGGGTTGTCCGCATGCTTCCAGCCCGCGACATGGGCCAGTAGATCGACCTGCTGCGACCAGAACCCGAACCGTTTCTGGAACACCTCGTCCTCGGCCTTGTTGAACTTGCCGAAACGAGCGCTGTTCCGGTCTACATCCTGCAAAGCCAGCACCTTGGCCACGTCGCCCAGGGTCAAGCCGCGCCACTCGTTGCGGCCCCAGCCCGGCAATTCGCGGCCGGGTTCCCCCACCCTCACGTCCACCTTCAGGTCGTCCGCGCTCAGGCTGTCGGCCCACTCGAGCAGCACGCGCTGATGCGCGTGGAAGGTCATCCGGCCCTTGGCGTCGAACTCGACCCCGCCGTGCAACAGCCGCGCCGTTTCGGCGTCCGGGCACAGCAGCATGGGCGCGCCGCCGAAATGCAGGTTCGCGCCCGGCTGACCGGCCGTGACGCGAATGCGATAGACGGAATCCGGCTTGGCATTCTTGAGCACGCAGAAGTTGAAGAGCGTGCGCGGCGCGATGCGCGCGACTTCCGCGCCTGCCTCGTCCTCGAGAACCAGGCCCCAACCCCAGGGCCGGACTTCCTCGGAGACGCTCAGGCCGATGTCTTTCACATTGCGCGGCGCGTAGAGATAGGCCTCCCGGAAGATGTCGTTGTGCATGTAGAGCGGGGCCGGGCCCGGATGCACGCCGGCGGCGAGCGGCCGGTCCGGCGTCAACGAGACCCAGTGGTCGTAGCAGCCCACGATCATCACGCGGTACAGCCCCTTGCCTGCGGGCGGCACACGCAGGAGTTGCGTGCGGGCGGGGATGCGGCCCGGATCGGCAAGAAGAGGCGAACGCGTCTTGCCCGGCGGGTAGCCGCCCGGGCTGTTGTGCAGGTGCCAGGCCCGATAGCGCAGATCGGCGTACGTGTCGGGTACACCGTCATGGCAGACCGGGTTTCCCTTGACCACGCCGTCGTCCGGGAACACATGTGTGGCCACCGGCGCGCCGTCGGGCGCGAACACGGCCACCACCGCCTCGCGCGGCCCCTGGCAATAGACGTTCATGTCGCGCAGGTCGATCTGAAGGCCGAAACCCGTGCCCATCGCGTCGTGCAGGTGGAAGACCAGCGTGTCGCGCAGCCGCCAGAAACGGTCCGGCCCCAGATAGGCCGTACTTTTCGTCGTGTCGCGCCTGGCGGGGGCTGAAGCGGGTTTGGCGGCGTCTGGCTTCTGGGCGGCCGGAGCCGCACTCGCCAACCCCAACGTGACAGCCAAAATTGCCCGGACAGCCCGTATTGCTCTATTCACGGGATCCTCCTGCTGTGGTCAGAAAACGCGATGGTCGTTAGAATGCCCGGCGGAGAAGAAGAGGGCCGCATCCCCCGTTCGCCCCGGCTTGTGCCTGTTGATTCAATTCAACGCTCGCTCACTTATGGTCTATACTACTCTATCTAATGCGTGGCTCTGCGTCAAGAGGCGGTTTTCCCGATTTCCCCTGTCGGTCCTATGGACGCATTTTACGACGTTGTGCGTGACATCATAACGGCAACGCTCACGAGTGGCGCGGCTGCCGCGACCTCGCGTGCAGCGTTTGGTTCTGTGTCCGCTCGTTCTTCGCCTCGTCCTCGCTTGGTCGTTGCTGGCATTTCCTTGCAGGTTGTGCTATATTGGCAATGTGAATGCGATTTTTGCGGCAGCCAAAGAAGCAACGGATTTCATGAAGGCCCGACAGTGGGAGTTTTGCGTCATTGGCGGACTGGCTGTGCAGCGGTGGGGGGAGGTGCGGACGACGCTTGACGCGGACCTCACGCTGTTTACCGGATTTGGCGAAGAGGAACGGTACGTTGACGAGTTGCTGTCCAACTTCCAGGGGCGCATGCCGGACGTCCGTGAGTTCGCCTTGCGTCAGCGCGTGCTCTTGATCCGCGCCGCGAATGGAAAGGATATCGACATCGCGCTTGGGGGCTTCCCTTTCGAAAGAGAGATGATAGGCCGTGCCACCCCCTTCGAGTTCGCCGAAGGCGTCGTACTCCCGACTTGCTCCGCGGAAGATCTGTTTGTGATGAAGGTATTCGCGGCTCGCAGCAAGGATCTCCACGATGCCGAGACCATCGCGATTCGCCAGAGGCTTGACGGCCGCTACATATTGCAGCAGCTCGAACCTCTCTGCGAGCTGAAGGAAGCGCCTGAGTTGATCGGACAGGCCCGGCGCATTCTGGAGAAGCACGGATGGCCGGAATGAGCGATAGATATCAGTACCGGGCCTATGTTGAGCAGTGGCGGCGCGCCGGTCTGGAACTGGAGCGCATCCATGCCGAAGAGCTGCGCCGGTACCGCTACGACCCGGCGGATGTTGACGCAGCCTTCGAAATGGGCGACTCGTACACCGGCCCGCCGCGGTTCGCGGCCGGGTTGGTCGAGATGCAGCGGCTTCTCAAGGAACTTGCCCGGAGGCAGGGCTTTTTGGCCGCAAGGTGAAGCGCCCTTCGAGACTGCCCCCCTCCTTCGATTCAGAACCAGTTCCGGGGTATGGCGCCGGCCGCTTCGACCTGTGGACCTGCGTTTGTCAGGCGCGGCCCTTGGCTTTCGGCCACCCGATCTCGCCGCGGTGGAGCTGCTCGGTCTGCCTGGCCAGTTCGGCCAGGCCGTCGTCGAGCCCGAGCTCTCCGGTGAGGATGCGGTTCGAAACAGGAATGAAGACCGTCGCGACGTATTCGATCCGTGCGGCGGCCTTCACGCTTTCGAGCATGCCGGTCCGGACCGCCAACCGGGTCGCCTCCGTACCGGGCATCTCCTTCTCCGTCACCTTCTTGAGCATGTCGCCGTAGACGGGCAGGCCGGCGCGATTCGAGACGAGCAGCGCCTGCTGTTCGCGCCGGGCCAGGAAGTGGGCCAGCCGCTCGGCCATTTCCGGATTGGCCGACTTGGCCGAGACGCAGACGATCCGCGCGCTGTACCCATGCCGGCTGCCGGGAAGACACGGGACGTTCAGGCACGCCAGCCGGAAGTTCCCGGTCAACTGCATCCAGTCCATCGCATGCGGCTGCGTGATGGTGAACACGCAATCGCCGTTCAGGAATGCCGGCAGCGCGCCGGGTCCGATCTCCAGCCTGTCGAGCCCGAGCGCGAGCAACGCCTCGAACACAGGCCGGACGCGTTCGGGAAAGCGACGCTGGCCCGCTCGCGTATTGAGCGCGTCGTTCCACGCGATGCGCCCGGGAAACGAAGGCCAGGAGCCCAGCAGCTTCACGTTCGGCAGTCTGGTCTTCAGCACGCCGAGCATGCGCGCCAACTCGTCGAATGTCGCCGGCAGCGGCTGCTCGCCGAGCCCCGCCCTGCCGAGCAGATCCAGGTTGACGGCCAGCAGCGACGTCACGATGGAGAACGGCACGCCGTGCGACGCGCTCTCCTTGAAACAGGGCAGCGCTTTCGGTTCGGCCGCCGGCTGCGCGAGCGGCCGGATCAGCCCCCGCTCGACATAGTGGGGCACGCACCATGTGGTCGTGGCGATGAGGTCCTCGGAGACAACGTCCCCGCCGGACGCCTGCGCGCTCTGCATCACCGCGCGCGCCTGCGGGTTCGCTTCCGAAAAACGATCGAAGGCCGCCCGCCAGAACGCCTGCTGGTGCGCCTGCACGTCGTCGGTCTGAACGCGCAGACTGATCTGCGGCAGGCGCAGGAAGGCCGGCGCACCCAGATCGTCGAGCGGCGCCCGCGGCGCCCCGGCGTTCTCCGAAACGAATGTCCCGCGCCGGTCCGCGCGCACCAGCCAGCCTTCGCTCACCAGAAGATCGAGCCCTTTGCGCACGGTCATGCGCGCCATCCCGAACACCTTCGCCAGATCGTCCTCCGACTGGATCTTCTCGCCGCGCCCAACCTTGCCCGTCTCGATCCAACCCCGTATGGTGCTCGCCACCTGCTGGTATTTCGCCAGATGCGCCTGTGTCACTGCCTGTGTCCTCCTCCGCGGCCGTCTCCCGCCCAACTCGGACCGCTTTGTGGTATAGACTACCACATTCCATTCGCCGTGCAAAGCCAAAAGTGCGGGTGCGCGAGCTGCGCACCAACCATGTACCGGACGCCCATCTCGCCGCGCTTGCCATCGAGCACGGCCTGACGCTCTGTTCCACCGACAGCGATTTCGGCCGCTTCCCCGGCCTGCGTTGGACCAACCCGCTGAAGCAGACCGCGTGAGAACTTCGTTTTCCGCTCGCCTATGCGCGTCGCCGCGATATGCTTGTTCCCATGAAGACACTCATCGCGATCGGCGCCCATCATGACGACGTGGAACTGCGCTGCGGCGGGACACTGGCCAAGTATGTCAACGACGGCTGGCATGTCGTCTACGTCGTGGCCACGACCACACCCCATTACGCGCTCTGGCCGGAGGAGACGGAGTCCGGCCGCTGCCGGTCGAACGCGGAGGTCATCGAACTGCGCAAGGCCGAATCGCGCCGCGGCGCGGCCGCGCTGGGCGTGACCGAGGTGGAATTCTTCGATTTCAAGAGCCTCTATTGGTACAAGGACGGCACGCACGACCGGCGCTACTTCGACGGGCACGCGCTCAGCGTCGAAGAGTTCCGCTACCTGAACGAGCGGGCGCCCGGCCGCGAATTCATCGTCTCGGCCACGCACTGCCCCGCGGCGATGGCGTTCCTTCGCGATTTCCTGCGCGAGCGCGCGGCCGACATCGTGCTGACGCATTTTCCCGAAGACGCGCACTGGGAGCACTACGCCACGGGCGCCTTTGTCGCCGCGGCCGTGCGGGAACTCGTGGCCGAGGGCGCCGCGATCGAGCTGTATGCCTGGGAACCGGCGGGCCGGAACCTGCGCGCGTTCGCGCCGACGCACTTCGAGGACATCACGGCCACGCTCGAGGCGAAATGCCGGGCCGTCGCCGGGTTCACCTCCCAGTTCAAGGAGTTGCGCGGGCCCGAGGCGGACCTGTGGCTCGATTGGGTCCGCAACCGCGCGCGCGAGTACGGCGCGCTCGCCGGCGTGCCCTGCGCGGAGCCGTTCATGCGGTTCGACGTCGAGGCGCACCCGAAGAAGGGCGTGCGGCTGGCGGAGACCTACGACGCCGCCAGAGCCAAGTTGGGCCTGGCCTGAAACTTGCTCGAGAACTTACTCGAGAACCCCCGCCGCAGCGGCGGGATCGACAAAGATTACAGCCTGTCCGCCCGCGGAACAAAGTCTACGACAAAGTCTCCACCCTCGTTATATCCGGCGCCGCGCAGCGCGCCGGGGGCCTTGCTGGTCTGAAATGGCGCCTGGTTGAGACCCATTGCGGATGCCCGCGACACGGCTCGCGAGGAGACGCTGTCTCAAAACCCGACTCGCACGCTGCCACACGCCTTACGGCGTTAACTGCAAAGGGCATATCTGGTGGTTTCTGCCGTTTGTAGTTAAGCCCGTAAGGGCTGTTTCCCGGTTCTGAGACAGCCTCAGGACGCTCGCCCTCCATTCGCGTGACTTTCGCGCAACTGGAGGGCGAGGCTCCTGACGAGCCGGGCGTTAACCCAGCACCATTCGGGCCTGGCCTGAGCCCGGCGGATCTCACGGCAATCCGCGCCGCCGCTGAGCCGTTGTGGGGCCGATCCGCGATCGGCCGGCATCGGTTTCCAGAAATCTGACTTGACTAGTCAGACTATGTATGAGACCCTACGTGCGTACGGCCGGACGCAAGGCACGGCCCTGCGCCGGAGAAGGAGGCGCTCGCGTGAAGACGATGGTGAGCACGTACGAGGCCAAGGCGCATCTATCCCAACTGATCGCGCAGGTGGAGCGGACGGGGCAGGCGATCACGATCTGCCGCAACCGCAAGCCGACGGTGGACATTGTCGTGCACCGGGCCAAGCGGGACCCGCTTCGGCAGGATCCGGCCCTGAAGGGCGCGCGCTTCCGCGGCGACCCGTGCGCGCTGGTGACGCCGGAGGACTGGCCGGAGGATCTGCGCTGATGCTCTTGCTTGACACGCACGCGTTCGTCTGGCTCGCGTCCGATCTGAAGAAGCTTCCGGCCCGGGCCAGGCAGGCCGTTCGCGCGAATGCGGGCGCGCTGTTTCTATCCTCGATTTCCGGGCTGGAGATCGGGATTCTGGTGAAGCGCGAACGCCTGACGCTGCCCGTCGCGCCCGATCTGTTCATCGGGCGCGCGCTGGAACAGCACGCCGTTCAGGAATTGCCGGTAACCTGGGAAGCCGCCTACGCCTCGAGCCGCCTGCCCGACATCCACAACGATCCCTTTGATCGAATCATCGTTGCGACCGCACACATCCACGACATGCCGATCCTCTCGAAGGACCGCGCGATCCGTCAGTATCCCGGCACGACGGTCGTCTGGCAATGAACCAGGCCTGGCCCCGGCGCGTACGGTGGCGCGAAGCGTGTCGCGGACTGCTAGTTCTCTGCGCCCGGCTGCGCGCCGGGCGGCCAGGAGTCCCAGGCCTCGAAGTCGTCCCAGTACCACTGGATGCCCTGCCCGTGCTCGCGGGCGTAGTCGGTGACGGCCGAAGACGTATAAAGCTTGAACGGCTGCCAGGTGGTGATGGGGTTGGGCGGCTCGCCCGCCGGCGTGTCGGGATGATACGTCCAGTTGGCGACATCGCACAGAACCGTCTTCTTTCCCTTGTACGTCACGGCAAAGTAGAACCGGCCGGTCGTGTCGTTGCCGTGCTTGTAGTAGGTCTCGTAGGTGAACCATTCGCCGAACGGGATCGGAAACGTGTCGCGGTCCTGCTTCGCCCACACGCCCTTGTCCCCGCTGATCGGGCCGCGTTTCTCGGCGCTGACCCTGAAGTACAGCTCCTGGCCGGCGCCCGCGGCCTTGCTCAAGTTGATCCCGATCCGGAACGGGTACTTCACGTCCTGCTTCCATCCATCCCCCATCCACATTTCCTCCACCATCAGCCAACTGAACGTCTTGGGGTAGTCCTTGAGTACGGCCATGTGGCCGGCGATCAGGATCTTCCGCTTCGTATACAGTTCCATCAATGTGCAGGCCGCATTGGAGGTCACGCGCGTCTTGTATCCGCCTGCCATCGGTCCTTTGGTAATCCGCTCCAGTGGGTATTTCGCCGAGAACATCAGGACCTTGCCCTGCCCGACGCCGGCGGGGTCATCGACGATTTCGGCGTTGCGCTTGTCGAACCCCGTGCCGCGGCAGGCGATTCCCATCTTCCCGCTCTTGATCGCCGGGTACCCGCCGAAGTCCGCCTGCCAATCGTTCTTGCCGGGCAGATGCAGGTCCTTGCCTTGCAGGCTGCCGTGTTTGAGGTCCGGATCGTTCTTCACGATCCGGCAATCCGGCTCGAACCCCGACTGAAACCACATCATCTGCGCCTCCGTTTCCGGCGCGGCCGCGAAGAACAGCGCGGCCGCCGGCAGTGCCCCTGCAACCCAACATCCGATGGTCCGTCCGCTCATCCTGTCTCTCCCTCCCGTTTCGCGGGACGCCGGCGTCCCGGCGTATCATACCGCCCGGCCGTGTGTTTCGCCAGCCCGTACGCCTTCTCCACCGCCGCGGGGCTCCGCCGGAGGCCGACAAGACAATTGCTAAGATATAAATTAGCACTTTACATATTAGCAGAATAGGATATACTGCCAGCATGAGAACACCGATTCCGGCTCGTGATTTCGTCGGACGCCGTGCGGAGTTGGCCGCTCTGGAAAAGCTGTACAAGCGAAAGGGGCCCAGCCTCACCCCGGTGTTCGGGCCGCGCCGCGTCGGGAAGTCGGAACTGGTTCTGCAGTTCATGCGCGGCAAACCGGGCGTCTATTTTCTGGCGGACAGATCGCCGGGGGCGGCGCAGCGGTGCCGGTTCCTGAATGAATCGGCCATGGCGCTGGGGGTGGCGGAGAAATCGGGGGGCCTATCCGCGGAGCGCTGGGATGCCGCTCTGCGCATGGTTCTGGATTGGGCTCCTGCCAATCGCAAAGTCATCATCTGTCTGGACGAGTTCCCGTGGCTATGCAAGGCGGATCCGGACATGCCGTCGGTTCTGTTTCGGCTGTGGGAGGAGGAATGGGGGCAGTCGGGCCGGGTCACACTTCTGTTGACCGGCTCACACATCGGGACCATGGAAGGGTATTTCGCTTCGAACGAGCCCCTCTTCGGCAGACGCGTGGGCAACATCCGGCTGTTGCCCCTTTCGTTTCAGGAAACCAGGGGGTTTCTACCGGACTACGCGCCCAGGGAACGGGTGAAGGCGTGGGCGCTGTGCGGCGGCTACCCGTTCTACCTGCGGATGCTCGACCCGGCACTGTCGGCTGAGCAGAACATGACGCGCACGTTCCTGGACCCTTTCCACGAAGTCCACGAGGAGGACGTCTTTCTGTTGCGCGAGGAAATACGCAATGCCGTGCGGTACCGCTCTCTCATGATGGCCCTCTCACGAGGGAATACGCGTCCGGCGGATCTGGCACGGGAGACAGGAATGGAACGCTCGGCCGTGGTCCCGCTGCTGGACACAATGATGCAACTCGGCCTTGTGGAGGCCGTTCGGCCTCTGGGCGAGGAGGGCTCACGGCGAGTCCGCTATCGCATCGCCAACCCGGCGCTTCGAACCCTCTTTGCGTTTGTGCAGCCCCACCAGAGCATTCTGCGGCTGCGCGGCCCGGAGCCCGTGCTAGCGGCATTGAAGCCGCGCTTGGACATCTACTGGGCGGCGGCATTCGAAGAGGTTTGCCGCCAGAGCCTGCCGCTGATCTACGTTTCCGAAGGCGTGTCCGGCACGTGGCGGGTGGGCGAATATTGGAGCAAAGACACGCAAATCGACGTGGCCGGCTTACGCGATGACGGCTGGGTGGACGTGGGCGAATGCAAGTGGGGACGGGTCAGCCTCCACAAGCTTCTGGCCGAGTTGCAGGCCAAGGCTGCCCATTTCGCCCCTGCCGCCGATGCCTCGAAAATTCTGCGCGGATTCGTGACGCGAACCGGACTCCGCGCCATCCCCGGTCTTAGACTCCATACCCTGAGCCAAATCGCCGCTTTGGGCGCGTGCCCCTGACGGATTGGACCCTTCACCATGCGCGCAACCGATCCTCTGCAGGCCTGGTTGGACGATTGGCTTCGGAACGCCGAGCCCGGGGCACGGCTTCCTTCCGATCAGGCGTTGGCGGCGGCGTGGGGCGTGTCCCACTCTACGGTCCGGCGCCTGCTGCGTGCCTGCGCCGCGGCCGGCCGTCTGGTGCGGATCAGGGGCAAGGGCACGTTCATCCCCCGGACAGGACCGACCTCGCCCCCACCCGTCTCCTACCGTGCGTCGTCTGTCCAGAGCATTGTCGACTGGTTGACCGAGGCGATCAGTGCCGCGGATCTCAAAGTCGGCGACCCGCTGCCCGCCAACAAGATCATGTGCGCCAGGTTCCACGTTCGGTCCGCCACCGTACGCCAGGCCTATGCCCGACTCCGGCAGCAGGACCTCGCAACCCAGGTCGGCAAGTACTGGTGGGTCGGTCACCCGGACGAACTGGCCCGGGATCCGGCAAAGAAGGCTGTCGTGCTTTTCGCCGATCGGGCATACGATCTGGACCGCGTGTTCGACACGCCGGAACTCAGCGCCCTGATCACCGCGGGTGAAACCGAACTGCTGCGACAGGGCTACACGCTGCATTTCGATTACGCGGACAACCTGGAGAAACAGGTTCGCGCCTGGAGCCGGCGCAAGAGCTGGCCGCATGGCCTGATCTTCAGCGGGCCCCGTGTGGGCGTGCTCGATCCGCCGGACATCGACGAACGCCACCAGCGCGTGGCCAGCGCCTACCGCGCCAGACGCCGGCCGCTTCCGCCCATCGTCGTCTTGACGAACCGTGCCGAACGGCGGATCGGGGGCGTGCATCTGTTCAGCATGAGCCACGCCGGCACCGTCGTGGCGCGAACGCTCGCCCGCTTCCTGTTTCTGAAGGGGTGCCGGCACGCCACCTACTTTCTCGGTTCGGGCAAACGGCCCGAGTACGGCGTGCTCGAGTGCGCCCGGTTCCTTGCCGAGATCGACCGGCTCAACCCCGCGTTCCGCCTGAGAATCGTGGCCAGACGCACGGTCGTTGTCCGGTCCCCGGCCCGCCTCTTCGACAGCGCGCCGCCGACCGTTACCCCGTCCGTGCTCGAGCGGTTGCTGACGAAATACCGCGCGATTCCGCTCAGCACACTGGAACGGAATACGGCGCTCGTCAGCGAATTCCCGGCCGAATACCGGAACATCCGGGCCGGTGAAGCGCTCGTGTTCGTAGCCATGGCAGACGCCGCCGACGCCCTGCAATGGTGCCGGACCCAGGCGATCGACGTCCCGGACCAAACGCAGATCGTCAGTCTGGAGCATGCAGCCCGGTTCTTGCCCCGCGGCATCACCTCCTGCGTGCCCGACTGGCAGACCGGCGGCTACGCGCTGGCTCATGCGATCATCGGCGATATCCCCCTGAAAAAGACCCGACAGGGCTACCTCCCGTTCCGCGCCCGGCTGCTCGAGCGGCTGACCACCCGGTAGACCCTTTTGACCTTACCAGGAGCGTTAAGGCAGCATTCTCGACTACCCGCCGACCCGCTGGGCGGTTACCCTTCACCCTGGATGGAGCCGGTGCATGGGACGACTCGAAACGGGAGGTACGCGCGAGCATGACAACCGCCAACGCCATCGAACAAGACGTAAGGATCGACAGCCGGCCGGGCGACATCACAACCGGGCTTGTCAGCCACTGGCCGATGGACGAGGAGTCGGGCGACGTCGCCAGAGACATCGTGAGCGGCAACGACGGCCGGCCTGAGCGTGGCACGCCCGAACGGGTGCCCGGCAAGGTCGGCAAGGGTGCGTTGCGCTTCGCGGGCAACTGCTATCTCAACTGCGGCCGGCACGAAAGCCTGGCGATGACGAACGCCATGACCTTCGCCGCGTGGCTCAAGAAGCCGGCCGACGGCCGCAAGTCGCGGATCGCCTCCAAACATGGTTTCGTGGACCAAAAGAACGGCGGTTGGCTGATCCTGTTCGGCGGCCCGAAAAAGATCAACATCGAGTGGCAGATTTCGACCAACGGCGAGAACTGGAACGGGGGTTGGACCGCGCCGGGCTCGTTTCCCTACGACGAGTGGCACCATCTGGCCGTGACCTATGACGGCACGGCGATGCGCGCGTACATTGACGGGATCGAGAGTACGGACGCCGATTTCCCGCATCGGGTGAGCGGCCCGATCCATGTCGCCGACGCCGAGACCCTGCTCGGCCAGGACCGGGCACACGGCCAGATATTCGGCGGCCCGGCCACCTGGTCGCTGACCGGCTGCATGGACGACGCGCGACTCTACAATCGGGCCCTGAGCCCGGCGGACGTCGCGGCTTTGTTGCGCGTATAGAGGGAGACACCGCGATGCACATGATGACGATCGCGCATACGGATCTGGACGTGTCACGCGTCGGCGTGGGCTGCATGAGCCTGGCCGGGCCGGCCGAAAAGGCCCGCGCATGGGTCGATGCCGTCCTGGCGAGCGGCGTGAACCTGTTCGATCATGCCGATATCTACGGCGGCGCGGGCCGGAAGGAGCGGCTCTTCGGCGAGGTCCTCAAAGCGGAACCGGGCCTGCGCGAGCGGATGATCATCCAGTCGAAATGCGGAATCCGCTCCACGGGCGATCCGACTCCGAACGCGCCGGGCCGTTACGACTTCAGCTACGAGCACATTGTGCAATCGGCACAGCGCAGCATCGAGCGCCTGCAGTGCGGGCACCTCGACATCTTCCTGCTGCATCGGCCCGATCCGCTCGTGGAGCCCGAAGAGGTGGCAAGGGCCTTTGACGATCTGCACAAGGCCGGCACGGTCCGCCATTTCGGGGTGAGCAACCACACGCCCGTTCAGATCGAACTCCTCAAGAAGCATGCGAACCGGCCGATCATCGTGAACCAGATCCAGCTCAGCGTCGCGCACACGCACGTGTTGGACCAGGGCATCGTCGCCAACCAGAACGTGGGCGGCGCGGTCGGGCGCGGCGAGGGGAGCCTGGAGTACGCGCGGCTGAACGATATGCTCGTTCAGGCCTGGTCCCCGCTCGCGCGCGGCTTTCTGAGCGGACGCCCGATTCCACCCGAAAAGGAAAAGATGAACGAAGCCGCCGGCGTGGTCCAGGCGATCGCGCGGGAACGCGGGGTCGCGGCCGAGACGGTGCTGACCGCCTGGCTGCTGCGGATCCCCGCCCGGATCCAGCCGATCGTCGGCACGCAGAACCTCGAGCGACTGAAAAACGCCTGTGCCGCCGACGAACTGGCCTTGACCCGCGAGGAATGGTACCGGCTCTTCATCGCCGGGCGCGGCGGGCGCCTGCCTTGAGCGGGCCCTCCCCCTCGCCCCGCTGACGAACATCGAACACTGAACACTGAACATCGAACATTGGAGTTCGATTGCGATCCAAACCCATCAAAGGCCCGGCCGGGGTGGAACCCGGCCCTCCAAACCACACGATATGGCGCACTGGAGGGCGCGGTTCCACCCGCGCCGAGGTTTTTCAGCGCAA
>JAFGHX010000016.1 GCA_016929905.1 Kiritimatiellia bacterium
AACTCGACGGCCCCGCACTGCGGCCCGGCGGGATAACCCCCAAAATCGACGCCAACGGCGTCGTCACGTTCTGGGATGGGGTGGGGCAGTACAGGATCACGGCGCAATCGGCTCAGGTGGCTTCCTGTTTTGCCAGGATGGACCTGGTTGTGGGGGAACTTGCCCTGGTTGCAGGCTCGGACCTCGAATCCGAATGTTGCCTGCATGAACCCCGAGGCCTGTGTGAGCCGCCGATTCTGCTGGTGCCGCGGCGGTCGACGACGGAGCCCGACCCTATAGAGCGACGGGAGGATTTCTACGGGCGTTTCAGTAAGATTGTTCTCGATGTGGCCCTGTTGGGAGCCAGCTCGGATGGGCTGCCTCCGCCGCGGTGGCGGCGGTTGGCCGGCCCGTCAGCACCAGGCGCCGGTTTCGAGGGCGAAAGCGGCAACGCGAATGAGGCGCCATCTGACACCCGTGCTGTCTACGCAGGGGATTCCGGCCTCGCGCCCGGCAAATACATATTCGAGGCGGAATGGTGCGGATGCAGGCGGCAAATCTCTCTGCATGTCGTCGACATCGTCATTGAGGAAATACCGCGCTTCTTCTTCGCCAATGCCGGCGGCGATCTCCCTGTCCGCGTCCGGTTCGAGGGAATCGCGGAGGCTGGAACTGGGAAGGCTGTGATTGATGACAGCTATTCGGCGCTTCTTGGACGCGACATACGCCTGCAGACCTTCTACACCGACGATGTGACCGTGCAGCGAATACCGAAGGAGGATGAAACGCGGCGTTTCGTTGCCGGACGGTTGTTCGCTGCCGGTTCCGACGGGAACGGAACGAGTGACGTCTACACGTTTCTTTTCGATATTCTGGAGTTCAGGGGGACATGCTTCAGACGGGCCTCCGATTATGTCAGATTGGGCGCCACCGACAAGACGCGTGCGCAGGTAGATATCTGTTTTCACCTGGAGAATGCTGAAGGCGTGCGTGTCACCAACATCATTACGGCCAAGAGCTGCCCGTACAAGGACGCCGACAATCGCAGTTTCGTCTTCTTTTCCGACGCGGTTCGGTGTATGGATATCGATAACGGGCCTCCCGACAACAGTCGCCCTTTCATGACGTTCACTTCTGATCTTGTCAAGAGGCCGGAAGACATACCCGCATACATTGCCGTAGGTTACGACGAACGATCACGATGGAAGCAGCCCACTTCAGGCTTCTGCCATCCGGAGCAGGGGGACTTCGCTTATGCGGAGTGCGAAGACGTTGCTGACGGCAAGCGCGTGCGGCTGCGCGCGGGCCTTGGCGACGGCGTGGGCGCGCAACTTCAAGTCAATTGGATAGCGGAGGTTGCGCCGTACGAGCGTGTGGGATACGCTGGCGTTTCCTATGGCGTGATAGCCTGCAAATTGGCGCCGAGCGGCCGTGTGATTGATACGACGACGGACATGTCGCGTTGGAACTGCAAAGTCAACATGCAGAGAGGGCGCGCTCTGGCGGAGTATAGGGTGGCCTCGTCCCTAACGGAGGGCAGCACCGAGAGCTATGAAAGTCTGAAGCTCTCGACCACCAGTCTTCTCCTGTCAGGGCTCGGCGCTATCGTGAAGAAGAACATCCCGCTCCTGACTGCGGCCAGCATCGTTGTGGACGGGATGGGGGTTTGGAACTCATTGCTCGGACTCGGCAGTGAGATCCCATTCTGCGACAAGTGTGTGGGTGTGTCCGTCAAAACCTGGGTCACAAGCGTTCCATATGATGAACTGACCAAGACGCCCGTCCCCACATTTGTGCACAGTGCAACGCTGACGGGCGGCATCAACACAGGATGGATCAATCCCTGCATACTCGAGAAGGCCTTGTTTGTGAAAGCAGGGGGCACGGTAGGTGCCGGCATTCTCGCCGGCCTGCACGTGCAGTGCACTTCGGCACCTAACGATAGATCTGTTCGAATCGAAGCCGAGGAACAATTCACGAACCCGGACGAGGTGCGGCTCACATGGTGCGGTCTGTGATCCAGTACTCAAGGCGCCAAGAGGTGCAGGAAGGACTTGGCCATGAATAAGTGCGCAATTGGCGTTCGCCCCAAGCTGGCGCGGTCACGCGCACTCTGCAGCTTGTTGCTTGCGACTTTCTCAGTTGCCAGATTCGCTGGGTATGCGGAGGACCTGCGGAAGTATCTCGATAGGGTGGAAAAGGATGCGAGGGTCAAGGGGCAGGTCCACTACTTATCTGACGGCGAACGGAAGCCGGCTCAGGGGGTGCATATCAACGTTAGCTATGAGCGGCCTGGACGCGAAGATGCGTGGCGGAGGCTCAGGGTGACGGCGGATCAATCAGGCTCGTTCGTTTGCCCCGCAGTTCCCTCAGGAACGAGGTATATGATGCTCGTCGAACCCGACCTGATGTACGCATCCGATCAATACAGCGGCGAGACCAACTTCGCCTATCCACCCGAAATACACGAACTCTCGGTCGATCTACAAGTGGAACGCGTGTTCGAGCGCACCATTCCGATCAGTGTCCAGATGCATGACCCGACGGAGCAGGTGCGGGTATCAGGACACACGGTGACCTTGCAGCAGCTTAAGGGCCCATTCAGCGAACGCTGCGGATGGGTGAAGGCGAAGACGGATCAGAACGGTGTGGCCAATTTCGAGGTGCCGGATCTGCCGGATACGCAGTACCGGGTTGAACTGGACCCCAACACGGACATCGCGCGTGTCCGTTCCGAACGGAGCGAGGCGTTTGACCCGAGAGCGCTCGGCGATTCGCCATACCTTTGGCGGCTCAATCCGTGCGAGAAGACCTTGGTTGTGGAGATGCAAGGGGCACCAATTCCGGAGGATGGTGTCCTCTGCCTGTGGGTGGATAAGAAGCCGGACGGCTGGTTTGACGGTGAACGGCCAACACAAGTCGACGGCATGCCGGGAGTGGAGAAATGGGTGGAAAGCCAAGACGTCTGGTCCTTGAACAGGGAGTGGCTCGACCCCGAGACCAAGCGGCATCACCGAGAGGCGTTGAGCTTTCGGAGGAATAGCAGGCTGGCGAGAATCAAACAGAGCGGCGAAGGCAAGACCTTTGTCGCCGTCTTCTACGATCTCCCGCCGGGCCCGTACGGCCCTGAGATAACCGACACCGGCTATCCGGGCCTGGTCCTGAAGGATCCCATCCCGCCGATCGTTGTCAGCGCGAGCGCGCCCAAGCCGCAGATGGTCACGCTGGTTGTCGAGAAGAAGAAGATCGTGCTGGCCGATATCAGAGGTGTTGTGATGGACGACGAAGGCAATGCCGTGGCCGCCGGCCACAACGTGCACCTGCACGGTTTCGCGGTCGATACGAATGCCGTCACGGACGAACACGGCGGTTATGCGTTCAGCCGCCTGCAACCGGGCGACTATCGTCTCGGGCCCTCCGTTCTTGGCTATGTTGACGGCGGCACGTCGGTGTTGCTGTCCGGCACCAACATCACTTGTGACCTGCAGGTGCACAGGATCATCAATGTGAGCGGGACGCTGAGGCGGCCGGGAGGAGAGCCGGTGACCAACGCCCTGGTGGTGGTTCCCGGCGTCAAGCTGGCTGACGGCAGGACGGCTCGCGGCGCCTCGGCGGAAACCGACACCCGCGGGCGTTACAGCTTCAAGTGCCACCGGGCCTCGGCGGTCCGCACGTTCAGCGTGGGCGCGGGGCGGAACGGTCCGCGGCTTGCCCTGAACCGGGCCTTCATGCAGGACGAGCAATTCGACATCGTCCTGCCGCGCGGGCTGCTGGTTGAAGGGAAAGCGGTCTTTACGCCGGGCACCCCGCTTCGCGACAAGCCGTTGCAGGCCGTTGCGTTCCAGGAGAAGTACGGCTGGGAGGCGAGCGGCGTTTGGGCGGAAGTGGGCGCCGATGGCGCGTTCTCATGGCGACTTGTACCCGGCGTCTATCGGGTCCTGCTCCTGACCGCAGAGGTCTGGGACCGCGCCGACAAATACGAGATGGGCACGCTTACCGTCGAGGAACCGGCCGGCAAGCGTGCGTACACGCTCGAGGTCGGCCCGGATATCGAGAAGCGGCGCGTGACGCCGGAGCAAGCGGAACGGTTCTGTCTGGGCACGCTGCTGTGAGGCGCGGCGTTGCGGGCACTCGTTGAGCCTTGCGAAATAGACGGCTCGCGAGACGCTCGCCCTCCAGGCATACGACATGTTGCACGGCCTTCTTCTTGCCCGCGAAAACGCACGAAAGGGGCGCGAAAAGGGGAGGGAAAAGGGCTGTTGGGTTTAGGCGAGAGTCGTTCGCGTGCGAGGAGTCATTGCGGGAATCGAAAGGCAGCCGCCACGCGGCGTGGCGGCTGCCTCGATTCCCGCAACGTTCGCCCGGGTGGTTGGGGGGGAGTGAAGTCTTCTCCCACGTGCAGCGCGGTGCTCGCAGCAACTTTGAGTTGTTTGCGCCGCGCATGACCATGGGCAACGCAGAAGCGGGTCCGGCGCGAACAGTTCAAAGTTGCTGCCGGATCGTCCAATAGGCATGAGTTGCGTGAGACCTTTTCGCGGTTCTTTCGCGACATTTCGCGGGCAAAAAGGGCGAAGTCGGACCTGACGGGAGGTGTCCAGTGTCGGCGATGAACGATGCAAGAATCGGCGCATCCACGGGCGTGAAGATCGTGATGGGTTTGCCCCTCGTGATCGTGTGCGCGCTCTTTCTCTATGTCTTTTTCGGAGTCGGAATGGGGCTCGGCCTGCCGGATCCTTGGGGCCGGTCCGCCGCCGCTCTGCGAATGACGCTCAGGCTCGTTCTCTCGGTGTTTTGGCTCTCGACGTTGGCGCTTTACGAGCTGTACATCTTCAGGACAGCTGCCGTCCCGCGCGTGAAACGGACGCTCTGGGGCTTCATGCTCGTGTTCGGCGGCTTCGCGGCGACAATCGTGTTCTACTACCAGTACATCCTGAAACGTGCAAAGCCGATGACGCCGGAGGCGACGGAAGGCGCATCAATCGGCACCCGTACGCGCACCCGCACGTAGGCGTCTCCGTCACGGCCGGGCCTTCGCCCTCGTCCCTCGTGGCAGGGGCGGGTTTTCAGGAGTTCAACCGACTCAGCTTCCGCGCCATGAGCCCGCCGTAGCAACCCGACTGCGCCCGCAGGCTACGTCGGGCACGGCCGCAGGGCGGAGGCGGGCCGGTCTTCCCCCACGAAATTCGACCGGTCGAACTGGAGTTCCTTGCGCCGGGACATCTGCGTTGAGCGTTGAAAGTTGAACGTTGAATGTTGAACGTTCAACGCTCATGACAACGCTCAACGTCCAACGCTCAACGCTTTGTCTCTTTCCGCCAGGCCCAACGCCCCGCATCACCAACCGAGCCCACTCGGCTACCGCACGCCTGACCACCGACAGATCGGGCCCAGCGCCAACCTCCCCCGCCTTCGCCCAAGGCTACGGCGCGGCGCAGCCCGCCGTTGCCCTCCTCCCTCCTGGCTTCCGCCGTCGCTCTGCGAGCTATGGCGGACAAGTCGTCGGGCTGCGGCCGGATCGGAGATGACGAATGCGCTTACGATCGGCGACTGCCACTCGACTGCCCCCGCTCGTAATCATTCTCGTCATCATCCCTCCCAATCCCACTCGTAATCTCCGATCCGGGCTTCGGCCCTTTGACGAATCCGCCGCCGTACGACTAGACTTAGTACTGCCCGACGCAAATACGCTAACGTTAGCGTATTTGCGCCGGGCAGTACTAAGGCGGGCGGGGCCCGCCACCCAGAGGTCGGAGGTCAGAGGTCGGAGATCAGAGGTCAGCGGTCTCTCGCCAAGCATGGCGTTCTGTCTGACCTCTGACTTCTGACATCTGACCTCTGGGGGGCCGGAGACTTCAGTCCCGGGATGAAATCGCTGCCTCGCCCTGCGCGAAGGCGGGTTCTCGAGGGAGTTCGCAAGGGAAGTTTCGGTTGGTGCGGGGCTTGAGTTGGAGAGAAGCGGGAGGTGCGTATGAGGACGCGGCGCAGGCTGGTGGAAGCGGCGAATGGGTTCGGGTTCACGAGCCCGTTGATCGATGTGGTGTTTCTGTTGTTGATCTTCTTCCTGCTCACGATTACACCGGTCGACATCCTGGCCAAGCTGGACACGTTGCAGCCGAGCCCGGCGCCGGGCCTGCCACGCCCGGTGGTGAAGATCCGGGTGCTGGCCGACGGGCTCACGATCGGGCTGAGCGGGACGGACGCGGACAAGCATGTCGATCTCGCGGAACTGGAGAAGCTGCTGGCGACCTTGGCGGCAGCGAGCCGGAACCAGACGATCATGGTCTGGTGCGCACCGCGCTCGACGCACGGGGTGCTCGTGAGCGTGCTGGACCTGTGCGCAAAGGCCGGGTTCGAGGACGTGGCGTTGGTGAGCACGCGCCGGTGAGCGCAGAGCGGCGCGCGTCGACCGCGGCGGAAAAGAGGCCCGACTCCGCCCTGATCGGAGATGACGAGCGGCTCAGACCCTCCGAGTTTCCAGTTTCCAGTTTCATCTGCAGCATGCCCCTAATCTTTCGCCCTAGTCTTTCGCCCTAATCTCTATGTCTGTCCCGCTCCCAATCATTCTCGTAATCATTCTGTCCAGACGATGGGCCCGCTTGCCGTAAAGGAACGGAACCGATTCCAGTTTCGAGTTTCCAGTTTCCAGTTTCATCTGCACCATGCCCCTAATCTTTCGCCTTAATCTCTATGTCTGTCCCGCTACCCATCATTCTCGTAATCATTCTCGTAATCAACCCTCGCAATCCCACTCGTAATCCCACTCGTAATCTCGAATCAAGCGCGGAGCGGGGAACGCGAGACGACTGAGCGTTGCGCGGCTTACTCGGACCCCCGCCGCCACGGCGGGCAGGCCAAAGCTTCCGGCAAAGATCACAACAAGCGGACCCTACCGTAGGACGGGCTTTCCAGCCCGTCCCGCACAGTCGTGAGCCGATGGTTAACGGGGACGGGCTGGAAA
>JAFGHX010000162.1 GCA_016929905.1 Kiritimatiellia bacterium
CATCGTTGTCGCGTTTCGCGGTGGCCGTGCGCCAGAAGACCCTCGCCCGCAGCGGGTTGGCCTCTTTTGGCGCAGAGCCGCTCCGCCGCGCCGCGCACAGACCTTCCAGGTATGCACGCGCCGCGGCGGAGCCCCTCTGCATCCAAAATAGGCCAATCAAACATCACCGTATTTACGAATCCGACCACTAAGTCACGATGTGCAGTCTGGCCGCCACCAACCTGGGAGGAGGACCCATGAACGGAAGAGACGGTGCGCGCCGGGCCATTTGGCGCCGGCCCGGTGCGGTTGCGATTGTGCTGCTCGCCTTTGCACTCGGGTTCCTGATCAGGGGTGGCTGTTCGGGGGCGGGTGCGTCGAACGAGCGGGAGGCCGCCGCGCGGGCGGAGGGGCGGATATGGATCTGTTCGATGCATCCGCACGTCAGGCAGCCGCAACCCGGCAAATGCCCGATATGCGCCATGGATCTGGTCCCGCTGGAACAACCGGAAACAGAGGAAGAGGGGCCGCGCGTGCTCGCGATGTCGGAGACGGCCGCGCAGCTGGCGGAGATTCGCACGGCGAAAGTTGAACGCCGCTTCGTGGACATGGACATCCGGCTGGCCGGCAAACTGGACTATGACGAGACCCGCGTCAAGACCATCAGCGCGTGGACCGCCGGCCGTCTGGACCGCCTGTACGTGGACTACACGGGCGTACCCGTCCGGGCTGGCGATCACCTGTTCGACATCTACAGCCCGGACCTATACTCCGCACAAGAAGAACTGGTGCAGGCGCTGAAGACGGCGGCGGAACTCAGCGGGAATCCGGGCAGCCCGTCAATCGAGCAGAGGGCACAGGCCACCGTCGAAGCCGCGCGTGAGAAACTGCGGCTTCTCGGCCTGACCGGCGAGCAGGTCGCGGAAGTGGAGAGACGGGGTGGACCGCCCTCGCCCGTGATCCAGATCCGGGCACCGATCGGCGGGATCGTGATTCAGAAACATGCCACCGCGGGCATGTACGTGAAGACGGGAACCGCCGTGTACACGGTGGCCGATCTCTCGGTGCTCTGGGCGCAGCTTGACGCGTACGAGACCGATCTGAGCCGAATCCGGTATGGGCAGGCGGCGACGCTTCGCACGGAGGCCTACGGCGACAGGGCATTTGAGGGTTGGGTCTCGTTCATCGACCCGGTGCTGACCGCGCGGACACGCACCACGAAGGTGCGGGTCGCCGTGGACAATGCCGCGGGGCTGCTGCGCCCGCACATGTTCGTGCGTGCCGCGCTGCGCGTGCGGCTGGGCGCGGACGGCGCGCTGGCGCCCGTGAGCTTCGAGGGCAAGTGGACATGCCCGATGCATCCGGAGGTTGTGAAGGAGGCGGCCGGCCAGTGCGAGGTATGCCGAATGGACCTTGTGCCCGCCGGCGAATCGGGCCTGGAGCCGAGTGCGGCGCCGGTGCCGCCGCTCGTGGTGCCGGCTTCCGCCGTGCTGTTGACGGGGCGACGCGCGGTGGTATACGTGCGGGTGCCGGGCCGCGCGCGTCCGACGTTCGAGGGCGTGGAAGTCGAACTGGGGCCGCGGGCCGGCGATGGGTACGTCGTTCGATCCGGCCTGCGCGAAGGGCAGGAGGTGGTGGCGAACGGCAGTTTCAAGATCGATTCCGCGCTGCAGATCCAGGCCAAACCGAGCATGATGAGCGCGGACCGGGGCGGACGCGCCGCGCCCGCCGCGGGCCCGGCGCAGGACGCGCCGACGCAACCTGCCGCCGGCGCCGGCGCGCCGGTTCCTCCGCCGCCCCCCGTCGAGTTCCGCCGGGCACTGGAGCCGCTGGTGGCGGTGTATTTCCGGATCCAGCAGGCGTTGGCTGCCGACGCGACAGACCGCGCGTCGGAGGCGGCGCGGCAGTTTCCGACGGTGCTCGACGGCGTCCGGGCGGAGAAGGTGGGGGAGGCCGAAGCCGTGCGCGACGAATGGCAGCATGCCGCCGAGACTCTCGCCTCGGCGGCGAAACGGGTTGCGGATGCCGGGCCGATTCAAAAGCAGCGTGAAGCATTCGCGGGGTTGTCGGCCGCGCTGGAACAGGCGCTGCGCCGGTTCGGCCCGCTGCCCGTGTTGAGCGTGCGCAAGGCCTACTGCCCCATGGCGTTCGACAACACAGGCGCGTACTGGCTGCAGGAAGGCGACACGATCCTCAACCCCTACTTCGGCGCCGTCATGCTGCGTTGCGGGCAGATCGATGCCGTGTTTTCGCCGGAACGCGCGCAAGGAGAACGGCATGAGCGCCGAGACTGAGCAGCGCACGGATGCGGCGCAAGGCTGGATCGGGCGGCTCATCGCGTTCTGCCTCCACAACCGGTTCGTCGTCTTCCTGCTCTTTGCCGGCGTCGTGCTTGCCGGCGTCGTGTTTGCCCCGTTCGACTGGCCTGTACCCGGTATCGAGCGCTATCCGGTGCCGGTGGACGCCATTCCGGATATCGGCGAGAACCAGCAGATCGTCTTCACGGATTGGCCGGGCCGGTCGCCGCAGGACGTCGAGGACCAGATCACCTACCCGCTGACCGCGTCGATGCTGGCCCTGCCGGGCGTGAAGACCGTACGCAGCTTCTCGATGTTCGGATTCTCGAGCCTCTACGTGATCTTCGAGGACGGCGTGGATTTCTACTGGGCACGCACACGGGTGCTGGAGAAGCTGAACAGCCTGCCCCCCGACGAGTTGCCGGCGGGTGTCCGCCCCGCGCTGGGCCCGGACGCGACGCCGCTGGGCCAGGTATTCTGGTACACGCTGGAGGGGCGCGACCGCGCCGGCCGGCCCGCGGGCGGATGGGACCTGCACGAGCTGCGCGCCATCCAGGACTGGAAGGTCCGGTACGAACTGCTGGCCGTGCCGGGCGTGGCGGAGGTGGCATCGGTCGGCGGGTACGTGCAGGAGTACCAGGTGGAACTGGACCCGGACGCCCTGCACGCGCACGGGGTGACCCTGCCGATGGTGGTCGCGGCGCTGCGCAAGTCGAACCTGGACATCGGCGCGCGGACGCTCGAGATCAACCGAGTCGAATACGTCATTCGCGGGCTCGGCTTCGTGAAGCAGCTCGCGGACCTGGAAACCGCGGTGGTGAAGACGACGGATGACGTTCCGCTGCGCGTGCGCGATGTGGCCCACGTGACGCTGGGGCCCGCGCTGCGACGCGGTGCGCTCGACAAGGGCGGCGCGGAGGCCGTGGGCGGAGTGGTGGTCGTGCGCTATGGGGCGAACCCGCTGGACGTGATCAAGCGGGTCCGCACCAGGATCGCGCAACTGGCCCCGAGTCTGGACGAGAAGCCCGTGGCGGTCCGTCGGGCGGATGGGTCGGAAGAAACCGTTATGTCGCGGGTGACGATCGTGCCGTTCTACGATCGGACCGGCCTCATTCGGGAGACGCTCGGCACCCTGCGCAAGGCGCTCGAGGCCGAAGTGCTGGTTACGATCATCGTCGTGGTGGTCATGCTGATGCACCTGCGCAGCTCGCTGACGATCTCGGGCCTGCTGCCGATTGCCGTGCTGATGTGCTTCGTCGGCATGAAGCTGTTCGGGGTGGACGCCAACATCGTGGCGCTGTCGGGAATCGCGATCGCGATCGGCACCATGGTCGATATGGGGATTGTGCTGAACGAGAATATCCTGAAGCGGCTCGACGAGGCAGGCGCCACTGGGGGCGGCGCGACGAAGGCGCTGGGCGTGATTCGGCGCGCGTCGGCAGAGGTCGGCGGCGCGGTGCTCACCTCCGTGGCCACGACGGTCGTCGGGTTCCTGCCGGTCTTCACGATGCAGGCGGCCGAAGGCAGGCTTTTCAGACCGCTCGCGCTGACGAAGACGTTTGCCCTGCTGTCGTCCCTGGTGGTCGCGCTCACGCTTCTGCCGCCGATGGCGTTTCTGATGTTGAAATACCGGTATCTGTTCCCCGCGCTGATCGCGGGGGTGGCCGTCGCGGTGGCGAAGGTTACGGGTTCGTGGTTTCTGGCCGTCGTGATCATGGCCGTGGCGGTGTATCATGTTGTCCGGGCGCGTGTGCCGGCGCTGGACGGCGGCAGAGGGCTGGTTATCACCAACTGGCTCGTCGTGGCGGCGGTGGCCGTTCTGCTGACACGACACTGGATGCCGATCGGGGCGGACAAGGGCCTGGTGCGCAACCTCGTGTTTGCGGGCGGCATGATCGGCCCGGTTCTGCTCGGCCTGCACCTGTTCCAGCGTTTCTACGGCCGGCTCTTGCGCTGGTGCCTGGCGCACAAGCTGAAGTTCCTGCTCATGCCGGTGCTGGTGATTCTGTTTGGAAGTACGATCTGGCTGGGTTTCGACCGGATGTTCGGGTTTGTCCCGCGCGGGCTGGCCGTGGTGGGCATTCCGGCACAGCGGGTGAGGACCTGGGCGCCGTGGGCGTGGGCAGCGCACGCGCTGCCGGGGTTGGGCCGGGAATTCATGCCCGCGCTCGACGAGGGGTCGTTCCTGCTGATGCCGACGACCATGCCGCACGCCTCGATCGGGGAGGCTATGGACGTGCTGAGCAAACAGGACATGGCGCTGGCGGCCATCCCGGAGGTCACGGAGGCGGTGGGCAAGATCGGGCGGGCGGAATCCGCCCTGGACCCGGCTCCGATCTCGATGATCGAGACGGTCATCAATTACGCCCCGGAATACATGGAAGACGAAGACGGGAAGCGGCGCACGTTCGCGTTCGAGCCCGGCGCTACGGACCTGTTCAGGCGCGAAGACGGTACGCCGGTGCCGGCGCCGGACGGCCGGCCGTACACGGTGCGCGGCGCGTTCGAGCGCGAAGCGGGCCGGCTTGTTCCCGACCCGCGCGGCCGGCCGTTCCGGCTGTGGCGGCCGCCGCTGGAGCCGGACCTGAACCCCGGCCGCGCGGCCTGGGCAGGCATCCGCAGCCCGGACGACATCTGGCAGGAGATCCTGCGCGTCACGCGAGTACCGGGCACGACGTCCGCGCCCAAGCTGCAGCCGATCGCCACCCGCATCGTCATGCTGCAAAGCGGCATGCGCGCACCGATGGGGGTGAAGATCTTCGGCAAAGGCAAGGTGACGCTCGAGGCGATGGAAGCCGTCGGCCTGCACATGGAGCGCTTTCTGAAGGAGGTGCCGGCCATCAAGCGCGAGACGGTGAACGCCGAGCGAATCGTCGGCAAGCCGTACCTGGAACTCGAAATCGACCGGGAAGCCATGGCCCGGTACGGCTTGAACGTCGTGGACGTGCAAGACGTCATTCAGGCGGCGATCGGCGGCATGCGCGTGACGACGACGGTCGAGGGCCGCGAGCGCTATCACGTGCTCGTCCGCTACAAACGCGAACGGCGCGACAGCCTGGAAAGCCTGGAACGCGTGCTGGTCCCCACCCCGGCCGGTGCGCAGATTCCGATCAAGGCGCTTATCCGGGACGGGCAGATCGGCTACCGGCGCGGGCCGCAACTCATCAAGAGCGAACGGAGCGCGCTGGTCTCTTACGTCCTGTTCGATAGGCCGCCGAACCTGGCGGAGGTGGACGTCGTGCGGACGGCGCAGGACTACTTGAAGCGGCGCGAGCGGGAATTCAGCGAAGCCTACGCCGAATGCCTGGCGCGGGCGCACGCGCAGCGGCGGGAACCGACCGCCTCGGAAATCGACGCCTTGCCCGGCCTGAACCTGCGCGGGTGCTCCTACGAGTTTGCGGGCAGCTATGAGAACCAGGTACGCAGCGAACGGCGGCTGCGGATCGTGCTGCCGCTGGCGCTGCTGCTGATCTTCGTGATCCTGTACCTGCAGTTCCGGTCCGTGGCGACCTCCATACTGGTGTTCAGCGGCGTATTCGTGGCGTGGGCAGGCGGCTTCGTCATGATCTGGCTCTACGGACAGGAGTGGTTCTTCAACTTCTCCGTGTTCGGCGCGCATATGCGCGACCTGTTCCAGATGCACACCGTCAACCTGAGTGTGGCCGTGTGGGTCGGGTTCCTCGCCCTGTTCGGGATCGCCACAGACGATGGGGTCGTGATGGCGACGTTCCTGCGCCAGTCCTTCGAGGCGCAGACACCCCGGACGATCGGTGCCGTGCGCGAGGCGACCGTGGCGGCTGGCGAACGGCGCGTGCGGCCGTGCCTGATGACGACGGCCACGACTATCCTGGCGCTGCTCCCGGTCCTCACCTCCAGGGGCCGCGGCGCGGATATCATGGTGCCGATGGCCATCCCTTCCTTCGGCGGCATGGTGTTCGAAGTGATGACCATGCTCGTCGTGCCCGTGCTGTACTGCGCCATGCAGGAATTCAAAGTGCGCCGCCGCCAAAGGTAGTGCTGGCCTCCCGGGCGTCCCGTTGCTAGACTGCGTGCACCCGATCATGGAAGAACAACGCATCGCACTGTTCCAGAGTATGCCCGTCTTCGGCGGGCTCACCGACGAAACGCTCGAGTTCCTGGTGGACCGGGCCAGGGAAGTGTTCGTGCACACGGGCGATTACTTCGCGCGGGAGGGCGAGCACGGCTGCTCGCTGTTCGTGCTCGAACAAGGCCGCGTTCAGATCATCAAGGCCTGGAAGGGGGTCGACTACGAATTGAACCGCCTGAACCCGGGCGACTGTTTCGGGGAAATGGAATTGATCGACCACGGCCCGAGATGCGCTTCGATCCGGGCCATCGAGGACTCGACCGCGCTGGAGGTGACGGCCGTTCACCTTCATGAACTCTACAGGAAAGACCTCTCCCAATTCGCCATGATCCACATGAATATGGGCCGGGAAGTCAGCCGGCGCCTTCGCAAGGCCGACGACGAACTGTTCCGGGCGAAGGTGGAGGCCGCCCTCCACCAACCGATGCCGTGACGCGCAACGGATGCCGGAGCTTCTTCCAGCGGATGGGGAGTTGGTTCCAGCGGATGAATGCACGGCAGCGGATGGGGAGGCATTTCGTTTGGCGGAGCTACTGCACAAGGAACTCACACAGAAGATAATCGGTGCGGCCATGGAGGTGCACACCGAATTGGGACCGGGTTGGGACGAGTGGGACTATCACCGTGCCATGCTTCACGCTCTGTCCATGAGGCACCTGTCTGTGGCAAGCAAACTGAAAGGGACTCTGGTAGACCACGATGCGGACATCGATCACTTCGAACTTGATCTGATGGTCGAGGACACTGTGATCCTTGAGCTGAAGCATTTTCAGGGTCACCTGCCGCCGGCCAGCTTCGCTCAAATCATCACCTACCTCAAGTTCTGGAAGAAGGACCTGGGGATACTGTTCAATTTCGGCCTGGATCGTCTTCAATTTAAGCGCGTTCCGTACACGCCCAAGGAAGGCAAACTCAAGAGGGTCGGTCTGTGGAGTAAGCTCCGTGAAGACGAACGCGAAATATGCGAAAAGGTGGAGAAGACATGCGAGTCAATCCTCCAGGACCACGGGTTGGGGTATGTTGGAAAGACCTATGACGGGACACTCAGGGCCCGACTCAACCATGGGGGACAGAATCCGACAAGGCCACGGGTCAATCTCAAGTTCAAGGATATCGAACTCGGCACGCGGGAGATGAAGGCCTGTCTCCTCGATAATCGACTCCTGTTGGTTGTGACGGGACTCTATGACTCAACCACTGCGGCCGACCTTGCTCGCACCATCGCCTACATGAGGCAAAAGCATCTGAGAGCCGGCCTTCTCATCAACTTCGGCAAACGGGAAGTCCAGCTTCGGGCAGTGGTTCAGTGAAAATGGCCTCCATCCGCTGCCGTCCATTCATCCGCTGAACTCAACGCTCCATCCGCTGCCGTCCATTCATCCGCTGGACTCAACGCTCCATCCG
>JAFGHX010000163.1 GCA_016929905.1 Kiritimatiellia bacterium
CCCCCCCGGCCCCACCCCCCCCCCCCCCCCCCCCCCCGGGGGGCACGGCGTGCCGCCGGGAGGGAGAGCCGAGACGGCTCTTCCACTCTGCGCCGCTTCTACTCCACCGGTTCGTCCGTGATCCGGAACCGGACCTCGAGATAGGTGTTGCGGATGCCGAACCGGTCCAATGCAACCAGGACTGTATGATCCGCGGCCAGCCCGGCGGGGAACGAGACCCAGACGGGCATCTCGCCGGTAATGGCGCCCTCGCCGCCGCACCGCCCGCATTCGTACGGGCCCACGCCGCCGAATCCGCGGCAGGTGGGACACGTGGCTTGGGCGGGCACGTGTATGCGGGCTTGGCCGCCGCGCCGCGCCTGCTCGCGCGTCAGAGGCACTTCGAGAGCCAGGCTCCTCACTTCATCCGCCTTGGCATGCGACAGGCTGCGGTAGTTCCGCCAGAGCCAGTCGAAGATCTCATCCAGCGACGGCCGCACCGTTTCAAAGGAGCGCGTCACCGATATTTCGCCGAGGTCGGCCGGTTTCTCGTCGGGAATCAGCGGTTCCGGCTCCGTCCTTCCCGCCCGGGGCTGGACCGGTTCCACGGGCCGCACGTGCCGGGAATAATGCTGGTCATACGCCTCACGTCGGGCCGGATCGCTCAGCACCGAGTACGCTTCCTGGATCTCCACAAACTCCGTACTGTCGCCCGGCCAGCGGTCGGGGTGGTATTCCTTGGCCAACTGCCGGTACGCCGACCGGATATCGCGTGGCGTGGCATGGCGCGTCAAACCCAGGATGGCGTAGTAACTCTTCATCCTCTGCTCCTCGATCTTGCGGCCGTGCTGTGCCGGGCCCGCCTCCCTCTCCAGCCGGCCCCGCACGGCGGATTCACCCGGCTTGAGTTCGTCGAGTGCAAGCTTATCATGCTCCGGGTCGGCCGCCAAGTCGACACGCATTCCCCTCAGCCGCGTCACGTCGTGATCTGGACTTCCTTCTTCTTGCTCTTCTCGGCCTTCGGCAGCGTCACGTCCAGCACGCCCTGCTTCATGCGGGCCGCAATCTTGTCGGTCTGGACCTGATCGGACAACGTGAATTCACGCTTGAACCCGCGCAGGCCGAACTCCTGCCCGATCAGTTGGTAGCCGTCGGGCGCCTGAAGCCTCGACGTGCCGGAGATGGTCAGCACGGCGTTCTCCACCGCAACCTTCGCCGAGTCCAGGGCCACGCCCGGCATGTTGACGAACAGCCGGATCCGGTCCTTGTCCTCGTAAACGTCCACCACGGGAATCTGGACGCGTGCCGCGCCCATGGCGTCGGCCTGCTGAACCGCGCCCCCCTCGCGAGTCGCTACCTCATGCTTCGCTGTCATGTCGACCCTCCTCGCTTTCGCTTCGATCAAGCGGCTTCAATCGCGATCTGTTTCGGCTTCTCCTCTTCCGGACGCGGAACCCGGATGCGCAGGATTCCGTTCTCGTACTTGGCCGACACCGCGTCGGTATTCGCGCGGAACGGAAGCCGGATCGTCCGGCTGAACGTGCCCGATTCGCGCTCCTGGCGGTGGCACGTTACGCCTTTCTCAGGTTCAGTGACGTTGACTTTACCCCTGAGGGTCAGTTCATCGTTCATCACCGAGATATCCACATCCTTCGCCTCGACACCCGGAAGCTCGGCATCGATGATCACGCCTTCTTCCGAACCCCAGATGTTCAACGCCGGATACGCCAGCCGCGGGGATTCGGCCGGACCCCGAAGCCCCAGGTCCGAGAACGCCCGGTTCATGCTGTGCTGCAGCGATTCCAACTCGTCGAATATCGACCATGGATGCCGTTCCCATCTCGTCAACCCGATCATGGCTATTCACTCCCTTCCTTGTGCTTGTACATGCCTCACAGCTCGTCACTCGCCCGTCTCTCTCCGCCCAGCACACCACCTCCTTCTCTCTCCTTGTCTCCCATCCAGCGCGCAGAGCAAAAAGCGTGCCAACTCCAAGCACGGCCCACCATCCGATGTTCTTCCGCTATTTCCGAGCATTCTCGTCATGCATCGCCCCTGCCCGCCCCGCGCGGGCGTGTCATCTTGACACACGCGCCCGTGCCCACCCTGCAAAATTGACACAGGTTGAGAAGGGCGGTCAGGAAAACCCGTGTGGGGGCAGAGCGGGCTGTTCGAACCGACACTCGCAAAACCCGAGAATCGGAATTTCTTTGTCGTAAGCTTTGCCGTAAGCTCTATCGGGAACCTCAACGCACAGGTAAACTCGCGGATTTCCGAGCCCCTCGGCGCCACGCGCCCCGGTATCGCGGCGCGTGAGCCGGCGCGGTGGTGGCTCGGAATATCCTCTTTCCGCCGGGGGGTTCGCTATGGCCTGGCCAGCAGTTGTCCTGATCCTGATCTCGGCGTTCACGCACACCGTGTGGAATTCGATCGCCAAGAAATGCGACACCTCCGCCGCTTTTTTCGGGCTGGCCATGCTCGCGAGCGTGCTCGCCTTTCTGCCGGCCAGCTTCTACTGCCTGCCGCTGGTGCCGCACCTGCCGCTCAAGTTCTGGGTGATTTTGCTGGCCACCGCCCTGTTCCAGGCCGGTTACTACTATTTCCTGGGCAAGGGTTACCGGCACGGGGAAATGAGCATCGTCTACCCGATCGCGCGGTCGTATCCCGTCATCGTCGTCACGCTCGTGATGTTCCTGTTCGGACAGACGCCGACGTGGCCTGCGCTGGCAGGAGTGGTCATGATCGTCGGGGGGTGCTTCCTGATCCAGCTCCGGCGTTTCCGCGAGTGGGACTGGCGCCGGTTCGGCAACTTGGCTGCCTTCTTCGCCTTCCTCTCAGCGCTGGCCGCGGCGGGCTACTCGATCTGCGACAAGATCGACATGGACGCCGTGGTGGCGGCCAACACCATGCTCGCCCGGCCACGGGCCGGCGTGGTGCTGCCGCTGTTCTACAACTGGCTGATCAACATCCCGCTCTGTCTCGTCCTTCTGAGCTCCGGGCTCCGGGACCGCGCGCGGTTCCGCGCCAGCATCCGCCAAGATGGCCGGCGCGCCGCCGCGGTCGGCCTGCTCTCGTTCGGGACCTACGGGCTGGTCCTCGGCTCCATGCGCTTCGTCACGAACGTCAGCTACGTGGTGGCCTTCCGCCAGATCAGCATTCTTTTCACCGTGGGGGCGGGCATACTGTTCCTCGGCGAGAAGCGCTATCCGCCGAAAATCGCCGCAGCCATCATCATCTTCGCCGGGCTCGCGCTCGTAGGATTGTTCGGGAAATAGTCGCGCGATGCAGGCTCAACCGCCGGACAAATGAAGGGCGAACGCCGTGGTCGCCAAGGCAACGAGCCTGGCGAGGCGAAGGCGGGTCCTCGGGAGCCGCCGCGTGGGTTCATCGCCGCTCGCAGCCCCGCATCACACCGCCGCCAACTCCGCACGGCCGCTGTACGCCCCGTGCTCAAGCACCGCCCGGAACGTGCGGTCGATCCGGTCGGGCGAGACGTCCGCCTGGATGTTGTGGCTCGGGAAGAAGACAAACCCGCCGCCCGGCGCCAGGATGTCGATCGTGCGTCTCACCTCGTCCTCGATCTCCTCGACCGAGAGGAACGGCAATTGCGTCTGCACGTCGATCCCACCACCCCAGAATGTGATCGAATCGCCGAACTCACGCTTGAGCGTTGCCAGATCCATCTTCGCCGCGCTGCGCTGGACCGGGTTCAGGATGTCGATTCCCGCATCAATGAAATCGGGTAGCAGATCATAGACCGAACCACACGAATGATAGAAGATCTTCGCTTGAGTCTTGGAGTGAATGAAATCCCACATCCGTTTCTGGCGCGGTTTCACAAACTTGCGGTACATCGCCGGGCTGATGAACGGGCCGGTCTGAATCCCGACATCATCGCCCTGGGCCACCACCTGCACGTACTCGCCCACCTCGCCCAGGAAATGATCCCACACCGCGATGATGTAATCGGTGATCTTGTCCAGCAACGCCTCCGCAAACTTCGGGTCCGTGTACAGATCCACGCAGAAATTGTCGTGCCCGCGGACAAAACAGCATCCCTCGAACGGGCCAAGCCCGGGAATGTCGGCCACCAGACAATAGTCCGTGTTCTCGTACAGCGCTTTGGCCTCCTCGCGCAGGCCCTGGTACATGCCCTTGTCGTGCGCATCCGGCCATCGCGCGTCGGGCAAGTCGTCAATCGTCGCATTCACCAGCGGCCGCTCAATGGCGTCGTAGTAGTAGGCCGCCTTGCGCCAGCGGATTCCGAACGCGTCGTAGTAGGACCCGTCCGGCATCTCCCGCCCCTTCGCCAACAACGGCGCCTTCAGATGAATACAGCGCGTGTCGATCGCATAGTGCTCCAGCAAATCATCCGCCGCCCGCACCGTGTCCATCTCGCGGCTCGAAATGCTCGGGTCGGAATGCGGCGCCATCCCCAGATACTCACGAAGATTGTTGTAGGCAATCCGAGTGAGCGCCGTGACAAGTGTTCCGTTCAGATCCACCGGGATCTTGTCGGGTTCTTCGTGGTTCAGGGCCTTCGCAACGCGGTCTCGAGGTGTCATGGCCGGCCTCCTTCCGAATCCGTCTGGCTTTGGGTTTATCCCCCGCTGCTGCTGCGTCCAGGATATCGCCGGCCAGCCCTTTCTTGCAATCTATGGATATATATGCTAGTATCCCACCTATGGCCAAAACGGCCAGAATCAGAGGATTGGAGGGCGGGCGGACCCGTGCTGCGGAGGAAGCAGGGCGCAGCGCTCGGCCGTCGCTCTTCTTCAACGGAGTCGAACGTTCGGGAGAGGGAGTCTTCGATCGCCATGCGTCGAGAGAGGAAGAAATCACCGGAAACAGGACTCAAGACCTGGCGCACGAAGCCGTCCGACGCGCTTCGCCGCCGGCTCCGCGCACAGGTGGCGCAGCTTCAGCCGGGCAGCTTCCTTCCCGCCGCAGACGCGTTGGCCGGTGAAGGGGTCGTATCCCCACGCACGGTTCGGCGCGTCTTGACCGAACTGCGGGACGAGGGTCTGATCCAGACGGTTCGCGGCCGGGGCAGTCGGATTCCGCCTGTGCCGGAGGACGACGCGTTGTCTGTTTCCGGCCCGACTCCCGCCACATCCGTGCAGCGGCTGGTCGAGGCGCTCAAGACGGCCATTGGCGCCGGCGAATGGAAGCAGGGCGAAGTCTTGCCCCTGGTGAAACAAGTCCGCATGCGGTTCGGGGTGACGACCGCCACGGTAAGCGCGGCCTACCGCGCCCTGGCGCGGGACGGGCTGGCGGTGCGGATCGGCAAACGGTATCGGGTAGGTGCGTTTCGCGCGTTGTGTCAGACGGTCCGAAACCGCGAGGTGGTGGTGTATAATTTCGCCGGCACGGACTACAGCGTCCTGTTCGACGAAGCCGGCCCCATCGGCCGCGCGTTCCGCAAGATGGAAAACGAGTTCACGGCACACGAGTTCCGAATTGGCTATGAATCGGCCTGGGCGTTCGACCGCCTTCTGCAGGGGCGAGGCCGTCAGCCGCCCCCGCCCTTCGGGATTGTCTGCTGCAACTTCACCGGCGATCAGTATCCCGCCATCGTCGAAGGGCTGCAGGCGCTGTTCAGGCGCATGCCGGAATACCCGGGCACGGCACTGTTGATCGGGCTGAATCTCAAGCGGCTCTCCGGTCCCTTCGCCCAGATCGATCTGGGCAACCTCTGGACGATTCGCGCGCGCACACTCGCGCAGTACCTCGTGAAGCTGCGACGGCGGCGCGTGACCGTCTTCTTCGAACAGTCCGACCGCCCGATCTGCCCCGCGCACCCGCTCTTCTGGGCGTTCGTGAAGATCTGGCTGGAACTCAAACGCATCCAGCCGGACGCGACCTGTCATTTCGTGGTGAAGCCCCAACGCTCGATCCGGACGCCGGCGTCACTCCTGCGCGCGATCTACCGGCACTATGCGCGCGATCATCTGCGCTCTTTCCTCAGCCAGTACGAACCGATGACGCCCGAAGCACTCATCTTGCGACAGGTCACGGTGACCCCGGATCTCTCGGCCTGCTTCGAGCCGCACTTATCCGCAGACACCTGGATCCTGGCGCAGGACGCGTACGCTGCCCGGGCCTGCGCGTTTCTGGAAGGGCAGGCCCGCGCGCCCGGCAGGCAGATGGCGGTTATCGGCGTGGAGAACGACCCGGCCTACTACCACCTCGGGATCACCGCCTGCGTGGAGGATTGGGATACGATCGGCTACCTGATGGCGCACGCGGTGATGCGCGACATTCCGATCGCGCGCACGACCCGCCGTTTCATCCGGCCGCGCTGCCAGATTCTCGAACGCAAGACCGCCCGCCCCAGCTGATTACCGGCCCCCAGGGCCTCGCCTCGTACGCGGCAAGATCGGCGACGACGGCCGACTGCCGGCCCCCACAGCCTCGCGCCGCATACGGCCGACTGCCGGCCCCCACAGCCTCGCCTCCTGCGCGGCAAGATCGGCGGCGACGGCTGACTGCCGGCCCCCACGGCCTCGCCTCCTGCGCGGCAAGATCGGCGGCG
>JAFGHX010000164.1 GCA_016929905.1 Kiritimatiellia bacterium
AGGGCGTGGAGGCTGTGGCGGGTGATGCGTATTGGCATGGCGTCGCCCGTCCACCGGCTGGCGCCGGCGGCCACGTGGCCGCGCCCGGCAGGGCGTGGAGGCTGTGGCGGGCGATGCGTATTGGCATGGCGTCGCCCGTCCACCGGCTGGCGCCGGCGGCCACGTGTGTCACTCCAGCCACACGGCGGCCCGATATTGTCCATGTGCCGCCGTGCCCGAATGGGCATGGGTGATCGTCTGTCCCGTGCCGATGATGTCTTCATAGCCGGGCACGGCAGTCCACGGGCCGGTGGCCGAGCCGGCTTTCTCCAGCGCGTAGTGGCGCCCGGCGTACCGCTCATAGCCGGCGCCGCCGAGGGCGATGGTGTCGAAGGCGACCACGACATCGCCGTTGAGGAGGCCGATGCGTACCCCGAAATACTGCGTGGCGGACTTCGGCCCCGTGCCGGCGACGAACTCTGCCAGGTTCGAGTAGCCGTCGCCGTCGGGGTCGGCGTCGGGCGCGCTGTCGGCCGTGCCGGTGCCGCCGAACTGCGCCTGTTCCCAATCGTCGCCCAGTCCGTCGGCGTCCGCGTCGCCGGCCATCGTCATGTATTCCACGTGCAGCAACGCGGCGCCGTCCGGTTCGCCTTCAAAGGCTTCGGCCACGCGCTTGCCGGTGCCGGTGACGATCAGCACCAGCGCGTTGCCTTGCCGCCAGTCGGGCAGGTCGACGATCTCCTGGACGACGCCCGACAAGTCGGGCGTTCGCTGCGCCGCCGCGGCTTCGCCGGCCGCACTCCATGCGGGCGGCGTCCACACGGCCGAGGCCGAAGTGCGCGGCCGGGCGGTGACGTCGTACGCGTTTGCCGTGAAGGCTCGTGCGTCGGGCGTGGCTTCACCTTCGATCGTCAAGTTCGCGCTGTCCGAACCGGTCTCGTCGGCCTTGAACTGCACGTAGGCGCGTGTGACGGTGGCGCCGGCCGGAATGTCCATACGCGTGAAGCGCAAGCCGATGGTTTGACGGCGCGTGCCGTCCCAAGTCATTTCGAGATCGCTGCTGGTCACGTACAGGGTGCCGTTCTCGAACTCTTCGACGTCGTCGGGGCCGGCGGCGATCCGAACGTCGATTGTGCCGGTCGTCACCGCGGCCGGCGTGGCGGGGTAGTGGGTTGCGAGCCAGGCGAGATAGGTCGGCATGTCGTCCGAGTTGGAGAGTGCGAGTCTGTTGGCGGCGCCGAACAGGCCGTAGGTGTGCAGGCCGGCCGCGAGCCGGGCGCGCGCCTGCTCGATCGCGATCTTGTTCGCGGCCAGGTCGCGCGGGTCGGCCACGAACAAGGGGCGCGGCGCGATGAGCGCCGTGAGCTGTGCGACATCGGCTGCCTGCAGGATGCGCGGCAGATGCAGATAGATGCTCCAGCCCGTCGAGACGGCCGACCAGCCGGGCGCGCCCGGCTTGTAGCTCACGAGCGGATCGTCGAGCACGCAGGCGGCGAACCGGTCATCCAGCGCGGCGGCGTACAGCCCCAGCATGGCGTTGTCGGTGCCCGTCGCCACGCAGCCGACTTGCGTCGTGTCGGCAAGATCCGAGCGGGTCGCCAGGTAATCGGCCGCGCGCAGCAGGTCGTACACGCGCATGCTGAAGACATGGCAGCCGGTATGCAGCATGGCCTGGACCGTATCGCTCCAGACGGCGCCGTCGGCGGGGCGCAGCCCGGCCGCGAGCACGACGTAGCCCGCTTCCGCCAGTTGCTCGACGTACGACGATCCCGTGCACGCCACGATGGCCGGGGTCGCGCCGGGCGTCGCGTCTTTGGGGTAGTAGAGTGTCGAGGTCAGCGTGATGCCCGGCTGGCTGCGGTAGGTGACGGTGTCCTTCCAGTACGCGCCGCCGTCGACGTGCGCCGTGGTTGCCGCGTTCAGGCTGCAGGGCGCCGGCATGTAGGTGTCGAACCCCAGCACCTCGGCGCGCAGCGTTGTCCGCAGTCCGGCGCGGAAGGTCTCGAACGCGGATGTCGTGCCGCGCACCCCGTCGTCCGGCGGTAGCGCCTGCCCGGCCTCGTAGGCGAGCGAGGCGAGGGTGCCGGTGGATTCGGCCGGATAGCCGCAGTTGAGCTCGCTCGACGCGTGCGTGGTGACCGCCGGCTCCGGGCTGGGCCCGCCGTTGCCTTCGCCTTTGAGATGGAAATTGAACCAGCCGTAGACCGCCTCGCGATGGGCCTGGGTGTCCGTGTGGCTGGCGATCACCTCCACGAGCTTCAGCCTGGCCCCGGCCCCGAACAGGTCGTAGATCTTCTTCATCTGCTGGCAGGCTTCGCGCGCGCCGGCGAGCGGGAAGCACCCGTCATCGGTCGTGGCCCCGATCAGAACGGCGGCGCGCGGCGCGGCGAGTGCGAGCACCTGGTACTGTTCCATGTGCTTGCGGATGTTCAGCGGCAGTTCGCACATGCACATGTTGCTGCCCGGGCTGATCGACTTGCTGTAGGTGCACATCGCGCACACGGGCGCGGCGCACACGATCCGCGGATCGAGCGCCGTCAGGTTGATCGTCTGGCTGCCGCCGCCGGAGCGGCCGGTCGCCCCGATCTTCGTCGCGTCGACCCAGTTGGTCAGCGTGCAGAGGAAATCGACGGCGCGCATGTTGTCCCAGACGGCCAGCCCGCAGGTGTTGTTGCCCGTCAGGTACTGGCTGGCCGCCTGCGACGTGACGGTCGAGTAGCCGTCCTGGCAGTTGTGGCCCGCCGGTTGGCGCTCGCCCATGCCGATACAATCGACGGCCAGCACCACGTATCCCTTCTTGGCCAGGCTGGCCACCCAGCGCTGATAGCCGGCTTTGCCGGCATTGGTGTGCCCGTGCATGTACAGCACCGCCGGTACCGGAAACGACACCCCCTTGGGAACGTACAGGTTCGCCGTCACCCAGACCGTGGGCCGGGTCTGGAAAACCACATGCTTGATCGTGTATTCCGTGTGCTCGATGTCGGTTCGCGTGTAGCGCGCACGCAGCGGCCATTGCGCCTTCATGCTGTCCGGCGGCAGGTTGAACGCTTCGCGCAGCCGGGCGTGATAGAAGTTCGTCTGGCTCTGCCACTCGCCGCGGCTTGCCGGCGGCCACGCCGGCTGCTCTGGCGGCGGCTGGTTGAGCAGGCTGTAGAGATGATCCCACGTCGCGTCGCCGCTCGCCACGTGCGGCGCGACCGCGACGCACAGCAGCAGGGCAGCCGACATGAGCGCGTGCGCGCGCCTGTCGCGGCGGGGAAGAAGAGCGGGTGATTCGGGCCGGGGACGGATGTGTGTTTCATTCATCGGGTACGCCTCCCTGTTTGCCACCCGTATACCCGCCCGCATGCGGAAACCTATCGTGCGATTTTCGGGAAAATGCGGGCCAGTGCGCCGACAGGCTCAGCGGCACCACATGTTGGGGGCTGTCGGTGGAGGGGGCTGTACGAAGCGCAAGCCAATTTGGGCAGGGCTTCAGGGAAATCGGGCTCCGCGTCCGCTGGGATTCGTGCACGGTCGGACACGTTGCAGGGGAGCGAGCCGCAGGCCCCCACGGCCTTGTGAGTCCGCCGGGTGCGTTGTAGGTCCCCACGGCCTTGCGAGTCCGCCGGGTGCGTTGCAGGCCCCCACGGCCTTGTGAGTCCGCCGGGTGCGTTGCAGGCCCCCACGGCCCTGTGAGTCCGCCGGGTGCGTTGCAGGCCCCCACGGCCTTGTGAGTTGGCCGGATGTGTTGCAGGCCCCCACGGCCTTGTGCCGTGGGGGAATGAGATTTCTTCTTCTGCTGCCGGCGCATTCCGTCTTTTCCTTCCCCTTGCTCAACCGCCTCGGGCGGTTGAGCAAGGGGAAGAAGGGCGCAAGGCGGGCGGCACCAGGCCAATCTTGCTCCCCCACGGCACAAGGCCGTGGGGGCCGGGACACGGCACAAGGCCGTGGGGGCCGGGACACGGCACAAGGCCGTGGGGGCCGGGACACGGC
>JAFGHX010000165.1 GCA_016929905.1 Kiritimatiellia bacterium
CAAGGCGCGGCTGGGGGGCCAATACCCGAAGCGGTCTTGGCCCCCCAGCCCGAACGCAGCGCCCCCCGCCGTGCCGCCCCACCCCTGCGGGCCGGGCGGTTTTGGCGCTGGGCCGCGTTCCACGGGAGGGGGCAAGACCGCTGCGGGTATTGCCCCCTCCCGTGCGCCTTGCCCAGCGCCAAAATCGCCTCGGCTAACGTTAGCGTATTTGCGAAAGGCAGTACTAAGCCGACAGGCTTGCTCGTTTCGCTTTCCGCGACGTCTTCCGACCTTCGACTTTCGACTTTCGACCTTCGACCTCTGATCTCACCGGCACCAGCTTCAGTGCGTTGCCCGAATAGATCTTCTTCAGCACGTTCTTCGGCAGCCCCAATCCGTTCAGGAATTCCTGATGCACGTTGTCGAACTGGTCACGGGCGTAGAGGAACCGGTCCTGGAATTCGAGCAGGAAGTCCCTGGCAAACTCCGGATCCCGCGACAAGGCGCCGTGGCACGACCCCGCGGAGCCGTCGCAATAGAGGTTCGGGCATTCGCGCAGCACACGGATCAGCTTCCCGCCAGGCTGCACCTTGCCTTTGGGATAGGCGACCTTGTCGTACTGATCGTCGCCCGAGATATGCGCCCAGAAACCGGGCGCATGGCCGAGGAAGATGGTCTCGGGACACGCGCGGATCGCACGCTCGAACGCGTCGATCCCGCCGCCGTACCACCAGTTCGGGCGCGGATAACGGTTGCCGGAGTTGAACTCGTAATCGATATGCACGGTGACCGGCACCTTCTTCTCGCCGCAGAACCGGAACAGGCGCAGCGCGTCGGGATTGTCCAGCATCATGCGCAGCTTCAGCTCCCCGCAGACGCGGACGCCGTAGATCTCGATGGCCGCCCCCATCTCGTCAAGCGCTTCCGGCCGCCGCGGATCGGGCGCATGGCCGAGAATGAACGCGCCCGGCGCGCGTTCCGCATAGGAAATGCAACGGCTGAACGGGATCGGGCCGCCCGGGCCCAACCGCGGCATCGCCTTGCTGAACCCGAACTCGTCGGCGGGACACTCCCAGCTCAACAGCCAGGTCTTGTCGATCTTGTACCGCTTCATGTTGGCCAGGACCTTGTCCAGGTCGTGCCCGTGCCAGTCGGGATGATTGTGTGCGTCAATGATCACGGCAGACCCCCTAGCCCATGGTTAATGGTTGATGGTCAATGGTTGATGATTCTTCCAACTTGCTCGAAAACTTACTCGGGAACTTGTCTCGAATTCGATTTTGGAGTACTGTCCATGGAGATGTCCGCTCCGCTCGCAAGCGTCAATCCTCCATCTTCAGGTACGCCTTCTCTACCTTCCGAAACGCCGTCAGAGCATCTTCGACTTCCCGCTTTCCCCAGCTCTCGTGGACGCCGAGGTTGAACTGGACGCCGGTGGCCGCGATCGCGTTGGGGCAGGGGAACTCGCGGTTCGGGTCGCCCTTGTATTGCGGCGCCGACCACGGCAGGCCGCTCGTGCCGAAGACGCGGCGGTTCACGTACCAATCGTACTCGTGCGGCATGGCGCGATAGCTCGGGTTCACCGGCACGCCTTCCGCGGCGAGCGCGCGGCAGAACGCGGCTTTGTCGCACGTGAGCGCATCCTCGTTCACTTCCAGCCGCCAGAACCAGTAGCTGGGTTCGGCGCCCGGCAACAGCGCGGGTATCCTGATCGAGGACAGCTCCTTCAGGCCGGCCGTCAACCTCGCCACCAGCGCCCGGCGCCGTTCGACGAGGCCGGGCAGTTTCTCGAGCTGTATCTTGCCGATCGTCGCCGCCAGGTCGTTGAGGTTCATGTTCAGCGACGCGATGCAGTTGGTTGAACCTTGGGGCAGCCCGAACGGCTTGCCGCGGTCCGATGCTTGCCGGGCTTTCCGGTACAGAGCTTCGCTCCGGGTGAAGACCACCCCGCCCTGGCCGCCGGTGCAGTGGTGTTTGCCGAACATCGTCGAGAACGCGGCCAGATCGCCGAACGTGCCCAGCAGCCGCCCGTTCAGGCGCGCGCCGTGCGCCTGCGCACAATCCTCGACGACGGGAATATCGTGCTTCTTCGCCAGAGCCATGATTCCCTCGATATCCACCGGCTCGCCGCCGATGTGCGCTACGACGATCGCGCTCGTCAGCGGCGAGATAAGCGCCGCGATCTGGTCTGGATCGGTGTTGTAGCCGCCCGGCGCCGCGTCGGCGACGACCGGGATGCAGTTCAGCAACGGGATAGGCATCATGCCGCCCGGATCCGTGATGGCGCTCACGATCACCTCGGTGAACGGTTCAAGCTCCAGCGCGCGCAGCGCGACGTACACCGCGTTGCTCCCGGAATTGACCGCGTCGGCATATCCGCCGCCCATGAACGCGGCGAACGCCTGGCAGTAGGCTTCTTCAGCCGCGCCGTTGTAGCCGAACGCGTTGCCCGACGCGATCGCGGCGTCGAACAACGCGGCAACCGCCGCCTTCTCCTCCACCCCCAGCATGTGACGCCCGGGAAACGGGTCCGGCCGAACCTTCGGTCCGCCGTTGACGGCCAATTCGGCCACGGCTTTTCGATTCTGTGCTGCGGTTGCTTGCACGTTGCTTCCTCCGCATGTCTTTGCTCGCTAAAGGCGATCGTTGCGGGAATCGAGGATTGCCACGAACGTCACCACGTCGTATGGCGACGGAGGGCGCTGGCTCGTGGGAATCCTTTCGATTCCCGCGACGGCGTCTCTCCTTTTCGCGCCTTTTTCGCGACTTTTCGCGGGCAGATCTTCGCGCGCCATCACTACTACTCCTCTCGCTCCACGAACGGTACCAGCCGTGTCCGCTCCGCGACATCCCGGCCCTCGAGCAGCGTCTCCATCTGCTCCCACGCCAGGCGGCCGACTTCTTCGGGTTGCGCCTCCAGCACAACGATGCCGGGCCGCGCATACGCCTCCCGCTCCCCGACGCGAAAGCCGATCACGTCCACATCGCCGCCGATCGAACGACCGGCTTCCTCCAGCCGGCGCGCGAGCCGCGTCGCATGCAGCATGCCGTCGACAACATATCCGTCGCGCGCTTTGTCGGTGAGCAATGTCCGCAACAACTCGTCCTCGGACGCGTACGATTCGGGTAACACATGGCTGAAATCAGCGCGATTTCCGAGCCGTTCCGCCAGCGCGTTGTGTCGGTCAATATGCCGGACGTTCGGCTGGCAGTTGTCGCGCCGGCAGACGAGAGCGATCCTCTTTCGCCCATGCGCGAGCATCCGGTCATAGGCCGTCTCGACCGCGCCCTCGTAGTCCATCGAGACCTGCGGCGCGCCGACGTCGTTCAAATAGTTCATCGTCACCAGCGGCAGGGCGAATTCGTGTACGGCCGCTGCGTGCGTCTCGTTCACGTCCGACTGCAGGATGACCACACCGTCCGCCAACCCCCGCGCCAGACAGAGCCTGTACTTCTCCGGCTGGTCCATGCCGAGGTACAGGAAGTGGTAAGGTGTGTCCTTGGCAGCGGCAACCAACCCCGCGATCATGCGCGAGTAGTAGAAGCCGAACTGCATGTCCTGGGATGGGAGCAGCAACCCGACAATGGCCGTCTTGCCGCGCACCAGCGAGGTCGCCGCGAAGTTCGGCTGGTAGCCCAGCCGCTTCGCCACGCGCCGTACCTTTGCCTTCGTCGTCTCGCTGATGTGCGTGCCCGGCGTGTCGCGCAGCACGTAGGTGACCGTCGTCTTGCTCACCCCCGCCGCTCTGGCCACATCCTCTCGCGTGATCTTCTGCACGACCGCTCCGTTGTACCGGCTCCAGCGCATCCGTTTCGCTGAACGCCTGGCGTGACTGATTCGAGTCACTTCAAATAGTGACCCGCATCACCAACTAGCCTAGCAAACGAAAAAAACGCCGTCAAGGCCCTACATGTTGTGTGGTGGAGAGGCGAGAGGAGAGAGAGGCGGGGGGCATGGTGAACTAACGGCGCCCCTCACGGGCGCGCGGCCCCCGCGCGTCCCGTGCAGGGGCTGGTTCGGCTC
>JAFGHX010000166.1 GCA_016929905.1 Kiritimatiellia bacterium
CAAGCGAGATCCGTCTGAGTTGGGCCGACAACAGCGACAACGAGGCCGAGTTCAAGATCCGGCGCAGCCTCGACGGCGCCGACTGGAACGTGCCGGAACCGGTCCTGCTCGCGCCCAACGCAACGGAATATGTCAATACGGGGCTTCAGCCCGGCACAACGTACCACTTCATCCTCCGCTCGCAGAACGCCGCGGGCACGCTCGGCTATACCGATCCCGTTCTCGCCACGACTCTGAGCGAGGCGGCCGCACCGCCGAGCGATCTGCGCGCGGATGCGCTGTCGGCGATGGAGATCCGGCTCACCTGGACGGACAACAGCGACAACGAGCTCGGGTTCAAGATCCGGCGCGGCACCGCACCCGACGAACAGCCGGACGAGCTGTACGTGGACGCGGACACGACGGCGTACGTCGACGGGGGCCGGGCGCCGAACACGACCTATTACTACACCGTCAAGGCGCGCGACAACTTCGGCGGCTCGGCCTACACGCCGGTCGTCGCGGCCACAACACCGCGCGCGACCGCCGGTGAATTCATCGCCTACAACGATCTGGCCTGGGCGGAAGGCCAGCGGGCGGCCAACATCTCCGTGCTCACGCGCGGGGAGGCGGGCCTGCTGGTGGACCACGCGACGGGCGCGCCGGTCAACGTGCGGCTCGCCATCAGCGCGGGCGGCGGCGGGCCGTACACCACGCAGGGCGCCGACGCGGCGGCCGGCACGGATGCCGGCGCGCTTTTCGGCGGGATCGTGGACGGCACCGGGCTGATCAGCTACAGCACCGAGGATCTCGTCCTGAGCCTGACCGGGCTCGACCCCACCTACCAGTATGCGCTGACGCTGTTCGGCAACCGGGCCGGCTCCAGCTACACGGCGCGCACGACGGTCGTGCGGCTCGAAGGTGCGGAGTCCTTCGTCAACACGAGCTCGGCGGGCGCGCGTGTGGAGACGGACGCGGCGGCCGACGACACGACCGTCATCGCGAACGGCTCGAACACCGGCCAAGGGCTCGTGGCGCGGTACGCGGCCATTCTCTGCGGCAGCGACGGCGCCGTCGCGCTGCGCATCCCCGGCTGGAGCGGGACGGACGAGGCGGGCCGCTACTACGTGAACGCGCTGATGGTTGCAGCCACCGAACGGCAGATCCCGCAGGACAAGATTGCAAAAGGCGGCACGTGGCGCTATCGCAAAGGGACGGCCGAAGCCTCCGCGCCTGCCACACGCTGGCGCGAGACCGGCTTCGACGACGGCGGCTGGGCGAGCGGCAACGCCCCGTTCGGATACGGCCCGCTCTCCTACGCCACGGTGCTGGACATGAACCGGGTGAAGTACGCCAGTGTGTTCCTGCGCAAGACGTTCAGTGTCGAGGACCCCGCGCGCGTGAGCGAGATCCGGCTGGCGATCGACTATGACGACGGGTTCGTCGCGTGGATCAACGGCCGCGAAGTCGCGCGCGTCAACGTGCAGGGCGCACCCGGCACGTTCGTCGCCTGCAATCAGACCTGCGACGGGTACGTCAGCGGAAGCGCGGCCGCTTGGGCCGGGAGCCTTGCCGGCAGCGCGCTGCCCGCGCTCGGCGCCGAGAACGTGCTGGCCGTGCAGGTGTTCAACAACTCGCTCGCGAGCGGCGACGCCCTGTTCGATGCGGCGTTGTCGGTGGTCCGCACTCAACTGTCCGTCACCGAGGATGGCGACCGTGACGCGCTGCCGGATGCCTGGGAGGCCGACCGGCTCGCCGGCCTGTCCGATCCGGCCGACCTCTCCGACTCCGGCGACCCGGACGCGGACGGCGTGAGCAACCTGGAAGAGTACATCGCCGGCACCGACCCGCAGGACGAGTCGGACGCGTTCGCCGTGGAGGTGAGCCTGGTGAACGGCGCCGTTGTGGTGACGTTCGACACCGTCGCCGCCGGCGGCGCGGGCTATGAGGGCCGCAGCCGGCACTACGCGCTGGAGCAGTGCGTTCTGAACGCGAGCGCGTGGAGCGCCGTGCCGGGCTATGAAGACATCCTCGGCGCCGGGCAGACGGTGACCTACACCCCGGCGGCCGACGCCGGACCGTACGCCTACCGCGCACGTGTCTGGCTGGAATGACACCCAACCGCGGGATGCCGGCGCATGTGTGCGCCGGCAATCCCCTCCGCAGAAGGGCCGCGTCGTGCGAACGGCGCGGCCCTCGTTTCTGCGGGCGTGCCGCCGGCACACGCCGGCAGGCCGAGTGGTGTGCCGTGCGGCCGCCGCGTGCCTACGGCCGCCGGCCGGGTTCGGAATAGCCCCTGGCGGCGTCGTCCAGAGCGAGCACCCAATCGGGCCCGTGTTCGGGCGTCACGAACGCCTGCGTGCCGCGGTTCGCATACTGGCCGATGCGGGCGGCCTCGCCGGTACGGGGGTCGTACCACCAGGCGAGCAGGCCGTCGCCGGCCAGCGCGTCCATGCGAATCTCCACACGGCGGCCGGCGCCGGGCACATAGACAAGCGCATAGCGGCGCTCCGCGTCGCGGGTTGCCTGCATGCGGTGCAGGCCCGGCCCGGGTTCGCAAGCCAGAAGGGTCTGGTCCGGCACGCGTGTCAGCATCGGGCGCGACTCCATGAGGGTGCGCAGGTGGATCATCTGCGTGCCCGCCTCCAGTTCCATCGCTTCCCGCCACGGGCGCACGGCGCCGCCCTCGCGGCCGTCGGGCCGGGCTTCCTGGGCGAAACGCCAGACGCCGTGCGCGCCGTACGTATGGCCGAACCCACCGGCGAACACGCTCCAGTACGCCTGGGTGCGCGCCATGAGCGGGGTGACCCAGTGGTCCCCCTTCTTGTAGCTGCCGTCTTCGTAGGCCCCTTCGCACAGCAGGGTCGGCTTTGGCGGTCGAAGCCGCGTATCGGCCTCGACCGCGTCGGCGATCCGTTCCGGATTGGCACATGTCTGGATGATATGGAAATCGAGCCATTCATCCTGGTGAAACCAGCGCGAGGAGGAGAGCCAGGGCGGGTGATAGGTCATGCGCGTAGCGGCGTAGTCTGTCGGCCCCTCGAGGCTGTCCACGCCGTTCACACCGTCTGCAATCCCCTTCGCCAGCGCGCGGGTCAGGTGGCGTACGTCTTCGCCCGTTTTGGCCGGGTCGAAGTCGTGGCCGAGCAGCCAGACAACGTTCGTGCGCGCCCGGAACCGCTCCCCCATGAGCCGGCCGTAGGCGTACGCATCGGCCGCCTCCGTCACCGCCCAGGGGATGCCCGGTCGCACGATCGATTCCACGCCGAACGCCACATACAGATCCAGCGACTCGGCCATGCGGAGCACGGCATCGATGTGGTCGAGATGGGCGGGATTCGGGCGGCGCGGATCGTCATCGATAAACGCCGGCTCGCCGGCCCGGTTTCGCGCCATCCAGCGGGCCGCATGGAAAGTCTGGATCAGGTTGAACCCCTTGCGTTTGCGGTTCTCCAGATACTCGCGCGCCTCGTCGGCCGTGATCAGATTGAAGACACCCCAGCCGGTGTCCCCCATCCAGAAGAACGGGGTTCCGCCCGGGTGGGTCAAGAAGTGTCCGTTCTCGCTCACACGCAGCTTCTGCATCGGTTTCTTCCTCCGGTCTGATGTGCTCAACGCCTTTCACTTGCAATCGCACACGGCTCAGCCTATACTCCCGCTGTTGGCCGAGTGCGCGTCGTCGCGGATACCGTGCTGTTCGAGGGAGCGCGCGGGCGGCCGAGCGGCGAATCCGGATCGGTCACACAGAGGGGCCCCATGAGCCGAGTCAGCAAGCGCGTGATTGTCCTGCATTCGATCATCGCCGGGAGCGTCTTTGTCGCGGCGGGAACCGCACTTGCCATTCTGCATGGGGTCCGGAAGCAGATGATCCCCGAATACAGCCAGGCGTTTCGCCTGTTCGCCGGGGCCCTGATGCTGGCGGCCGCGCTCTGGGTCGCGGTCGGCTGGCTCAGCTTCATGCTCGACATTCAGTCCGGCGACGCTGCCCCTGCGCCCCGCGGGAAGAGCTAGGTACGGCCCGACGCAAGCAGACCCATGCGGGCTTCGCCCGCAACCCCGTGAACGCCGAACAGGCTCACACGACGGTATAGCAGGCGCTCACGTCTTCCACGGACCGTTCGCTCAGGTAGCCGGCAATCGCCGTATCGTAGGCGGCGGTGTGGGCAAACGCCTTGCGCGCCAACTCGAACCGGGTCTCGAGCGACAGGATGCCGCCGCTCTTCCTGAGTTCCGCGAGTAGGCGGTCGTAATCCGCCGGGCTGGTGACGGAGGCGACCCGCAGGTAGTTCTTGGCCGATGCGCGCACCATGCAGGGCCCGCCGATGTCGATGTTCGCGCGCGCCATTTCGACGGTCGCGCCCGGCTTGGCAATCGTCTGGGCGAACGGGTACAGGTTGCAGACGACCATATCGATGTGGACGGCGTTGAGCCGCTTCAGGTCCTCGTTGTGGGCGTCGTTATAGGTCTCGCTCAGCAGGCCGAGATATATCTTGAAATCCAGTGTCTTCACGAGGCCGCCCTGCATCTCCGGCTGGCCCGTGTATTGCGAGACCTGGGCAAGGTTCCCGGCTGCTTTGTCGCCCAGAACATCCTTGATCGTGCTGTAGGTCCCGCCCGTCGAATAGATCATGATCGCGGGGTTGATGTCGACCAGGCCGAGGATCAGCTTGTCCAGGCCGGCCTTGTCCGAACAGCTTGCCAGCACGTGATTCACCTTCACGCCGCCATCGATCTTCTCCACGAAATTCACGGCCATGTCATGCCTCCTCTGCGTCGCGCGTGTCATGCCACTCCGGAAGACTGGAAGGCTGGAAGGATGGGGGCCTAACGCCCGCTCGTCATCCGGCCAACGTCGCAACGCTCCACACTCGCCCGCCGCCTTCCATTCTTCCACTCTTCCACGTCTGGGCTGTCTTCCAACGGGCGGCACTCGCCGCCGCGTGTTGGGGGTTGATATTAGCAGGGCACCCGCTATCATGTGAAGCGGTTAATATGATCGTGTTGGCCATAGAGCAATCCACGGCGTCGGGCAGCCTCGCCCTGCTGTGCGACGGCGATATCCGGGCGCGGCGGTCGTGGTTGAGCACGCGCGCGAATCCGCACGGGCTTTTTACGCAGATGCCGGACCTGCTGGCGGAAGCCGGCGTCGAGCTGGCTGCCGTGGACCACTATGTCGTGGGGCTCGGGCCCGGTTCATTCACGGGATTGCGCTCGGCCCTGTCCGCGGCACACGGGTTCGCGCTGCCCGCCCGCGTGCCCGTCTACGGCCTGAGCAGCGGCGAAGGCCTCGCGTTGGCACTGTGCGGCGAGTTCGAATGCCAGTCGGTGACCCTCTGCGGGGATGCCAGGCGGGAAAGCCTGTGGCTCGGCGAATTCACATGGACCGACGGGCGGCTTGCCATGGCTCGGGAGTGGGCACTGGTGCGACTCGCGGATCTGGGTGCGGTCTTGAGTGGGGGAACGCTGCTCGCCTCGCCGGACTGGGACCGGCTCAGCGGGCCGCTGAGGACCGCATGCCCGCCGGGCGTGTCCCTGCTGGAGAAAAGGTGCATGCCCGAAGCACGTGCAGTGGGCCTGGCGGCATGGCAACGGCTGTCCAGAGGCATCCCGTCGGACCCCCTGAACCCGATCTATCTGCACCCGCCGGTGGGACGGGGTGAGCCGTAAGGGCCGGACGAAGATGCGGACGTACGGATATGCATCCTTCATGCGAACGAGAGGACCTGGACCAGCCGCTTGACCCCGACATCCGTGTCAGCGGCCGGTACCCGCGTCACAAGGTGGAGTTGGTTGCGGGTGGCGAGTCGGTCAGTTGCTGCGGGGTCATCGACTTCCGGCAGCAGGTTGACGGTCGACTGCTGCGCATGGGCGGCATTGCGGGGGTGAGCACGCGCGCGGAGTACCGAGATAAAGGCTATGCGCGCCGCGTGATGACGAACGCGTTGCGCTGGATGAGGCAGGCCGGATTCGACAGTACGATGCTGTACGGCATTCCCAACTTCTACCCGAAATTCGGGTATGCGAAGGCTTTCCCGGAGTGTACCTTCTCCGTTGCGGTGCGGGATACGGAACGAATCCCCCGGGTTGGCCACAGCTTCGTGAACTTCGGCCCCGGTCATTTGCATTCGGTACTCAGGATGTACCACGCCGGCAACGCCGAGCGGACCGGCCCGACACGCCGGGACGCTCGGCACTGGATCCCGTTCCGCAAGGGCCTCAAATGGGGGCCAAAGGCCGTGTGCAAGGTGGCGCTGGACGCGAGGGGGCGGCCATGCGGTTATTTTGTGTATGACGCACATCCGTTGACCGCCGTGGTGATCGAAGTCGGCTATGCCACACCCGCTGTCTTTGCCGATATGCTGCGAGCGGCGGCGCGGCTGGCGTGGAAGGAACGCCTGGAACATGTGCGGCTGCTCCTGCCCGAAGACCACCCCTTCGTGCAGTTCTGCATGCCGCTCGGCATCAGTCGGAACACGACCTACCGCAAGGACGGCGGCGCCATGATTCGGCTGGTCAACGTACGTTCGGCGTTGACCAAACTCGCCGCGCCGCTCGCCCGCCGCTTGCATGGACGGGGCAGCATCACCCTTCGAACGAATCTGGACGACGCCCGGCTGACGTGGGCGGGAGGCAAGCTGGCCGTGAGGCCGCCAGCACCGGCCGGCTGTCAGGTCCGTCTGCCGCAGTGGGCGCTGGCGCAGCTGATCTACGGATACCAGAGCCCGGCGGCGCTGGCCGCCGCCGGGATTCTGCGCAGCTCGGCCGCCGGGCTTGCCACTCTGACCTACCTGTTTCCGCCAAAACCCCATTTCCACTATCCGGTGGACAAGTTCTAATGCGGAAAGAGGCTTGACAGAACCCTGCCCGATACCCTATCAATAGGGCCTCATTTTCGGCTGAAGGCAAGAGAAGGAGAGGCAAAATGAGAGCAGTTGTGGACCAGGAAACATGCACGGGCTGCGGGCTTTGCGCAGATACCTGCCCGGAGGTCTTCGAACTTGACGACGACGTGGCGAAGGTCATTGTCGACGAAGTCCCCGACGGCGCAGAGGACTCCTGCCGAGAAGCCGCGGAGAACTGCCCGGTAGAGGCCATCAAGGTCGACTGAGCAGCGGTTTTCCGCCCGATTTCCGCTGAATGGCATGCCACACGCAGGTAGTGCAACGTGGGGGTGCGCCCTTGTCCATCCGTTTACCTGCGCATTCCCTTGTTCCCGGCTTGACCCGCCTCCCATCAAGCCGGTAAGGTATCAGGATTGAAAGCGGAAGAACCGAGCCGGTCCTTCTGGGCGACATGATCCGGGAGGCGCGAAATGGACATATTCGAATTTGCGTTGAAAATGGAAAGGGACGGCGAGGCCTACTACCGCGAGCTCGCCGAGAAGAGCACCGATCCCGGGTTAGCCTCCATCCTCAAGATGCTGGCGGAGGAGGAGGTCCGGCACGCTGAGCTGATCGAAGCGCTGGCAGGCGGGTCCGCCGCGGAGGCTGAGGCCGCCACCGTCCTGACCGACGCAAAGAACGTTTTCGTGAAGATGAAGGAAGAGCAGCGCGAATTCAGCTTTCACATTTCCCAGATAGACCTCTACAAGAAGGCCCAGGAACTGGAGAAGAAAAGCCAGGACTTCTACGCAGCCAAAGCGGAAGAGGCGGCCGACGGGCGGCAGAAGAAGCTCTTTCTGCAGCTTGCCGAACAGGAGAAGCAGCACGACTTCCTGCTGGACAACATCATCGAATTCGTCTCCAGACCCCAGACCTGGCTCGAGAATGCCGAGTGGCACCACCTGGACGAATACTGACCAGGGCCTGTGACGGAGCAGGACGGCTCTTCTATTCTTCTTCCCCCTTCACGGCATCCCAGTGCGCATCCATCTCGGCAAGCGTGCAATCGGTCAGTTGCCTGCCGCTCTTGTGAATGCGCCGTTCCACCTCACGAAAGCGGCGCGTGAACTTCTCCACCGTTTGGGCCAAGACTTCCTCGGCGTCGATCTTCTGGAACCGGCTCAGGTTGACGACGGCGAAGAGCAAATCGCCGATTTCCTCGCGCAGTCTGTCCCTGTCACCGGAGCCGAGCGCCTCTTTCACCTCGGCCAGCTCCTCATCGATCTTGGCCACGACATCGTGGACCGCCGTCCAATCGAATCCCACGCGCGCGGCGCGGGCCTGGATCTTGTGCGCCTTGTGGAGGGCGGGCATATGGCGCGGGACCTCGCCCAGGACGCCGGCCGGGGCTTTCTCCTTCTCCTTCGCCTTCAGGGCCTGCCAGTTCCTGAGCACCTCCCCGGAATCGGACACGTGCACATCGCCGAAGACATGGGGATGCCGATGCACGAGCTTGCGGCAGATCCGTTCAGCCACCTCATCGAACGAGAAGGCTTGCTGCTCGGCGCGGATTTGCGACTGGAAGACGATCTGGAGCAACAGATCGCCCAGTTCCTCCTTGTGGTGCTCCGGATCGCCGCCGTCGATCGCGTCGAGCACCTCGTAGCATTCCTCAAGCAGATAGGTCTTGAGCGTCTCGAGTGTCTGTTCCCGATCCCAGGGGCAGCCGTCCGGACCTCTGAGGCGGCGCATGATGTCGAGGAGCCGTTCGATATGGGTCGGAGGCGGCTGTGATTCCGGTTCGAGCATGGTTGTCGGCCTGAGACTTCCTCGCGTCGTTCTCTTCAGTCTGACAGCCCGGCTCTTCCTCCCGGCGGCACGGCGTGCCGCCGGGAGGAAGAGCCGGGACGGCTGTTCTACTTTCCTCTTTCAGCGATACGCCGGGATGTCCGCACGGCGCAGAACTCCCGGCCACACATCGAACAGTGGTCCGCGTTCTTGCCGCCTGCTGTGCGTGTCTGCTCGTAGCGAGTCCGGGCGCCGGGCCCATCCATGGCGAGCTCGAACTGGCGATCCCAGTCGAAGTTGATGCGGGCACGCGCCATGTTGTCGTCCCAGTCCCGCGCGCCGGGCAATCCGCGTGCGACATCGGCGGCGTGGGCGGCGATCCGGCAGGCGACCACGCCTTCGCGCACCTCCCGCTCGGTAGGCAGGCCCAGATGTTCGGCGGGCGTCACATAGCAGAGCAGCGCGGCCCCGTGAAAGGCCGCGGCCGTCGCGCCGATGGACGAGGTGATATGGTCGTATCCCGGCGCGACGTCGGTGACGACCGGGCCCAGCACGTAGAACGGGGCGCCGTCACACAGCGCTTCCTCCTTTTCCATATTCATCTGGATTTGGTCAAAGGGGATATGGCCGGGCCCTTCCACCATCACCTGGACCCCTGCCTCCCGGCAGCGCCGGACGAGTTCGCCGAGCGTCTCGAGTTCCGCGAACTGGGCGGCGTCGCTGGCGTCCGCGAGGCAGCCCGGCCGCAGCCCGTCGCCGAGCGAGACGGTCACGTCGTGTGCCCGGCAGATGGCGAGCACCTCGTCCCACCGCGCATAGAGGGGGTTCTCCTCGTCGTGAAGGCTCATCCACTCGGCGAGAATGGCGCCCCCGCGGCTTGCGATGCCCATCAGCCGTTTCATGGCGAGCGGCACGTGCTGTTTCAGAATGCCGGCGTGCAGCGTCATGAAGTCGACCCCTTGCCCGGCCTGCTCTCCGATGACCGCCAGCAGCACCGCGGGGTCCAGTTCCGTGCCGCCGGTCCTGGCCAGCGCTTCGTAGATCGGGACCGTACCCAACGCGACCGGTGAGGCCTTGAGCATGGCCCGGCGCAACTCGGCCAGGTCGGGCCCGACGCTCAAGTCCATCACGAAATCGGCACCCGCCTCGAGCGCCACGTTCAGCTTCTTGAGTTCCGTGGCGGTATCGGACCGTTCGGTGGACCGCCCGATATTGGCATTGATCTTCGTCCGGAACGCGCGCCCCACGACCGCCGGCCGCAGGCTTGTGTGGCGCGGGTTGCAGGGCAGCACGGCGCGCCCGGAGGCGAGCGCCGCACGCACCGTTTCCACCGGGACACGTTCCGAGCGGGCCGCCTGCTCCATCGCGGCCGTTACGACTCCCGTCCGTGCGGCTTCGAGTTGCGTTGTCATGAGCGAACCCCCTACCCCACGAAGCATACCGGCACCTCGCGCCGCTCACAAGCCCCGAATACGCAAACGGCGCGGTGCCCGTTTTTTCGTTTGTCTCGCTTGGCGTGATCGCCTATGCTGCAGGGCGTTCGGGTGTGTTCAGCCTTGCAGACTCCCGTCGCTTTCCTGCCGCTTCCGCGCGCGAGACGGGCACGGCGTTGACCGAAAGCTCGGGTACATAGGAGGGCGATGTCATGGGCGGCTTCTTCGGTGTCGTTTCGAAGTCGGACTGCACGGAGGATCTCTACTACGGCACGGACTATCATTCGCACCTCGGCACGATGCGCGGCGGCATGGCGGTGAAGAACGAAGACGGTTTCACGCGCATCATCCACGACATCACAAACGCGCAGTTCCGCGGCAAGTTCGACACGGACCGAACCCGCATGCACGGCAACATCGGGATCGGCGTGATCAGCGATTACGAAGACCAACCCCTGATCATCGGCTCCCATCTCGGCGTGTACGGGATCGTGACGGTCGGCGTGGTGAAGAATGCCGAGCAACTGGTCAAGACGGCGTTCGAAAAGAGAGCCACGCACTTTTCCGAGATGAGCGGCAGCGAGGTGAACCCGACGGAGCTGATCTCCACGTTGATCAACCGGGAGGGCACGTTTGAGGACGGGATCGCGCGGGCGCAGGAAGCGATCGAAGGGTCGAGTTCCATGCTCCTGCTCACGAAGCACGGCATCTACGCGGCGCGCGACAAGTTCGGCCGCACGCCCGTCATCATCGGCGAGCGGGACGGCGCCTACGCGGTCACCATGGAGACAAGCGCGTTCCCCAACCTGGACTACGAGGTGAAGCAGTATCTCGGGCCCGGCGAAGTCGTGTTTCTGTCGCCTGACGGCATCGAGCAGCGCAAGGCGCCCGGCGAACGGATGCAGATCTGCGCTTTTCTCTGGGTGTACTACGGGTACCCGTCCTCGCACTACGAGGACATCAACGTGGAAGCGGTCCGCAACCAGTGCGGCGCGGCGCTGGCCAGGCGCGATTCGGTGAAACCCGACATTGTCGCGGGCATCCCGGACTCCGGCACCGCGCACGCGATCGGCTACGCGAACGAGGCGCGGATTCCGTATCGCCGCCCGTTCGTGAAGTACACGCCGACCTGGCCGCGCAGTTTCATGCCCCAGGTCCAGGAGACCCGGAATCTGGTGGCACGCATGAAGCTGATCCCCGTACGCGAACTGATCCAGGGCCGCAGCCTGCTCTTCTGCGAGGACTCGATCGTGCGCGGCACGCAGCTGCAGGACATCATTCAGCGCCTGTACGAGTACGGCGCGAAGGAGGTCCACATGCGGCCCGCCTGCCCGCCGCTGTGCTACGGGTGCAAGTTCCTCAACTTCTCGCGCTCAAGGACCCCGCTGGATCTGGCAGGCCGCCGGGCCATCAAGGAAATCGAGGGTGAAGACAATCCGAATCCGACCGAGTACGCCGACCCGGATTCGGAGAAGTACGCGTTGATGGTCGACAGAATCGCCACGCGGCTGAAGCTCTCCACCCTACAGTACCAGCGGCTGGACGATCTGGTCGGCGCGATCGGCCTGCCCAAGGAGCGACTCTGCACCTACTGCTGGGACGGGGTGGAGTAGAGCGGGAGTCGTAGGACGAAGAGTCGAGAATCAAAGATCGGAGCACAACGGGCCTATCCTGCGAGCAACCACGCCTCCGACCTTGGACCTTCCGACCTTCGACTTTCGACTTTCGGACTTTCGACTGCTGCCGAGCGAAGCGAGGAGACGGCCGGTGCCCGCTCAGGAACTCTTTACGATCGTGCGCGTGTTCGCCTTCGCGTTCGTTGTGGGGCTGACGGGCGCGATGATGCCGGGCTCGATGCTGGCGCTGGTGATCGCGGAGACCCGAAAGCATGGGGTCTGGGCCGGGCCGTTGACGGTGCTGGGCCACATGGTCCTGGAGATCGCCACGGTTCTGCTGCTTCTGCTGGGGATCGGCCGGTTTCTGCAGGCGCCCGCGTTCCGGCTGAGCGTCAGCGTGGCGGGCGGCGCGGTTCTGGTGTGGATGGGCATCGGGATGCTGCGTTCGCATGCCCGGCTCGACCTGGACTCGACGGCCGGCGCATCGGTTCGTGCCCGGCGGGCGACGCCGATCGTGGGGGGCGTCATCACTTCGCTGTCGAACCCCTACTTCACGATCTGGTGGGCCACAATCGGGCTGGCGATGATTACCGAGGCGACGGCCCGGATCGAGACGCGCTGGCTGGCGGCCGCGGTCTTCTTCGCCGGGCACATCCTGTCCGATTTGATCTGGTACACGCTGGTGTCTTTCTCGCTCTCGGCCGGGAAGCGTTTCATCCCCGACTCCGTCTACCGGGGGCTGATCCGGGTGGCGGCGGCGGCCGTGATCGCGCTGGGCGTCTACTACGGGTACCAGGGCGTGACGCTGGCGCTGGGGTAGAAGCGGCGTCTCGCCGATTCACCCGGGCCGCGGGGCCGGGTGCACCCGGCGGCACATCGTGCCGCGGGAAGGAAGAGCCGGGACGGCTCTTCTACTTTTGCCGGGCGTAGTCCTGCAGGGCGCGGACGGTCCAGCGCGCCTTGCGCATGTGGCGGATGGCGGCAACGGTCGCGCGGGCGCCGGACTGGGTCGTGACGAGCGGCACATTCCTGAGAATCGCCTCGGCCCGAATTGAGATTTCGTCGAGCCGCGCGACGGGGCCGCTCGGCGTATTGACCAGCAGGCAAATCCTGTCTTCGCGCATCAGGTCCAGAATGTTCGGGTGCGCCTCGTCCTGGACCTTTGCCAGCTTCTCCGCCCGCACGCCGGCCAGCGCCAGCGCGCCGGCCGTTCCGACGGTCGCCACGATCGGGAAGCCGAGCGCCTGGAGTTCGCGCCCGATGTCGATCATCCAGCCCTTGTCGCGATCCTTGGCGCTGAGAAAGACCGTGCCCACCCGCCGAAGGTCCTGGCCGGCGGCAATCTGGCTCTTCCAGTAGGCGACCTCGAAGCTGGCATCAATCCCCATCACCTCACCGGTCGACTTCATCTCGGGCCCCAGGGTAGGGTCGACGCCGGCGAACCGGTTGAAAGGGAACACCGCTTCCTTGACAGCGTAGTGCGGCTGGACACGCGTCTTGCCCGCCAGCCCGAGTTCCCTGAGCGTATGGCCGACGGCGACACGGGTCGCCACTTTGGCCAGCGGGACGCCGGTCGCCTTGCTGACATAGGGCACCGTTCGGGAGGCGCGGGGATTGATTTCGATGATGAAGATCTCACCGTCCTTCACGGCGAGTTGCACATTCAGCAACCCCTTCACCTCCAGGGCGAGCGCGATCCGGCCGCACGCCTCCTCGATCCGCCGGATCACCTCCGGCCCCAGCGTGTAGGGCGGGGTGACACAGGCGCTGTCCCCCGAATGGATACCGGCTTCCTCGATGTGCTGCATGACGCCGCCGACGTAGACGTCCGTCCCGTCACACACGAGGTCCACGTCGACCTCCACGGCGCTCTCGAGGAAACGGTCGATCAGGACCGGGAAACCGGGACTGGCCTCGAAAGCGGCCCGGACGAAGGTGCGCAGGTCCGCGTCGGTATAGGCGACCATCATCGCGCGGCCGCCCAGCACGTAGGAAGGGCGGATCATGACGGGATAGTCGATGCGACGCGCGGCGCGCAGCGCCTGCTCTTCATTCATCGCCGTGGCGCTATCCGGCTGCAGCAGGCCGAGTGCGTCGAGCAACTGGCGGCATTCCTCGCGATCCTCGGCGCGATTGATGCTCGCCGCCGAGGTGCCCAGCACACGGACCCCGGCTTTCATCAGCGGCGTCGCGATGTTCAGCGGGGTCTGCCCGCCCATCTGCGCGATCACGCCGATGGGTTTCTCGCTCTCCATGATGTTCATGACGTCTTCGAAGGTCAGCGGTTCGAAGTACAGCTTGTCCGATGTGTCGTAGTCGGTACTGACCGTCTCGGGGTTGCTGTTGACCATGATCGTCTCATAGCCCAGCTCGCGCAGCGCGAACGCGGCGTGTACGCAGCAGTAGTCAAACTCGATCCCCTGCCCGATCCGGTTCGGGCCGCCGCCGAGAATCACCACCTTCTCCTTGGCGGACGGCCGGGATTCGTCCTGCTCCGCATAGCTGGAGTAGTAGTACGGCGTGTACGCCTCGAATTCGCCGGCGCAGGTGTCGACGAGCCGGAATACGGGCTTCAGCCCGCGGGCGGTCCGGGCCGCCCGCATCTTCACTTCCTCGTCGAACAGGCGCGCCGGTTCCTGCCTCAGCCCCGTGTCGCCCGCGTGGCGCAGCAGCACGATCTGCCGGTCGGAGAAGCCGAAGCGCTTCGCCCGCGCCAGCATGTCCGGCCCCAGGGGCCGGTCCCTGGGCGCCTTCAGCAGCGCGCGTTCCATCTCCACGATCTGGGCGATGTTATCCACGAACCACGGGTCGATGGCCGTCAGTTCGGCCATGTCGCGGACCGATATGCCCTGCTTCAGGCCGTACTTCAGATAGAACAGGCGCTGCACCGTGCCGATGTCGCCGAGTTTCTCGCGCCAATGCCGCTTGTCGATCAACTCCTCGCATTTCAAGTCCAGCCCGTCCAGCCCGATCTCCAGCCCGCGCAGCGCCTTCTGAAGCGCTTCCTTGTAGGTCCGGCCGATCGCCATCGTTTCGCCGACGGACTTCATACTGACGCCGACCTTCAGTTCGGCGGTAGGAAACTTCTCGAATGCGAAGCGCGGGATCTTGACGACGCAATAGTCGATAGCCGGCTCGAAGCTGGCAGGCGTTTCCTTCGTGATATCATTCGGCAATTCGTCCAACGTGTATCCCACGGCGAGTTTCGCCGCGATTTTTGCGATCGGGAACCCGGTCGCCTTGCTCGCGAGCGCGGAACTGCGCGAGACGCGCGGATTCATTTCGATGACGACCATACGCCCCGTCTCCGGGTGCACGGCGAACTGGACGTTGGAACCGCCCGTCTCGACCCCGATCGCGCGCATGACCTTGATGCAGGCATCGCGCAACATCTGGTATTCGACGTCCGTCAGCGTCTGCGCCGGGGCCACGGTAATGCTGTCGCCGGTGTGCACGCCCATCGGGTCCTGGTTCTCGATCGAACAGATGATGACGACGTTGTCGTTGCGGTCGCGCATGACCTCGTACTCGTACTCCTTCCAACCGAGCACGGACTCTTCCACGAGCACCTCGTGCGTCATACTCGCGTCCAGCCCGCCCTCCACGATCCGCGCGAGCTCCGCCATGTCCTGCGCGATGCCGCCGCCCGTCCCGCCGAGCGTGAAGCTGGGGCGAACGATGATGGGGAACCCGATCCGCCCGGCCGCCTGCCTGGCGGCCTCCACGCTCGTGACCAGCTCGCTCTTGAGGCACGCCAGCCCGACGCTCGCCATCGCCGCCTTGAACAGCTCGCGCTCTTCGGCGCGCTCGATGACCGCCACGTTCGCCCCGATCAGCTCTACGCCATGCTTCCCCAGGATACCTGCCTTCGCGCTCGCCACGGAGATGTTCAACGCCGTCTGACCGCCGAGCGTCGGCAGCAGCGCATCCGGGCGCTCCGCCGCCACGATCTTCTCGACGGTGTCCGTCGTAATCGGCTCAACGTAGGTGCGGTCCGCCGTCTCCGGGTCGGTCATGATGGTGGCCGGATTGCTGTTCAGCAGGACGATTTCATAGCCCTCTTCCCGCAGCGCCTTGCAGGCCTGCGTCCCCGAATAGTCGAATTCGCAGGCCTGCCCGATGACGATCGGACCGGAGCCGATGATCATGATCTTCCGGATGTCCGTACGCTTGGGCACCTGCCTACCCCCTACCCATGGTTGATGGCCGAAGGCCCTGAGCCTGCCGAAGGGTTGATGGGAGCCACAACCCAGCCGCCAGCTTGCTCGAGAACCCACTCGGGAACCTGCTCGAAAGACAACCGCCGGCCGCGTCGGTCTTCGGGAAAAACGTCGGGACAGGGCGTTCGAGTCCAGGCCCCAAGCAAGCGTGCCCGCCGGAGCTATCTGAGCGAAAGCGGGTTCCCGAGTAGGTTCTCGAGCAAATTCTCGCGCAAGTGGCTTCACTCACGTCCACGTGCTTTCTCCATCAATTCGACGAACCGCTGGAACAGGTAGAATGAATCGTGGGGCCCCGGCGAGGCCTCCGGGTGATACTGCACCGAGAAGACGGGCAGCGTCTTGTGGCGCAGCCCCTCGGAAGTCCCGTCGTTCAGATTGACATGGGTCGTCGCAACTCGTTCGGGGTCGAGCGTGTCTTTGTCCACGCAGAATCCATGGTTCTGCGAGGTGATTTCCACCTTTCCGGTGGCAAGATCCTTGACGGGCTGGTTGGCGCCCCGGTGGCCGAACTTCAGTTTGTAGGTCTTGCCGCCGAGTGCGAGCCCGAGCAACTGATGCCCGAAACAGATACCGAAGGTGGGGATCGGTTCATGAATAAGCTCACGCACGGCCTCGACGACGTAGGGGACGCCTTCGGGGTCACCCGGCCCGTTGGAAATGAACAGGCCGTCCGGCGCATAGTCCAGAATCTCCCGGGCGGCCGCCGAGATGGGAAACACGCGCAAGGCACATCCGTGAGCGGCCAGCAGCCTGAGGATGTTGCGTTTGACGCCGCAGTCGATCACAGCCACCCGGAACGGCGGGCGGCCGCCCGTCGGCGCCTGCCCGTCCGCCAGATGAAGCGGGGCGCCCTCGACACGTGTGTGCGCCGGGCTGCCGCATTCGGTCCAGTCATAGCGCGACGGCGCCGTGACGTCACAGGCCAGATCGCGCCCCACGAGGCCGGGCGATTGCCTTGCCTTCTCGACGAGACGCGCCGGATCCGGGTCCGTCGTCGAGACGACGCATTTCATGGCGCCGCGCGAACGAATGTGCAGGGTAACGGCACGCGTGTCAACCTGATCAACGCCCAGGATGCCGTGCTGCTGCAGGTAGTCCGGCAGCGATGTCTGGCTGCGCCAACTGCTGGGGATGCGGCTGCATTCGCCAACGATCAGACCGGCCGCCTTCGGCCGGTCGCTTTCCACGTCGGCGGCGTTGACGCCGTAGTTCCCGATAAGCGGGTAGGTGAGCGTGACGACCTGGCCGTGGTAGGAGGGATCGGTCAGAATCTCCTGGTAGCCGGTCATGGACGTGTTGAAGACGATTTCGCCGAAGACTTCCCCGGGCCCGGTGAACGACCGGGCCTTGAAGCACCGTCCGTCTTCCAGTGCAATAAGTGCCTTCATGAACCGATCCTGCGTCTGGCGAGCGGCTATAGTCCACCCCCACTGGCTCGCTTTACGTGGGGATACCTCGCCCGTTGTCAGGAGGATCTAGGGGACGAAACCACAGGACCATACACCAAAGCGTCCGGCTTGGCAACCGGAGTTTGCAGGTATTTTTCCGGCACGATGCGCAAGTCATGAGGCCGCCAATCCCGATTCCGGGCCCGCTCCTCCCGTTCAGCCGTGCCTGGCGCCGACCGCCGCCGCGACGAAGGCGCGGAAAAGCGGATGCGGGGCCAGAGGACGGGACTGGAACTCGGGATGGAACTGGCAGGCGACAAACCACGGGTGCTCCGCCAGTTCGACAATCTCCACCAACTCACTGTCCGGGGAGAACCCGGTAAAGCGCAGGCCGTGCCCGGCCATGCGGTCGCGGTACGCGTTGTTGAACTCGTAGCGATGCCGATGCCGTTCCTGGACGCGGTCTTTCCCGTAGGCGGCGTGAGCCTTGCTGCCTCGTTCGAGGTCGCAACGCCAGCAACCGAGACGCATGGTGCCGCCCAGGTTCTTGATCTTCTTCTGCTCTTCCATCATGTCGACGACCGGGAACGAGGTCTTCGCGTCGAACTCGGTACTGTTCGCGCCGCTCATCCCGCACACGTTGCGGGCGAACTCCATGACGGCGCACTGCATACCCAGGCAGATCCCGAAGAAGGGCAGCCCGTTCTCCCGCGCATACTGCACGGCCTGGATCTTGCCTTGGACCTCGCGCTGTCCGAATCCGCCGGGCACCAGCACCCCGTTCACGCCGGCAAGCCGGCTGTCGGCACCCTCTCTCTCGATATCTCTGGACTTGACCATACGGATATCGACGCGAACGTCGTTGGCGATGCCGCCGTGCGTGAGCGCCTCGTATATGCTCTTATAGGAGTCCTGCAGGCTCGTGTACTTGCCGACAACGGCGATTTCCACCCGTCCGTTCTTCGGCGAGATGAGCGTGTCGACCATCTTCCGCCAATCGCCGAGTTCCAGCCGGTTGACGTGCAGGTTGAGCTTCTCGAGTATGTAGACGTCGGCGTCCTGCGCCGCCAGTTCCAGGGGCACCTCGTAGATCGAGTGGGCCACGTCTTTCTCCTCGATGACAAGCTCCTGGTCGACATTGCAGAACAGGGCCAGCTTCTCCTTGTGTTCCTTCTCCAGCGGCCGCTCGCAACGGCAGATCAGAATGTCGGGAATGATGCCGATCGTGCGCAAGATGCCGACCGACTGCTGGGAAGGCTTGGTCTTCATCTCGCCGGCCGCCTTGATATAGGGCACGAGCGTGAGGTGGATGAACAGGCCGTTGACCCTGCCGATCTCCTGCCGGTACTGGCGGATGGCCTCAAGGAACGGCAGCGATTCGATGTCGCCGGCCGTCCCCCCGATTTCGGTGATGGCAATGTCGACCTCATCGCCGTCGAGCGAACGGATCGCATCCTTGATCTCGTCGGTGATGTGCGGGATGACCTGCACGGTTTTGCCGAGGTAGTCGCCGGCGCGCTCGCGGGAGATGACGGCGCTGTAGATCCGGCCGGTGGTGTAGTTGCTCGCGCGCGTGCAATCGACGCCCGTGAAGCGCTCGTAATGGCCGAGGTCCAGGTCGGTCTCCGCGCCGTCGAGGGTCACGTAGACTTCCCCGTGCTGGAACGGGGACATCGTGCCCGGATCGACGTTGATGTACGGGTCCATCTTCTGCAGACGGACGCGGTACCCGCGCCGCTGCAGGAGCAGGGCCACGGAGGCGGAGGTGAGGCCCTTGCCGAGCGAAGAGACCACACCCCCGGTAATGAAGATATGCTTCGTCATCCACGATCCTCCAATTGCGGGCCCCAGGGGACCGGCGCACGCCACGCGTGACGAGCTCGTACCTTCTGCGTCACGGAAGAGTCACGTCAAGGCGGGGCGCCGAAAGAGCGACGCGTTTGTCGATTGAGATGGAAGGAACAAGAACCAGCCTAACAGACGGCGCACGCCCGGGCAACCGTGAAATGGAAACCCGCGCGCTTTTCTTGCGAGCGCGAACGGGAGTCAATCGACGTAGGGGGTGAGGCGCCGGCCCTTGAGGGCGAGGTCTTCAAACGGAACGAAGGCGTCAATGTGTTCGAGGCCGGCCAGGGGCTGGATCGTGAGGGGTATTCCGGCCTCGTGAAGGGCGGCCAGGGGATTGAGCCCGCCGACCACCACGATGCCCGTCCGCCCTTCGGGCACGGGTACGTCGAGCAGGGCCGCGTTCGGCCGGCCGATCATGAGAATGCCGCCCAGCCCGCATGCCTGCATCCGCCCGCGTATGCGCACGACGTCGTCCAGCGCGGCCGAGGGGACCTCACGCAGACTCGCCCCGATGATGCCAGACCCGGTCTCGGCGCAACGGAGCACCTGCGTGCGGCCGGCCGTGATGAAGATCTCCAGCGGATCCACCGTCGTGCCCGTATACTCGATCAGGTCCACGAACCGGACCGGCCTGCCGTCCGCGATTTCGACCAACCCGCCGAACCGCGACTGCACGGGGATGCCGGCTTCCAGCAGGACTCCATTCACCGTCACGCTGCAGAGCGTGCCCAGTGCGACGGTTCCGCGGCCGACCGTGACACTCCCCAGTCGTTCCCCCTGCCTGGCCAGAGCCGCACGGGTCCCCATCCCGAAATGCCGTTCGAATACGGGGCGCATTCTGAGAATCGCGCGCGGGAGATCCCGCTGCTTGATGAACCCCGTGTTGGCGACAACCGTGCCCTGGCCCGTATCGAGATTGAACGACATGGCGTAGCCCAGCGCATCCACTTTCGCCGCTACGAATCCGAGCTTCTGAAAAACGTTCGCGCAGGCCATTTCCTCGCGGCCCCGCTCGGTGATGACGCGCCCCTCGCGGCGGCCCACGTACTGCGTCAGCCCGTCCCGATCCATCCGCAACAGGTAAAAACGGACCGTGCGCGGCTGCAGATCCACCCCCATGGCCGCCAACCGCCGGGTGATGCGCGCCGCGCCCGCCGCCCCGCCAATCTCATCCAAGGCCCTCAAAATGGCCTGTTTCGCCCGCTCCGTGCGCGTCGACATCCTGCGGCCTCCCCCTCCTTTTCTCCCTGCATCGTCTTGCCGCTATTCGGCCCCCTGCGTACGGCCTGCTCCAGCCGAAGCACCAGCCACACCCGGTTCCCAAGACATCCCCAATACGGCAAATATGCCGTATTATGTTTATCAAGTCAAGATATTGGTTCCAGTTTTATATTGACTTGTCGGCTATAATTCGAAATTCTGACGGCTGTTTATTACCGTTACAAGTAAACAAGTCAACGCAGGGGAAGGAAAGGAGTATGGGGGTATGAGCGTCATTCAGGAAGTGCTCGCCGTTGTGGAGAAGCGGAACGCGGGCGAACAGGAGTTTCTGCAGGCGGTGCGAGAAGTGCTCGAGTCGCTCGAGCCGGTCATGGCGCGCAACGAGGAGTACGTGGAGTCGCGGATCCTGTACCGGCTGGTGGAACCGGAGCGGCAGATCATCTTCCGGGTCCCGTGGCAGGATGACCAAGGCACCGTGCAGGTGAACCGGGGTTTTCGCTTCGAGTTCAACAGCGCGATCGGCCCCTACAAGGGCGGGCTGCGTTTTCACCCCAGTGTGAACGCGAGCATTCTGAAGTTCCTGGGTTTCGAACAGATCTTCAAGAACTCGCTGACCACCCTGCCGATGGGCGGCGGCAAAGGGGGCTCGGATTTTGATCCGAAGGGGAAATCGGACGCGGAAGTCATGCGCTTCTGCCAGTCGTTCATGACGGAGTTGGCGCGGCATATCGGCCCGGACACGGACGTACCGGCAGGCGACATCGGAGTGGGCGGCCGCGAGATCGGGTTTCTGTTCGGTCAATACAAGCGGCTGCGCAACGAATGGACCGGGGTTCTGACGGGCAAAGCCCTGAACTGGGGCGGCTCGCTGATTCGGCCGGAGGCGACGGGGTACGGGGCGGTATACTTTGCCGAAGAGATGTTGAAGACGCGCGGCGAGACGTTTGAGGGCAAGACCTGCGCGGTTTCGGGCTCCGGCAACGTGGCGCAGTACACGGTGGAAAAGATCAACCAGCTCGGCGGCAAGGTGGTGAGTCTGTCGGACTCCAACGGCACGGTGTACGACAAAGACGGCATCAACGACGAGAAGCTGCGGTGGGCGATGGAGTTGAAGAACGTGCGGCGCGGCCGGATCAAGGAATACGCCGAGGAGTTCAGTGCGGAGTACCGCGACGGGAGGCGGCCGTGGGACCTCGTGTGCGACTGCGCGTTTCCGAGCGCGACCCAGAACGAGATCAGCGGCGAGGACGCGAAGACGCTGCTGGCGAACGGCTGCTATCTGGTCTGCGAAGGCGCCAACATGCCGAGCACGCCGAAAGCCATCGAACAGTTCATCGAGAAGAAGATCCTGTACGGCCCCGGCAAGGCGGCCAACGCGGGCGGCGTCGCCACCTCCGGGCTGGAGATGTGCCAGAACTCCATGCGGCTGACCTGGACCCGCGAGGAGGTAGACCGGCGGCTGCACGACATTATGATTTCGATTCACAAGACCTGCTTCGAAACGGCGGAAGAGTATGACGCGCCCGGCAATCTGGTGCTCGGCGCCAATGTCGCCGGGTTCGTAAAGGTTGCCGACGCGATGCTCGATCAGGGGCTCGTCTGATCGTTCCCGCGCCCCGCGCGGGCAGCGGCAACGGCACGTTCCTGCAACCGGCCAACCGGACGGGCGGAAGGGGGTTTGTCCGGCGGCGGCGGCCCTTTCGTGGTTGACACCTCCACGTCGATGTCAGAAACTGTCCGGGATTTGCTGGACTGGGGCAGGGCCACTCGGGGTGAAGCGCACCAACAGGCCTCATCGACAGGAGCGGAATCTCCCGGGCTGGCGCCGGCCGTCGTGCCGTGCGGCACCGGTTCTCCATACCTCCGACCCACCGACACCGGGTTGCGCGTCGAGCGGGCTGTTGGGCATTCGAGCCGGCGTCCTGGGGTCAAGTTTGTCCCCGTCCGTTGGATTGGCGCCCCACGCCGCAACACCCCGTTGCGGGCGGCACGGAGCGCGAGGGGAAGGTGCATGCAGGGCGGCGGGCCAGATGCGAACATAGGCGCGGTGCTCAGTTCATATGCGCGCGAGCGTGACGAGCTGATCCCCATGCTGCAGGCCGTCCAGGCTTCCTTCGGCTACATCTCCGAACAGGCCGTCAGCGAGATTGCCTGCCGGCTCGACATCTCGGAGAACGACGTCTACGGGGTGGCGACCTTCTACACCCAATTCCGGTTCACCCGGCCGGGCGACCACATCGTCAAAGTCTGCCAGGGCACAGCCTGTCACGTGCGCGGGGGCAAGCGCATCATGAACGAAGTGTGCAAGCTGCTCGGCATTCGGCCGGGCGAGACAACGCCCGACTACAAGTTCAGCCTCGAACGTGTCGCCTGTTTCGGATCCTGTGCCCTGTCCCCCGTCGTGGTGGTAGACGGCAAGGTGTACGGACGGATGACCGTTGAGAAGGTCAGGCAACTTCTCAGGGCAATCGAATGACGTTTCAACAGATCCAGGAGAGGGCCGCAGCGGCGTGGGCGCGCTTCAACCGCATCGAGCGCCCGCGCCTTGTCGTGGGTGCCGTCACGTGCGGGCGCGCCGCGGGCGCGCTTGATGTGCGCGCGGCTTTCGAAAGGGAGCTTGCCGCGCGGTCCGTGGCGGCGGATTTCCATGAGGTGGGCTGTCTGGGCATGTGTTATGCCGAACCACTGGTCGAGATCGGCCTGCCGGACGGCCGGCGCGTCCTGTACGGCGACCTGACCGCGGAGCGCGTCGCGGAGCTGACGGAGAGCTTCATCCTCAACGGCGATCCCCGGCCCGATCTTGCCCTGGCCACCTTCGGGGATGTGGCGTGCGCGCCGATCCCTTCGTTTTCCGAACTGCCGATGATCGCCCCGCAAGTTCGGATCGTGCTGAGAAACGCCGGGCTGATCGATCCGCAGAGCGTCGACCACTACATAGCCCGGGGCGGGTACTCGGGACTGGCGAAGGCTCTGAAGATGACGCCCGCGGCCGTGATCGAGGAAGTCAGGCGCAGCGGGCTGCGGGGACGGGGCGGCGCCGGGTTTCCGACGGGCACGAAGTGGGGCTTCGCGAGAAAGGCAGCCGGCGAGCTCAAGTACGTGGTCTGCAACGCGGACGAAGGGGACCCCGGCGCCTTCATGGACCGCTCGGTGCTGGAGAGCGACCCGCATGCGGTGCTGGAGGGGCTGGTGATCGCCGCCTATGCCGTTGGGGCTTCACACGGCTATGTGTACGTACGGGCGGAGTATCCGCTGGCTATCGAAAGGCTGCGCACGGCGATCCGGCAGATGGAGGAACTCGGGTTCCTGGGCGAACGGATCATGGGCACGGAGTTCTCGTTCGCCGTGAGGATCAAGGAGGGGGCCGGCGCGTTTGTTTGCGGCGAGGAGACCGCGTTGATGGCGTCCATTGAGGGCCGGCGCGGCGCGCCGCGGCCGCGGCCGCCGTTTCCGGCGAATTCGGGGCTGCACGGCAAGCCGACAAACATCAACAACGTCGAGACGCTGGCCAACGTCTCGGCCATACTGGCCAGCGGCGCCGATTGGTTCACGCAGTACGGCACGCAGCAGAGCCGGGGCACCAAGACGTTCGCGCTGGCCGGCAAGATCAACCGGACGGGTCTGATCGAAGTGCCGATGGGCATGAAACTGCGCGATGTCATCTTTCAGATCGGCGGCGGCATCCCGGACGGCAAACCGTTCAAGGCGGTCCAGACAGGCGGACCCTCCGGCGGGTGCATACCGGCCGAGTTGCTGGACCTCCCGGTCGACTACGAGGAGCTCACAAAGGCCGGATCGATCATGGGGTCCGGCGGCATGATCGTGATGGATGAAGAGTCGTGCATGGTCGACGTGACCAAGTACTTCCTGGAGTTCACGCACAGCGAATCCTGCGGCAAGTGCATCCCCTGCCGGATGGGTTCGCAACACCTGCTTCGCATTCTGGGAGAAATCACCGCAGGCGCGGGCCGTCCGGAGCACATTGCGGTTCTGGAGAAGCTGGCGAAAACAGTCAAATCGGGCTCCTTGTGCGGGCTGGGGCAAACTCTGCCCAATCCGGTTCTGAACACGCTGCGTTATTTCCGCAACGAATTCGAGGAGCACGTCATTCGGAAGCGGTGTGATGCGCTCGTGTGCAAAGGCATCATTTCGTCGCCCTGTCAGTATACCTGCCCCATCCATCAGGACGTCCCGGCCTACATGGGCTATCTGGCGCAGGGCGAGTTCGACCGCGCCATAGCGGTCATCCGCCGCGAGAATCCGTTTCCCGGAATATGCGGCCGGGTCTGCCCGCACCCCTGCGAGGAACGCTGCGAAGCCGGCAAGCATGGCGAGCCCATTGCCATCCGCGCGCTGAAGCGATTCGCGGCGGACTACGAGTTGAAGCGGGGCGCCCGCCCGGCACGGGCGGCGGTGCGTTACGAGGAGAAGGTGGCCGTCGTTGGGGCCGGGCCGGCGGGACTTACGGCGGCTTACTACCTGACGCTGAAGGGCTATGCCTGCACGGTGTTCGAGGCGCTGCCGGTCGCGGGCGGCATGCTGGCGGTCGGCATTCCCGACTATCGGCTGCCGCCGGCGATCCTGGCTGCGGAGATCGCCTACATTCGGGAAACCGGCGTGGCGATCCGGCTCAACGCCGCGCTGGGCCGGGATTTCACGCTGAAGAGCCTGTCCGAAGAGGGGTACAGAGCGGTCTTCATCGCGACGGGCGCGCACAAGCCCGTCGAGCTGCGGATCCCGGGTGCCGAGCACCCGGCGGTGATTCCGGGTGTTGAATTCCTGCGGCGCGTGAACGCCGGGGAGAACGCGGCGGTTGGGGCTCGAGTCGCCGTGATCGGGGGCGGCAACGTGGCGATCGACTCCGCCCGCTCGGCCGTGCGGCTGGGGTGCAAAGAGGTCTTCATCGTCTACAGGCGAGCGCGGGAGCAGATGCCCGCGTTGCCGGAGGAACTGCGGCAGCTGGAGGAAGAGGACATCCGCATAGAGTTCCTGGCCGGTCCGGTGAAGGCGGTGATCGAGAACGGCACGTTCAAGGGAGTCGAATGCATTCGAATGGAGCTGGGCGAACCGGATGCCAGCGGCCGGCGCCGTCCGGTTCCGGTTGACGGGTCTGAATTCTTCATCGCCTGCGACAACCTCATCTCGGCGATCAGCCAGTCGCCCGATGCGGAGCTCCTGAAACAGGCGGGACTGCCCGTGACGGACTGGGGCACAATCCAGGCCGACCCGGAGACGCTGCAGACGGAGCGGGCCGGGGTTTTCGCAGGCGGCGATGCCGTGGCGGGTCCGGCCAACGTGGTGACGGCGATTGCCCACGGAAAGCGCGCGGCGATCAGCATCGATCAGCACCTGCGCGGCGCGCGAGTCGCGAAGGAATACCGGCCGGTCCGGCCGGCCGTGCAGGTAGACCCCGTTGAACTGACCGACGAGGAGCTCGAGCAGCTTGCGCGGCCGGTGATGCCGGCGGCGGCGCCGGCCGAGCGTTGCGCGGATTTTCGCGAGGTGGAGGGCGGGTTGAGCGAGGCGACGGCCGTGCTGGAGGCCAAACGCTGCCTGCGCTGCGACCTCGAGGCGGCCATGGAGAGCGCATGAGTTGGCGAGACGGGTTATGAGCAAGCTGGCGCTGACAATTGACGGGAAGCCGGTCAAGGCCGACCCGGGCGATACGGTACTCGAAGCGGCCCGCAAGGGTGGAATCGAGATCCCGTCGCTGTGTGCGCACCCGGCGCTTGAACCGTACGGCGCATGCCGGTTGTGTATTGTCGAGATCGAGGGGTTGCGCGGCTTCCCGACTGCCTGCACGACCCCGGCTGCGGACGGAATGGTCGTACGGACGAACACGCCCGACGTGCGCGAACTGCGCCGGGAAATCCTGAAGCTGCTGCTCAGCGGCCACACAAGCCCGTGCCTGGTCTGCCTGCACAGGAAGCAGTGCGAGACGTATCGGCCGAACCCGACAAAGTCGGGCAAGACGACGCGCTGCGCCCTGTGCGGGAACCGCGCAACCTGTGAACTCCGGCGGCTTGCCGACGAACTGGAAATCGACGAGATGGAAGTGCCGATCCTGTACCGAAACCTGGATGTCGAACGCAGCGACCCGTTCATGGACCGGGACTACAACCTGTGCATTCTCTGCGGACGATGCGTCCGGATCTGCGAGAAACTGCACGGCAAGAGCGCCATTGCGTTCGTGGAACGCGGCAGTGCGTCACGGATCGGCACCGCGTTCCTGCGTGATCACACGCAAGCGGAATGCCGGTTCTGCGGGGCCTGCGTCGATATCTGCCCAACCGGCGCACTTGCGGACCGGTTCGCCAAGTGGCAGGGCATCCCGGACAGCGAGACGGAGACCTCCTGCGTCCTCTGCCCGCTGGGCTGCCGGGTCGTGTTAAAGGCGGGACAAGGCCGCATCATCGGCGCGCGCGCCACGGCACCGGCGCGCGACGCGCGCGTCTGCGCCATTGGCCGTTTTGTCCTTCCGCAGCTCTTTGACAGCCCCAACCGGCTGCGGACACATCGTGTCCGGATTCCGGACGGCCTGCGCGACGCGACCTACGAGGAGGCGGTGGCGGCGGCGGCCGAACGGCTCACGGCGGTCAAAGGGGCCGGTTTTGCCCTGATCGCCCACCCGGCCGCGACGCGGGAAGACCGGTACGTCATGCGCAAATTCACGCGGGAGGTGATGGGGTCGGAACACGTCGGCGTCTGCGCCGCCGGTGAAGGCGGATCGATGCAGGCTCCGCCGGCCATTCTGGGTGCCCTGCGTGACGGCACGGTGAAGGCCGTTTATGCGACGGGCGACTATCTCGATTCTTCGTTGGCCGGCACGCTCACGTGCGCGATCGCGGCCGACATGTTCCGCTCCCCGTGGGCGGAATCCGCCGACGTCGTGTTCGCCGTCGCCGCGCTGGGCGAGGTGAGCGGGACGTTTCTGGCCGCCTCCGGCGAGAAGAGGCGCCTGTCCGCCGCTGTTCCGGCGCCCGAACCGCTCAAGCCGGACTGGCAGATCCTTTGCGACATCGGCCGCGCCATGGGCGCGGCGGGCTTCGACTTCGAGTCGGCCGAGGCGGTGGGCAGGGCACTTGACGCAACGCCGCCTGCGGAACAGGCGCCGGCGGCGCCGGATCCCTCCCCGCTGGACGACGTATCGGCGCTGCCGCGCTTCTATCGCGGCCACCGCTTGACGGATCTCGTGTGCGCACTGGCCGCGTTGGCGCGGGAGGGCGCCGAGCGGGAACAGGGCGAAGCCCCCGAGCCGGCGGCACACTCCGAGAGCGGGGACGCGGCGCGCATGCCGTTCCAGATCGTCTCGAAGACGGAGTTGGTCCCGAACACGGCCATGGTTACCGTCTACGCACCCGTGGTGGCGGAAAAATGCAGGCCCGGTCAGTTTGTGATCGGGATGGCCAACGAACGGTCGGAACGGATCCCCTATACACCCGCGGACTGGGACGCCGAAGCGGGTACGGTTACCATCAACGTACTCGAGCGCGGGCGGTCCAGCCGCGAAATGAGCCTGCTCGGCACAGGCGATCGTCTCGCGCATTTCGTCGGCCCGCTCGGCAGGCCGATTGAGATCAAGAACTACGGCACCGTCCTGTGCGGCGGCGGTTGCTACGGCGTCGGCGGCATGCTCCCTATCGCCCGCGCCCTGAAGGAAGCGGGCAACCGGGTGATCGTCGTCGCGGAAGCGGCGAGCCACTATCTGCTGTACTGGCAGGACAAGCTGGCGGGGCAATGTGATGAGCTGATTGCGGCCACCAAGGACGGCTCGAAAGGCATCAAGGGTGGTGTACAGGAGGCACTCGCGCTGCTGGTCGCGCGCGGCGAGAAGATCGATCAGGCCTTCATTTCCGGATGCACCTTCATGATGATGCTTGTTTCCGAAGCCACCAAGGCGCAGGGGATTCCCACATTGACGGCGATGAACCCGATCATGCTGGACGGGACCGGCATGTGCGGCGCCTGCCGTGTGACGATGGGCGACGAGACGAAATTCGCGTGCGTGGACGGCCCGTTCCTGGACGGACACCAGATCGATTGGATCCAGCTCCTGCAGCGGCAGGCGGCGTTCGGCCGAGAGGAAGTGGACGCGCTGCCGCAGGAACCGGCACATCGGCACCGGTGCCACACGCTGTAGACACCTGAGGACACCACGAGAAGGGAAGGGTGGAAGAATGGAAGAATGGAAGGTTGAAGTGCCCGGCGGGACGCGGCGGCAAGCGAAGCGTGTCGCCGTACTCTTCGACTCTTCCAGCCTTCCATTCGTCCACCCCTTTGCGCCTGAGCCGCAGCCCCGCGGGGAACGATGAACGTCAAGGACAGAATGCAGATCCCCCGGCAGAAGATGCCGGAGCAGGACGCGCTGAAGCGGCGTCACAACTTCGACGAAGTCCCGTACGGGTTCGACGAGGAGACGGCGATCCGCGAAGCGCAACGGTGCCTGAAGTGCAAGAAGCCGTCCTGCGTGGCGGGCTGTCCCGTCAACATCGACATACCGGGCTTCGTCGCGCTGATCGAGGAGGGCAAATTCGCAGAAGCCGCGCGCAAGCTGAAGGAGCAGAACAGCCTGCCGGCGGTAACCGGCCGCGTCTGCCCGCAGGAAACGCAGTGCGAATGCAAATGCGTCCTGGCCAAGAAGGGCGACCCGGTCAGCATCGGGCGGCTGGAGCGGTTTGCCGCGGACTACGAGCGCAAGAGCGGGAAGGTGGAACTGGCCGCAAAGGCGGCGCCGACCGGCAAGGGCGTGGCGATCATCGGCTGCGGCCCGGCCGGCCTCACGGTGGCGGGCGATCTGATCAAGCTGGGCCACGCCGTCACGATTTTCGAAGCGCTGCACGAGCCGGGCGGCGTGTTGATGTACGGGATTCCGGAGTTCCGGCTCCCGAAGGAAATCGTGCTGGCGGAAGTCGACTATCTGCAGCGGATGGGTGTCACGATACGCAAAGACTACGTCGTCGGCAAGGCGGCGACGATCGAGGAACTGCTGGCGACCGGCTATAACGCCGTATTCATCGGCAGCGGGGCGGGCCTGCCGATGTTCATGCGGATTCCGGGCGAGAACCTGGTCGGCGTCTACTCGGCGAACGAGTACCTGACCCGCTCGAACCTGATGAAGGCGTTCCGCTTTCCCGAATACGGGACGGCGCCGATTCGGAGCCGCAAGGTCGTCGTGATCGGGGGCGGGAACGTCGCGATGGATTCGGCCCGAACCGCGCTGCGGCTCGGTGCGCAGTCCACGATCGTGTACCGGCGCAGTCGGAAGGAGATGCCGGCCCGCGACGAGGAGATCCATCATGCGGAGGAAGAGGGGGTCGAGTTCAAGCTGCTGACGAACCCGACCCGCGTCCTCGGGGACGAGCACGGCCGCGTGACGGGGCTTGAATGCCTGAAGATGGAACTCGGCGAACCCGATGAAAGCGGCCGGCGGCGGCCGGTGCCGGTCGAAGGCTCGGAGTTCCTGATCGAAGCCGACACCGTCGTGCCGGCGCTCGGGAACCGGCCGAACCCGCTCATCCCGCAGACCACCCCCGGCCTCAAGCTGACGAAGTGGAACACGATCGAGGTGGACGAGAACACGATGGCCACATCGATGCAGGGCGTCTTCGCCGGCGGCGACATCGTCAGCGGGGCGGCGACGGTCATCCTGGCCATGGGCCAGGGCAAGATCGCCGCAAAGGCGATGCACGAGTATCTGACCGGGACTTGACCGCAAACTCCCGCGGAGACTCGCCTCTCTTCCAACTTGCTCGAGAACCCGCCTTCGCTCAGATAGCTACGGCGGGCGCGGCTTACTCGGGGACTTGCCTCTCTTCCAACTTGCTCCAGAACTCACTCGGGAACTTGCTCGAAAATGTCGCATCTTGAGCCCCGTCAAGAGATGCGCCGCATACGACCCGCGCGGCGTGCGCGGGCCGAGCGCCTGGCTGATGACGCGCCCCTGTCGTTCACCGGCCCTTGCAAATCTGTCGGGTTCCCCGTACCATAGACTCGGTCCCCTACGTCAACCGCGCACAGCGGAGGAACGCCATGGCCAGGATGCGCATGCAGTTGAGTACGGGACTGGAGGGGCTCGACCGGGTCCTGCGGGGCCTGATGCCGGGCGACAACCTCGTGTGGCAGGTGGATTCGATCCGGGACTACGAGCCGTTCGTCGAGCCCTACGTCCGATATGCCTGCGAGAACCGCCAGAAGCTGATCTACTTCCGTTTCGCCGATCACGAGCCGCTCGTCAAGCCGGAGCGGGGCGTCCTGATCCGGGAGTTGGAGCCGGAAAAGGGATTCGACCCGTTCCTGCAAGGGGTACACAGCACGATCAACGAGGCCGGGCGCGGGAATCTCTATCTCTTCGATTGCCTCTCGGAACTGGCCCCGGACTGGTGCAGCGACCGGATGCTGGGCAATTTCTTCATGCTGACCTGCCCCTATCTCTACGACCGGGCGGCGATCGCCTATTTCGCCGTACTACGCCACCGCCATTCGTTCCACGCGGTGCGGCCGATCACGAACACGACTCAGATCCTGATCGACGTCTACCGTCATGAAGAGAAGCTCTACATTCATCCGCTGAAGGTGCAGCACCGCCACTCCAATACCATGTACATGCTGCACGTCTGGGAAGGCGACGAGTTCCTGCCCGTCAAACAGAGCGGCATCATCACGGAGTTGCTGAAGGCCGTGCCCTGGTCCCGCCAGGACGCCGCCAGCCTGCAGCTCGGCTACTGGAGCAAGACCTTCGCGGACGCCGAGGCGATCCAGGTCAACCTGGAGAATGGGGTGGATTGCCAGGCCGTTGCGGATGACTATTTCCGCAGAATCCTGCGCATGCTGATTTCCACGGACGACGCCGTGCTGCGCCTTGCGGACGAATACCTGACGCTGAAGGACCTGCTCAAGATTCGGCGGCGCATGATCGGCACGGGGCTGCTCGGCGGCAAGTCGGTCGGCATGCTGATTGCGCGCGCGATCCTGCGTAAACGCGATCGGCGCTGGGACGGCATCCTGGAGATGCACGATTCCTTTTACGTCGGCGCGGACGTGTTCTACACCTATCTCGTCCAGAACGGCTGTTGGTGGATGATGCAGAAGCACAAGACCACGCACGCGCTGGACGACGACACCGAGACCGCACGCCGCCGGATACTGGCCGGCGAATTTCCCGAGTACATCGTCGCCCAGTTTTCGGACATGCTCGACTATTTCGGCCAATCCCCGATCATTGTGCGATCGAGCAGCCTGCTGGAAGACAACTTCGGCAATGCGTTTGCGGGCAAATATGAAAGCGTCTTCTGCGCCAATCAGGGCGGGCCGCACAAGCGGCTGGAGGACTTCCTCTCGGCGGTCCGCATGGTCTACGCCAGCACGATGAGCGAAGAGGCGCTGCAGTACCGCTACAACCGCGGGCTTCTGGGTCAGAACGAGCAGATGGCGCTGCTCATTCAACGGGTATCGGGCGCCACGTACGGCAATCTGTTCTTCCCGCAGGCGGCCGGCGTGGGTTTCTCCTTCAACCCCTGGGTCTGGCACGAGACGATCGACCCCAAGGCGGGCGTCCTGCGGCTCGTGTTCGGGGTCGGCACCCGCGCCGTGGACCGGGCCGACGACGACTACACCCGGCTTGTGGCGCTGAATGCGCCGCAACGCCGGCCGGAGACCAGCTTCGACGAAGTCCGGCAGTATGCGCAACGGCGCGTCGACGTCCTGGATCTGGAAGCCAACCAGCTCACCTCGGCCCGGTTCGAGGCTATTCTGGAGAAATGCCACGCGCTGCTTCCCGTCGACATGTTCGCGGCCGACGACCGGAATCTGGCGCGGCGCGCGCGGACCGGCGACAGGCCGGTGAGGCCGTCCTTCGCCTCACGGGTGCTCACGTTCGACCGACTGCTGAAGGAAACCCCGTTTGTCGAAGACATGCGCCTGCTGCTCCAGACGCTTCAGGAGGCGTACGACTATCCCGTTGACGTCGAATTCACCTTGAACTTCTTCGACGGAAAGACATACAGGATCAACCTCCTTCAATGCCGGCCCCTGCAGGTGCGCGACGTGGATCCGGTCGCCACCCCGCCGGAGCCGTTGGCCGAAGAGGATCTTGTCCTGGTCTCGCGCGGGGCGGTTGTCGGCAAGAGCGCGCTCATCGATGTGGCCTGGTTCGTCTACGTGGTTCCCGCCTCCTACGGCAAGCTCCCGATCGGCGATCGCTACGACGTGGCCCGGCTCATTCACGACATCACCCATCACAAAGACGTCGCGGGCGGGCCGATCATGCTGCTGGGGCCGGGCCGCTGGGGCACACAGAGCCCGGCGCTGGGGATCCCCGTCACCTTCGCCGACATCGAGCACGTGTCCGTACTCTGCGAAATCGTCACCATGCGGGAGGACCTCGTGCCGGACGTGTCGCTCGGCACGCACTTCCTGAACGAGCTGGTGGAGATGGACATGCTCTATCTCGCCTTCTTCCCCAAGCAAAGCGAAAATTATCTCAGCCGGCGCTTCTTCGAGGAATCACCCAACGAGCTGCTGCGGCTGTTGCCCGGCGCGCAGAAGTGGGAGTCGATCGTTCGGGCCGTCCGCTCGGCGGACACGATTCCGGCGGGCGCCTCCGTGAGGCTGAACGCCAATGCGCTGGAACAGAAAGTGGTCTGTTACGTCGACTCGCGGGCGAAGGGGGGCGGGCGGAGCGCGCGATAGGCGACTCAGACCGATCGGTTCCCGCCGCTGAGCCAGGCCAGCACGCCGCGCGCGGCTTCCACGCCGTCGAGCACCGCGCGGACCACAAGCGAAGCGCCCTGCGACATGTCACCGGCAACGAAGACGCCGGCCTCCGACGTCATGTGATTCGCGTCACGCGCGACGAAGCCGCGCTTGTCCAGTTGGAGCCGGAGTTCTTCGACCAGACGGTTTCGGCCGGGGCCGACGAACCCCATCGCGAGCAGAACGAGATCCGCGTTGGCCAGAAAGCCGGTGCCCGGCTTCTCCCTCGGCGCCAGCAACGACCCGTCCTTCGCCGTGGTCCATTCGACCTCGGAGCCGCGCAGCCGCTTCACGCGTCCGTCTTCGCCGATGAACTCGCTGGTCGACACCGACCAGCGCCGTTCGCCGCCTTCCTTGTGGCTGCTGGACTCCCGCAGCATGTGCGGCCACATCGGCCAGGGGGTCCGCTCCGAACGCGCGCGGGGAGGTTCCGGCAGGATCTCCAATTGCAGCACCCGTGCCGCCCCCTGCCGTAACGCGGTGCCGAGGCAGTCGGCGCCCGTATCGCCGCCGCCGATGATGACCACCTGCTTGCCCTCGGCTGTGATGTCGGGGCCGGGTCCGACGGGTTCCTTCAGCAGCCGCTGATTCTGCTGGGACAGATACGACATGGCGAAGTGAATGCCGGCGAGTTCGCGACCCGGCACCTTCAAATCGCGCGGCGCACGCGCGCCGCCGGTCAACACGATGATGTCGAAATGGTTTTGCAGGTAGCGAAGCGAGAGGTCCACACCGATTTCCACGCCCGTCTCAAAAGCCACGCCCTCTTCCGTCATCAGCGCGACGCGGCGGTCGATCACCCACTTCTCCAGTTTGAAGTTCGGGATGCCGTAGCGCAGGATGCCGCCGGGACCCCTGGCGTTCTCGTAGACGACCACGTGCAGCCCGGCGCGGTTGAGCGCGTCGCCCGCGGCCAGGCCGGCGGGCCCGGACCCGACCACGGCGACCCGCTCGCGGCGCCGCGCCGCGGGCGGGCGCGGCTTCATGTACCCGCGCTCGAACCCCTTCTCGATAATGGCCAACTCCACCTGCCGGATGCACATCGGCTCGTCGTGGATGCCCAGCACGCAAGACCCCTCGCAAAGCGCCGGGCAGATCCGCGCCGTGAATTCGGGGAACGGGTTCGTGGCCAGGAGCAGGTCAAGGCCTTCCCGCCAGCGACGGTGGTAGGCGTGTTCGTTGAGTTCCGGAATGGCGTTGGCCAGCGGGCAGCCGCAGCCGTGACAGAAAGGGGTTCCGCAATCCATGCAGCGGGCGGCTTGCTCTCGCAGCTCTTCGTCCGTCAGGCGCAGCGCAACAGCCTTGAAGTCCTTGATCCGTTCCTTCTCCGGCCGGTACTTCGGCGGTTGCCTCGGCACTTCCAGAAAAGCCCGTTCCCTGCCTTTCATCCCGCAACCCCTCCACCGTCAGTGGCCCGCTGCGCGAGCGGCAGTACTGTCCCTGGAAATGACGCGCCGCAGGCGCCAATGTCCGGGCCCGAAGGGCCCGCATGACGCGCCGCGTTACGCGATGCGCATCTCCTCCCGTTCCGTGGCCTCATCTTCCCGGCTCATCCGGCCCAGCGCCCGCCTGTATTCCATGGGGAAGACCTTGATGAATCGGGGCAGGCAGGCCGCCCAGTTCTCGAGGATGTGCTTGGCCCGCGGGCTGCCGGTGTACCGCACATGCCGCTCGATCATGTCGCGCAGTTCCTGTTCGTCGGCGGGGTCCTCGACGATTTCCAGATCGATCATGTCCAGGTTCGAGTGGTCGTCCAGCACGCCGGTCTCATCATACACATAGGCGATGCCGCCACTCATGCCCGCCCCGAAATTCACGCCGGTCGGCCCCAGGATCACGACGCGCCCGCCGGTCATGTACTCGCAGCCGTGGTCGCCGACTCCCTCGACAACGGCGCAGGCGCCGCTGTTGCGGATGGCGAACCGTTCCCCGGCCCGCCCGTTGACGTAGACCTCCCCGCCCGTCGCCCCATAGAGCAGCACATTGCCGACGGCGATATTGGCCGCGGGATCGTAGGTCGCCCCGGGATACGGCCGCACGATGATTTTCGCCCCCGAGAGGCCTTTGCCCAGATAGTCATTAGCCTCGCCGTTGAGGACAAGCGTCATGCCTTTGCAGCAGAACGCTCCGAAGCTCTGCCCGGCGGCGCCGGTGAATTCGATCGTAACGGTGTCGTCGGGCAGCCCGGCCGCCCCGTACTTCCCGACCAACCGGCAGGAGGTCATGGCGCCGACGGTTCGGTGCACGTTGCGGATAGGCATCTTCAGCGTGACGCGCTTCCCTTTCTCGAGGGCCTTCTCCACCTTGGGCAGGATGGTGTTGTCCAGGGCCTGCTCGAGGCCGTGCTCCTGAGTTGTCGTGCACCGCACCTCATGCGGCTCGGCCGCGGGCTGGTACAGGATCCGGGAAAAATCCAGGCCCCGCGCTTTCCAGAAGGAGATCGCCGCATTCATCTCGAGCCGGTCGACGCGGCCGATCATCTCGTCCATCTTCCGGAATCCCATCTGGGCCATGAACCGCCGGACCTCCTCGGCGATCATGCGGAAGAAGTTCTGCACATATTCGGGCTTGCCGCTGAACCGCTTGCGCAGCTCGGGGTCCTGTGTGGCGACGCCGACGGGACATGTGTTGTTGTGGCATTTGCGCATCATGACGCAGCCGCACACGACCAGCGCGGTGGTCGCGAACCCGAACTCCTCCGCCCCGAGCAGGGCCCCGACCACGACGTCGCGGCCGGTCTTGATCTGACCGTCCACCTGCAGCCGCACGCGGCTGCGCAAGCCGTTGAGGACGAGTGTCTGCTGGGTTTCGGACAGGCCGAGTTCCCACGGCACGCCGGCATGCTTGATGGAGGACAAGGGCGAGGCGCCCGTTCCGCCGTCATAGCCGCTGATCAGGATCATGTCCGCGCGGCCCTTCGCGACGCCGGCCGCGACGGTGCCCACGCCGATCTCGGACACGAGTTTCACGGAGATACGCGCGGCCGGGTTCGCATTCTTGAGGTCGTAGATGAGCTGGGCGATATCCTCGATGGAATAGATGTCGTGGTGCGGCGGGGGCGAAATCAAGGTGACGCCGGGTGTCGAGTTGCGCACGCGCGCGATTTCCGCATTGACTTTGTGGCCGGGCAACTGGCCGCCTTCCCCCGGCTTGGCGCCCTGCGCGATCTTGATCTGCAGATCCCGCGCGTGCACCAGGTATTCGGCCGTCACGCCGAACCGGCCGCTGGCCACCTGCTTGGTGGCGCTGGCGCGGCTGTCGCCGTTCGGCAACGGCGCGTAGCGTGCCGGGTCCTCTCCGCCTTCCCCGCTGTTGCTCATCGCGCCAAGCCGATTCATCGCGACGGCCAGCGTCTCGTGCGTCTCGCGGCTGATCGAGCCGAACGACATGGCCCCCGTCACGAAGCGCTTCACGATCTCGGCGGCCGGCTCGACCTCGCCCAGGGGCACCGGCTCGGCCGGCTTGAAGCGGAACAACCCGCGCAGGGTGCTGAGCCGTCCGGCCTGGTTGTTGATGCGTTCGGCGTACTGCTCGTAAAGGACCGGATCGTTCTCCCGCGTGGCGCGTTGGAGCAAGCTGATCGTTTCCGGGGTCCACAGGTGCCGTTCACCGTCACGCCGGTAGCGGTACTGCCCGCCGGAGGGCAGGACGGGCGGCCGCGTCGGATCGCGGTGCCACGCGGCCTCGTACCGGGCATTGGCTTCGCGGGCGATTTCGGCCAGCCCGATCCCTCCGATCCGGCTCGGGGTGCCTTCGAAGTACTTGTCGACGACACGCTTGTTCAGGCCGACGGCCTCGAAGACCTGCGCGCTGCGGTAGCTGCGCAGGGTGGATATCCCCAGCTTGGACATCACCTTCAGCAGGCCCTTGCCCAACGCCTCGATGTAGTTCTCAATGGCAAGCGGGACACTGACCTTTTCGCCAAGCTGCCCCTTGAGCGCCATATCGGAGACGATTTCGAAGGCCAGATACGGGTTGATGGCCGAAGCGCCGAACCCGAGCAGGACGGCCATATGCATGACTTCGCGCGCCTCGCCGGTCTCGGCCACGACGCCGACGCTGGTCCGCATGCCGCGCCGAATGAGATGCCGATTCACCGCCGAGACGGCGAGCAGGGCCGGGATCGGGGTCCGATGTTCGGGCAGGTCCCGATCGCTCAGCACGAGAATCCGGTACCCGTTTCCGACCGCCGATTCCGCCCGCCGGCACAATGTCTCGAGCGCCTCCTCCAGTTCCCGGCCGCCGCCGAGCGCCGGAAACCCCATCGGCAGTGTCACGCACCGGAAGTCCGGCAAGTTCAGGGTGCGCAGGCGTTCAAGGTCTTCGTTCGCCAGGAACGGGTGCTGCATCTTGACCAGCCGCGCCTGCTGCGGGCTCTCGGTCAGGATCTTCGGCGAATTGCCCAGGAACGTCATCAGCGACATGACGAGTTCCTCGCGGATCGGGTCGATGGCGGGGTTGGTGACCTGGGCGAAGACCTGCTTGAAGTACCACGTGAGCAACTGCGGTTTCTCCGACAGGACGGCGAGCGGCTGGTCGGCCCCCATGGACCCGACCGGTTCGTGACCCGTCTCGGCCATAGTGCCCAGGATCACGTCCAGATCCTCACGGGTGTATCCGAACAGGCTGAGCCGTCTGAACAGCGTGTCGGTGTCGGGTGCGACGGGCGCGACGGCGTTGAAGAGCGCGTGGACGTCGATCTTGTTCTCTTCCACCCAGCGCCGGTACGGCTTTGCGCGCGCGAGGCGCATCTTGAGTTCGACGTCTTTGAGCAGGCGTTTCTGATCGAGATCCACCATAAGGATCTGGCCCGGGCGCAGGGCGCCCTTCTCGGCGACCTGCTCAGCGGGGAAATCAAGCACGCCCGCCTCCGAGGCGAAGACCATGAACCCGTCGCGCAGGACGGTGTAGCGGGCGGGGCGCAGGCCGTTGCGGTCCAGAAGCGCGCCGACGCGGCGCCCGTCGGTGAACGCCACCGCCGCCGGGCCGTCCCACGGCTCCATCAGCCCGGCGTGATATTCGAAGAACCCCCGCAGGTCGGGGCCGATCGGGTATTTGACGCCCCACGCCTGCGGGATCAACATCACCATCGCGTGGTGCAGCGCCCGGCCGGCCAGCGTGAGAAGCTCGAGTACGTTATCAAGGCTGGCCGAATCGCTTGCGCCGGCTTCCAGGATGGGCAGGACCTTCGCGATATCGGCGCCGAACAGCTCCGACTCGAGGTCCTGTTCGCGGGCCCGGATCTGGTTCCTGTTCCCGCGCAGCGTGTTGATTTCGCCGTTGTGGGCGAGAAACCGGAACGGCTGCGCCAACTCCCAGGAGGGAAACGTATTCGTGCTGTAGCGCTGGTGCACCACGGCGAGCGCCGTTTCCAACGACGGGTCTGCGAGATCGCCGTAGAAACCGGGCACCTGGGTCGCCATCATGAGCCCTTTGTAGACGAGGGTACGCGCCGAGAGGCTGGCCACATAGAACCGGTCTTCAGGGCCGAGACATTCCGCGGCCCGGCGCTGCGCCTGCTTGCGGATGACGAGGAGCTTGCGCTCCAGCGCCGCACCGCCCAAGTGGCCGCCCGCCACCAGGCACTGCGCAATGACCGGCTGTTCCCTGCGCGCCTGTTCGCCGAGCACGCGGCCGTCGACCGGCACGTCCCGCCACCCGATCACGGACAACCCCTCTTCCCGCGTCGTGTGCGCGAGCAGTTCGCGACACCGCGCGCGCGCTTCCGTCCCCTGCGGCAGGAACAGCATGCCGACGCCGTACCCGCCCGGCTCGGGCAACGCCAGCTTCAGCCGTTCGCATTCCTCGCGAAAGAAGCGGTCCGGCATCTGGAACAGCAGCCCGGCCCCGTCCCCGGTATTCATGTCGGCGCCGGTCGCACCGCGGTGCAGCAGGTTCTTGAGCACCTCGATGCCCCGCTCGATGATGGCGTGGGTCGGCTCGCCGTTGATGTTCACCAGGAACCCGACCCCGCAGTTGTCGTGCTCGCAGTCCGGCGCGTACAGCCCGCGTGCGGCGTACGCCTGTCTTCGTTCAAGACTGGATTCCGACTGGCTCATGCTCTGGCCTTCTTGCCGTTCGCGCTGAAGTCGAGCAGCGGCGCCGCCGACTCGAGGGCCGCCTTGCCGTGGCCTTCTCCGATCTCGACAGGATAGTCGCCGGAGAAGCAGGCCGTGCAGTAACGGTCCGGCATGCCCACGGCCGAGAGCAGCCCTTCGACACTGATGTAGCCGAGACTGTCGGCCCGGATGTAGTCGCGGATCTGGTCCACCGTCATATCGGCGGCGATCAGCTCTTCGGTAGTGGCGAAATCGATCCCGAAGAAGCAGGGGTGGGTGGTCGGCGGAGAGGCGACCCGCATATGGACCTGGCTGGCGCCGGCCTTGCGCAGGCACTCGATCCGGCGCCTGGCCGTATGGCCGCGGATGATCGAATCGTCGACGACGACAACGCGTTTGTCGCGGACAACGTCTGAGACCACGGCGAGCTTCATGTCGACACTGCTCTTGCGCTTGGCGTCGCTGGGCATGATGAAGGTGCGCCCGACGTAATGGTTGCGGATGAACCCGTAGTCCAGCGGGATGCCGCTGCCGCGCGAGAAGCCGAGCGCGGCGGAGTTCCCGCTGTCCGGCACGGCGATCACGATGTCGGCCTCTGCCGGATGCTCCTCGGCAAGCCGTTCGCCGAGTCTGAGGCGGGCGGCGTGTACGCTGCGCCCGAACACGATGCTGTCCGGCCGCGCGAAGTAGACGTGCTCGAAGATGCACTGCGCCGATCGGCCCTTTTCGGGCTCGAAGAACGTGCTGCCGCGCATCCCGTTGCCGTCCACGACGACCAACTCGCCCGGCTGCACGTCGCGCACGTACTCGGCGCCGATCTGGACCAGCGCGCACGTCTCGCTGGCAAACACGAGCCCGTCGCCGAGCCGGCCGATCGACAGCGGCTTGAACCCGAGCGGATCGCGCGCGGCCATGACGCAGTTCTTGGTCATCATCAGGAACGCGAAGGCGCCCTTCAGATCGCCCAGCGCGCGGCCGACGGGCCTGGGCCGCATCCGGTACATCGGGTCCGCCAGCAGGTGGATCAGGATCTCGCTGTCGGTTGTCGTCTGGAAGATGGCGCCGGCCTCCTGGTACATCCGGCGCATGGAGGCGGCGTTGACCAGGTTGCCGTTGTGCGCGATCGCCCAGATTCCGTCAAGGCACTCGACGACAAGCGGCTGGATATTCTCGGGCCGCGGCGAGCCGGTGGTCGAATAGCGAACGTGGCCGATACCCCGATCGCCGGGCAGGTCGGACCACGCGGTCTCGGAGAATACCTCGCCCACGAGGCCCGGCCCCTTCTTGACCCGAACCACCCGCCCATCGGAAACGACGATTCCGGCGCCCTCCTGGCCCCGGTGCTGGAGGGCAAACAAGCCTTGAAAGATGACGGGTGCGGCGTCCGGCACGCCGAAAACGCCGAAGACACCGCACCCCTCCCGCGGCTGGCCGGGTTCGTCACTATCCGCCAGTTCATGCATCTCGGACTCTCGACTCTGTGCCTGTCGCCAATAGAAAGACCACTCGCCGGGACGCGCAAGGCGCGCCCTGCCGCAAGCCTGCCGCCCCCGCGTTCTATCGGCGCGGCAGGCTTGCGGCAGGGGGGGAGCAGCCAAGACGTCGAGAGTCCCCTGTATCCTCGATCCTCCTGAGACTCGCCCCCCGCCCTGCCAAGATCCGGCATGGCACGCCCGGCGCGACGCCGTCATCTCACTAGGATGCGGCCTGGCGGCGCCATGTCAAGCGTACCCTGTCCTGCGTGTCGTTTTCTCAGTTTTCCGCCCCGTGTGGGTTCAGATATCGTAATAGAGGGCAAACTCCCACGGATGGGGGCGCAGGTCGAGCGCCTGCACCTCGTTCACCGTCTTGTACGCGATCCAGGTATCAATCACATCCTGCGTGAAGACATCGCCCTTGAGCAGGAATTCAGAGTCGTCGGCCAACGCCCTGAGCGCATCGCGCAGCGAGCCGGGCGTCTGGGGCACCTTCGCCAGTTCTTCCGGCGGCAGGTCGTAGATGTCCTTGTCGAGCGGCTCCCCGGGATCCGCCTTGTTCAGGATCCCGTCCACCGCGGCCATGAGAATGGCCGAGAAGGCAATGTACGGGTTGCAGCTCGGGTCCGGGCACCGGAACTCGATCCGCTTCGACTTCGGCGAGGTCGAGTACATGGGGATGCGAATGGCGGCGCTGCGGTTGCGGCGCGAGTAGGCCAGATTGACCGGCGCTTCGAAGCCCGGCACCAGCCGCTTGTAGCTGTTGGTGGTCGGGTTCGTGAACGCGCACAACGCCGGTGCGTGTTTGAGCAGGCCGCCGATCATGTACATGGCCGTCTCGGACAGGCCGGCATAGCCCTCGCCCGCGCACAGGTTCTGGTCGCCCTTCCAGATGGAGAGGTGCGTGTGCATGCCGCTCCCGTTGTCGTTGAAGAGGGGTTTCGGCATGAAGGTGACCGTCTTGTTGTGCTTGCGGGCCACGTTCTTGATCACGTATTTGTACTTCAGCACGTTGTCGCTCATCTCGACCAGCGGCGCGAATCGCATATCGATCTCCGCCTGCCCGCCGGTGGCGACTTCGTGGTGCTGCGCCTCGATCAGGACACCCATGTTCTCCAGCGTGAGCATCATCTCACTGCGCATGTCCTGCTGGCTGTCGGTCGGCGGGACGGGGAAATAGCCTTCCTTGTACCGCGGCTTGTAGCCCAGGTTCGGCGACTCCACGCGGCCCGCGTTCCACCGGCCCTCGACGGAGTCCAGGTGATAGTACCCTTCGTGCTCATTCTGGTTGAAGCGCACATCGTCGAATATGAAGAACTCGGCTTCCGGGCCGACATACGCCGTATCGGCCAGCCCCGTGCTCCTGAGGTAGTTCTCCGCCTTGCGCGCGATGTTGCGCGGATCACGGGTATAGTCTTCGCCCGTCACCGGGTCGCAGATATTGCAGACCAGCACGAGGGTCTTGGCGGCAAAGAACGGGTCCACGAACGCCGTATCCGGCGCCGGTTTCACCAGCATGTCGGACTCGTTGATGGCCTGCCAGCCCCGGATGCTCGACCCGTCGAATCCGAGCCCCTTCTCGAACGTGTCCTCGTCCACTTCGCGCGCGGGAACGGAGAAATGCTGCCACAGGCCCGGGAAATCCATGAAGCGGAGGTCGACGACCTCGATGGCTTCCTTCCGGATGAATTGGATCACATCTGCTACTGTCTTCGGTTTGCTCATCCCGCGCCTCCTGTCTACCCTCTTCTACCCTATCGCGTTGTTTCCTCGTTCGCCGGTGCGTATGCGGATGCACTCGGGCAATTCCTGTACGAAGATCTTGCCGTCGCCGATGTTGCCGGTTCGGGCCCCCTTGACGATCGCCTCGACGGTCGGTTCGACGAACGCCTCGTTGACGGCAATCTCCAACCGGACTTTCTTCAGCAGGTTCACTTCGAAATCCACGCCGCGGTACGACTCCTGGTAGCCCTTCTGCTGGCCGCAGCCGAGCGCGTTCGTGACGGAAATCTTATAGATCTCGTTCTCGTACAACGCCTGCTTCACGGCCGGGAGGCGTTCGGGCTGGATATAGGCAATGATCAACTTCACGGTTACCCCTATTTCGTAACGAATATCTGGAACCCGCTGTAGGATTCCATCCCGTGTTCCCCGATATCGAGGCCACGCAGCTCATCCGCTTCACTGACCCTCAGCCCGATGACTCTGCGAATCACCAGGAACGCCGTCCCCATACTGAGCGCCACAAATCCCGCGCAGGCCGCCACGCCAAGCGTCTGAATGCCGAGCAATTTCAAGCCGCCGCCGGCGAAAAGCCCGGCGCGGGCTCCGCCCAGAAGCGCCTTTTGCCCGAAGAGCCCGACCGCCAGCGTTCCCCACACCCCGTTCAGACCATGAACGGGCACGGCGCCAACAGGATCGTCAATCCCAACGCGGTCGAGCAAGGCCACACCCAGCACGATGATCACGCCCGCCACCAGCCCGATGATGACGGCGGCGGCGACGGACACATAGGCGCAGGGCGCGGTGATGGCCACCAACCCGGCCAGTGCGCCGTTCATCGCCATGGAGAGGTCGGGCTTCCCGAACAACAGCCACACCACCGCCATGGCGCTCACCGTCCCGGCACAGGCGGCCAGGTTCGTGTTGATCGCTACCCGGCTGTTCAATCCCGCGGACAACCCGCTCAGGGAACTGCCCGGGTTGAAGCCGAACCAGCCGAACCACAGGATGAAGACGCCCAGCGATGCGAGCGGAATGTTGTGCCCCGGCATGGCATTGGCGGAACCGTCCCGATTGAACTTGCCGATCCGCGGCCCCAGGACCGCGGCGCCGACCAGCGCCGCGATCCCACCTGTCGCGTGCACGACCGTCGAGCCGGCGAAATCGGCGAAACCCAGCCGCGCGAGCCAGCCGCCGCCCCAGACCCAATGCCCCACAACGGGATACACCAGCCCGCTGATCACGACCGTATAGGCCAGATACGCCCGAAACTTCATCCGCTCCGCCATCGCTCCCGCCACGATCGTCGCCGCCGCGCCGCAGAAGGCCGCCTGGAACAGCCAGAAGGCGAACGTCGGGACACCGTTGGTCAGCGAATCCACGTTCCGCAACAGGAACCCGCCGGCGCCGATCAGCCCCGCCTTGCTCGAACCGAACATGAGCGCATAGCCCAGCACCCAGAACGACAGGCAGGCAATACAGAAGTCGAGAAAGTTCTTCGTCAGAATGTTGCACGCGTTCTTCGCACGGATGAAGCCCGCCTCCACCATTCCGAAACCCGCCTGCATGAAGAAAACCAGAAACGCGGCCAGCAGCACCCAAAGCGTATTCAGCCCTATCTCGACCCCCTCCAGCGCAGGGCCTCCGTCCGCCGCATACACCCATAACGGCGCCAACAGCACCGTCGCCCCCGCCACCACTCTCAATACCGCCCTGTTCATCGTCCGCTCCCTGCCCTTGAACCCATGCCGCTATCCCGCGTGATTCTCATACCGGATGTCCCTAAGCAAAAATCGTGCCAAGTCCGAAATCTCCGCGCTTCCGTCCTTCCGTGCCGTGCAAAAGCGGCATACCCGCCGCGCCAAGCCCTGCCCTTCCCCCGGCAGACAACTCTCACCCCGCCTCACTCCCGCCGCCGCCAGGAACGACATTTATGTCGCATATATTAGTCAATACGACAATTATGTCGGCTCATAACGAGCGAAACGGACGTCAGAAAACGAGTAAAGTGGTACGGCCGGCGGCCGCTCGCGGGCGGCGAATCGAAGCCGGGCCTCCGACTTGGCACGATCCGTGCTCAGAGGCAACCCTATCATGATGAACGAACAGACCGCGCCGGGAAGCATGAGCGAATGGCTGGTGAACGCCTGCGGGTTTCCGTGCGTGTGGCAGGGCTCGCCAAGCGTGAGGTGGGGTGCGGGGCGGGACAGCGATCGGCGGAGCGGTCACGCCCCGGCTGTGTCTGGCTCTACCGAGGCCGGGCAATCGGCTCCGGCCTGGCGGCCGCGGTGCGGACCGGCCTTTGAGAACGGAGACTGAACACGCCGTGTTGCGCCGACGCCCGAATCAGGTTTCGGTCAGCCGGCGTACGAGGAAGTCCTCGAAGGCGGCTAAGTCTTTCCAGTCCACGGCGACGCGCATTTTCTTGGCATTCTCGTCAGGGACGGTGAACCCGTCGTCGGTCACCCGAATCCCGATTTCCCTCATTTCCAACAGTTCGTCGGCGAAAGCCAGGTAGATGGCGACGGTATCGAAGAGAGTGGAACTCTTCACGTCCAACTGATCGGCCTTGTTCCGGAATTCGAGCCAGGCGCGGTAGTTCTGCATGAGCGCCTGGACGAGCGGATCCTGAGAGTGGCGCACGGCCTGGTACTTCCGGCCTCTGAGCGTCACCAGGCCGCAGGTGTCCAGCGGCGTAAGGGTCATGTCCCAATCGGCGGTGAATGTCTTCTGACAGGCGGGAGTGTGGTGGACCACATTGCTCTCCCGGTCGATTTCGGTTTTGCCCCCGTACCCTTTGTATACGGAGCCGTGCATACCCACGAAGCGAGCCTTTTTCGCTATTCGCGGCTCCCGCTCCAACGCGGCCCCGATATTCGGGACCGGTCCGATACAGATCAGGGTGATCGGTTCCGGCGACGCCATGATCGTCTCGATCATCGCACCGACCCCGTCCTCCTGCACGGCTCCCGGGTACCGCGCCAGGTCGTACCCCTCGACCCACGCGCCCTGCGGCTGCTTGGTGCGCGAGCCGAACGGAATGCCGATTCCAACGGGCACGTCCGTTCGCCCGGCCACCTCCAGCATTTTCGCGATGATGGCCGCGCGATAGCGCGTGTCCCCGGTATCCGAGACCACCATCCTCACGTCCAGTTCCGGCGACTTCAGCATCATGGCCAAGGCCCACGTGTCGTCGATGTCCCCCCCGATGTCCGTGTCCAGAATGACGGGAATGCATCCGTTCCGAGCTGTCATAGAGAGGCTCCTTTCCGAATTAGCAGCATATTATCGCTTATCGGGTCAGATAACACTTGACAATTCGATCTTAATATAGCATTTTTTGACTTCACGCGAACCGGTTCATGGAGAGGGCGCGTGAAGAATGGACCCAACCCCGGTGAACGAGACGCCGGTCACCTTCCTGCATTCCGGCCGTTTTGCGAGCACCCGCAACGTGCAGATGCACACGCATCCGGGCACGGAATTGATTCTGGTGACGGAGGGGCACTGCACGATCGACGTGCAGCACCGCTCGTTGGACGGCTGGCGCGGGACGCTCTACGTCCTTCCGGCGCGAGTTCCACACAACCAGATCGAGCACGAGTTCACACGCACGGAGTACGTGACGTGCCGGGCGAGTCCCCTTCTGCTGGATGATTCGCCGCGCACCCTTGACGTGGCGGCTGACGGCTGGATTCCGCGATGGATCGGAGAAATCTGCGATCTAACAGCGGACAGACGGAGCGACTCCGGGGAGGAAGCCTCGGCGCTGACCCATGCGCTGCTGTGCCGTCTACGGCGGGTCGAGCGCGCCGGCAGGCGAACGGGCATGCATCCGGCGTTGAGGCGGGCGCTTCAGTTGGTGGACGCCGCCCCCGCCGCCCCCCTGGACGCGGCACGCCTGTCCGTTCACGCGGGGATCAGCGCGAGCCGTCTTGGCGCCCTGTTCCGCGCGGGCGTCGGGTGCGGCCCGATGAAGTACCTTCAAGACGTGCGCATGGCGCTCGCGCGGCGGTTGTTGACGGACCCGTACCGGACGGTGCAGGAGGTGGCGCGTCTCTGCGGGTTCGAGGACGCCAACTACTTCTCGCGCCTGTTCCGCCGCCGGCAGGGCTGTTCCCCTTCGGCCTACCGGCAGAACAGAGGGCTCCGATAGTGGAAGCGGCGTCTCGCCGCTTCCAGAAGCGGCCGCGCCGGTCTTCCTCCAGCGGCATGTCGTGGCGCCGGGGGAAGCGGCGAGACGCCGCTTCTACTTCGTGCTGTTCGCGAAGGCGGCGAACGCCTCGCGCACGCGATCCCGGCACCGGTCCAGTTGTTGCCTGAACGTCCGGGCGTCGGACGCCACACCGAGCACGCGTTTGGCCAGGGCGGTGCAGGCTGTTTCGGAAGCGGGCACGGCGTGAATCTGGCGGTCTTCCAGTATCTGGAGGACGTGTTCCACGCGGCGCAGGAAGACGTAGTCGTCGTGCAGCTGGGCGGCCCGCGCGTTGTCGAGCAAGCCCTTCCGTGCCAGCGTTTCCAGGCCGCAAAGGGTATTCGCGGTCAGGATGTCGGGTTCTCGGGCGGCGTGGATAAGCTGCAGCCCCTGCACGAGAAACTCGACGTCACGGATGCCGCCCAGCCCCGTTTTCACGTCGGACGACCCGCCGCGGCGAGCGCCGCGCCCGCGGGCGCCGGCCTGGCGCATACGTTCCACGCACGCGACGACCTCGGCGGGCGAGCGGGGACTGAGGAGCAACGGCTTGATGCCTTCCAGGAACCGCTGACCGAGCGCGAGGTTCCCTGCGATCGGCCGCGCCTTGAGCAGCGCCTGGACTTCCCAGAGCGCGGCCCGGTTGCGGTAGTAGCCGAGCAGCGCCGACAGGGACTGGACCAGTTGGCCCGCGCGTCCGTAGGCCCGCAACCTGAAATCCACGCGATAGGCATAGCCCTCCTCCGTATGGTCGGCGAGGCAGGCGCGCACCTGTTCCATGACCCGGCTGAACCGACCGACGGCGCCGGGATCCCGCTGGTCGTCGCACAGCCCGACGAGATCGATATCGGAGCTGTAGTTGAGTTCGCACCCGCCCAGTTTGCCGAGCGCCAGAATGACGAACTGGTCTGCCCGGTATTCGCCGGGTCTGCCGGTCGCGCCGGCGGCGCCCCAGACGCGGTCCAGGGCAGCCGCCGTAACGGCCTCGGCCAGCGCCGACAGATCCCGCACGACATCGGCCAGCCCGACGCCCAGCGCTATGTCGCGGGTACCGATGCGGAGGAGTTCGCGCCGCCTGAACCGGCGCAAAGCGTTCAGCCAGTCGTCTTGCGCCGGGAAGGTCCGCGACAGGGCACCCACATCGTCTTTGATGCTCGCGCGGTCGCGTTGCGCGTAGAGGTTCTTCGGGTCCGTTGCCCACTCCAGGAATTGCGGGTAACGCACCAGCGTATCGGCGAGAAACTGGCTCCCGGCGAAGATCCCGAGCAGGATCTCGAGGCGTCTCGGTTGCGACAGGAGCATCTGGTAGTGGGCGCCGGGGTCCGGCAGGGCGCGCGCGAACCGCTCCCAGTTGTTGAGCGCCATGTCGGGGTCCGGCTCGCGGCGGAGCGTATCGCAGGCCAGCACGGCCAGTTTGGCGAAGAGATCGCGACGCGACTCGGTGCCGGCCAGTGCGCGCAGGTTCACGTGTGCGCGCGCGACGTCGGCGAAGCCGGCGTCTTGCAGGATACGGGCACGCAGGTCGGCGGGCACGTTGTCGGACAAGACCAGGTCGGCGACGTTTCCCTCTGCCGGCCCGGGCAGCGAATCGCGCCCGAAATGCCGCTCCACGAATGCGCGGATTCTGGCCGTCTGTGTCTCGAACTCGAGTCGGAGCTGTTGCTCGGGCTCGAGCGTGCCGCCCCGGCGGTACCCCATCCGGCGCGCGAGGTGGACGAATTCGTGCGCGCCGGTGGGCGGCAGGAACAGGTCGCGGGCGGACCCGCGCAACATGCGCAGGCCGTTGATGAGGCGCCGCAGAAATTGATAGGCTTCCTTCAGCGCGCCGCTTTCCTCACCGCTGAGCACGCCGGCCTCCGAAAGCGCATTCAGAGCTTCGTGCAGGCGCGGCGTACGCAGCGACGGCCGGGTCTTGCCGTGCATGACCTGCAGGATCTGCACGTCGTACTCCAGATCCACCAGGGCGCCCGGGCTGAATTTGGCATTATACCGGCCGGGTTCGGTCTTTTCCTTGAGCTGTTTCCGGCGGATATCCCTGAGTTCCCTGACGTCGAGGCTCTTGGCGGCGTAGACGAACTCGTCGCGCAGCCGTTCGACCTGCGCGCCGAGCTCGGGATCACCCCCGACCGCTCTCAGACGGACGAGGGCCAGCCGCTCGTAGGACAGCGCGGCACCGCCGACCCCGTAATACCGGCAGAAATTCTCCAGGCTGCAGGCCAGGGGCCCATTCCTGCCGTAGGGCCGCAGCTGCAGATCGACATGGAAGATCCCCTCACGTTTCGCGCGGATGGACCCGGCCGTCTGGCGCACGAGCAACTCGAAGAACTCCGAATTCGCGATGGGCTGCGCGCCGTCCGTCCGTCCGTTGTCGCTATACACGAACAACAGTTCGATATCGGAGGCGTACCCCAGCGCCTCGCCGCCGAGCTTGCCGAGCCCGAAAACGGCGTACCGCGCGGCCAACCCGGCGACGGTGCGCGGGGTCCCGTGTCTGGCGGCCAGGTCGCGGTAGACGAGGCCGGCCGCCGTCTCGACGACCAACTCGGCAAGGCGGGTCAGGTGTTCGGCCAGAACCCGCGGGCCGGAGCCTTCGTTGAGAATGTGGTCGAGATCGATCGCGAATATCGCCCGGTCCTTGAATTCGTTCAGGCGCCGAAACGTTTCGTCGAGGGATTGGGCGCCGGCCAACTCCCGGGCAAGTCGTTCGCGAGTGGCCTGTGCGGAGGGAGCGAGCGAGCGGCCTTCGAGCTGCGGTTCGAGGATCGGCAGCAGCGATTCGTATTGCAGCCGCACGAAATCCTCCCAGAGAAAGTCGCTTGCGCCGAGCAGCCGGGCCAGTTCCTGCAGGGCGCGCGGGCTGGTGAACAGATCGAGCCAGTTGCTCTGTTCCGGCAGCCGCAGGACGTTTTCCACGAGCTGCTCGAACCGGCAGAGCGCGGCGTACGGATCGGGCGAATGGCCGAGGAAATAGGTGAACTGTTTGGTCAGCAGGACTGAGAGTCGCAGCCGGCCGAGCAGATCGGGATCGCGTATCTTGCCGCCGCGCGCATCGAGCACCTGCAATTCGTCCTCGATGCGGCCGTGTGTCGTGCGAATGCGCACCCGCTCGATCGAGACGCCGTTCAGAGACAGCGCGGTCGTGAGCGCATAGAGGAACGCCGGCGTATCCTGCGAGACCACGCGAAGGGTGGTGCAGCGCCCGCTCGCGTTGTCGACAGCGATCTCAACAGGGTAGAGCGCGGGCAAGGCGTCCGCCTGAAGATGGGCGAGGCGGCCGGCGACCATCTCGTTGACCTGATGCTTGGCCTCCGCGACGGCATCGCGGCGCCCACTCTCCAGCCGGCCGATGATCCCCCTCAGGCACGCCACCAGTTCGCCCTCCCAAACCTGGCGCGACGCGATCTGAATCTGGACGGACCCGGCGAAATGGTCGATAATCCGCCTGCGCTGAAAGGGGGCGTCGGCGCGCTTGCCCCGCCGGCGCCGTGCGCCCGGGGCGGGGTCCGACTCGGGCGTCGGTGCGTAGGTGAAGACCTCGCCGGACACAATCGAAAAGCCGAGCCCCGCCAGAACGCCGGTTATGAGCGAGAACTCGCCGGGATAGTCGAAGGCCAGCACCGTGCAGTCGGCGCGCCCGTCCGCCTGCCAGCGGAAGAGCACCTCGACGGGATGGCGGGCCGTCAGACGGCTCAGCGCCGCCAGATGCGTCCCGATCCGAGCCGGCTCAAAGGCCTCGAAGTACGCCTCCTCCAGACGCGCCAGGTGTTCGGCGACAAGCCGCTCGTCCACCGCGGGGCACTCGGCTGTGAGTTGTGCAAGCGAAGGTTTCACGGGGCCGTTCCGGCTCTCGCCTCAAGGCGGAATCCAGATGAATGGCTCTCCTCCGCCACCAACTCCGCCCCCCGCGCGGCAAAGCCGCGCCGGCGGATCCGCCGGCCCCGACAAATGTCGGGGCGTGTGGCGGACACTGATCGGGGGCGAGGCGCGCGGGTCACCGCGGTCGCCTCGACCCGGTTGTTGGCGGATTCCAGATCCTGTCTCATTTGAGCCACCGGCGGCGTCCGTCGTCCACCGTTCTCGTCGCCGTTATCGTCCACCGAGGTCCCGGCGCCTCGGCAAAGAAACGAACGCCGGATTACGATAACGGCGACGGTAACGGACGACGATTCAGAGCTCCATCGTTACGTGGCCCTCAACCCTCACCCATGGGCAAAGGCGGGCTCCCCGCCCCCTACCGGTACTTCTTCGGGTCGATCCGGGAGTTCCTGACCTTATAGCGAATGATCCGCTCGGTTGTGCTCAACATGCGGGCGGCGGCGGCCATATTGCCGCGTGTCGATTTCAACGCGTCCTGGACGATGTCCTTTTCGTAGGCCTGAACCAGCTCTTCGAGCGTGCCGCTGACCCCGGTCCCGCTCGCCTCGGCCGTCTGCAGCGTGGGCGGCAGGTGGTGCGGGTAGATCACGTCTTCGGCGGCAACCAGTACGGCGCGCTCCAGGCAGTTCTCCAATTCCCGCACGTTGCCCGGCCAGTGATAGCTCATGAGCATGTCAATGGCCGCGCTGGAAATGCGCTTGATGGCCTTGCCGGCCGCCCGGGCATACTTTTCGAGGAAGTGGTCGGCCAGCAGGACGATGTCCGTCTTGCGGTTACGGAGCGGCGGCACGAAGATCGGGAAGACGTTGATGCGGTAGTAGAGGTCCTCCCGGAACTTCTTCCGGTCCGTGAGCTGTTGGAGGTCCTGGTTGGTGGCGCAGATCAGGCGAACGTTCACCTTGAGCGTCTGGGTCCCGCCCAACCGCTCGAACTCCCGCTCCTGCAGCACGCGCAGGAGCTTGACCTGGATCGAGGCGGGAATATCGGCCACTTCGTCGAGGAAGAGGGTGCCGCCGTCGGCGAGTTCGAACCGGCCCTTGCGTGCGCTGACGGCGCCGGTGAACGCGCCTTTCTCGTGCCCGAACAACTCGCTCTCGATCACGGTCTCCGGCAGGGCGGCGCAATGCACCTTGATGAAGGGCTGGCTCGCGCGGTCGCTGTTATAATGAATGGCGTTGGCGACGAGTTCCTTGCCGGTCCCGCTCTCGCCGACGATCAGAATGCTGGTCGCCGTTCGGCCGACCTGGGCGATCTGGTCGTAGACGAGCCGAATCTCGCGGGAGTTGCCGATGATGTTGGACGGCCGGAACCGATCGCGCAGTTCGAGGCGCAGCCGTTCGTTCTCCGCCTCGAGCCGTTCGCGTTCCTCCTGCGCCATGCGGCGCAGTTTCACCGCCTGCGCGATCATGGAGGCGACAATAGACAGCAGGCGCAGGTCCTCGTCGAGCAGGATATCGGGGTCGAACAACCGGTCGGCGCTGAGCGCGCCGATGCATTCCTTGCCGATTTTGATGGGGACGCAGATGAACGAGGCGTCTTCGCGCTGTTTGCCGACGTGCGTGCGGTTGAGAAAGACGGGCGATTCGCTGATTCGGGGCACGACCGCCGGCTTGCCCGTCAGGATCACCTCCCCGGTTACCCCTTCGCCCAACCGGTAGCGGCCGCGGCGGATCTGCTCCTTGGACAGGCCGTGCGCCGCCTCGATGAGGATATCGCCCGTCTTGCGGTTCAGAAGCGTAATCGTCCCGTGCCGCATCGCCATGTGATCGGCCAGCGCCTTCAGGACCGGGCTGACCACGTCCCGGATATCCAGACTGCGGTCGAGAATACCGCTGATCTCGTGCAGGAGCGTCAGCTCCCGCAACGCCCTGAGATCCGACTCGCTGGCCGTGCGTTTCATGGGTCCCATTATAGGGGGCCCATTCCACGATGGCGACGATTTTGTCGTTTTCTCCGGTACAGAGCGGTGGGGAAGCGAGGGAGGGGCGACATCGGTCGTCTGGCATGAGCCGGCATCCACCTCCGCCCGGCATCCGTCACATCATGAACATCATTTCGGCGTACGACGGCAGGGGCCAAAGGTCGTGCGGGACGAGTTCTTCGAGGGCATCGACGGCGGAGCGCAGGTCGGCTGTTGCCGCGCGCATGGCGGCGGTTTCGCCCTGCTTGCGCGCGGTCTCGAGCCGGTCGACGGCGAGCAGCACGCGTTCGTTGTCCGCGCAAACGCGACTGAGCAGCTCTTTGACGGCATGCATCTGGCAGCCGTGCCCGACGGAATCCACGCTGTTGATGGCGGCGGCCAGCCCGCTCTGGTACTCGATGGCGGCGGGGACGATCATCGTGCGGGCCATTCGCACGGCGCAACCGGCTTCGATCGCGACGAGCCCCTCGTACTCCTGCCGATAGACTTCGTACCGCGATTTCAGCTCGCGCTCGGAGAGCACATTGTATTTCTCGAACATGGCCGTGACGTCCGGGTCCAGAAAGGCGCCGAGCGCCTCCGGTGTGGTCCTGACGTTGGCCAGCCCGCGGCGTTCGGCTTCGGCGTGCCACTCGGCGGTGTAGTTATCGCCGTTGAAGAGGATGCGTCCGTGCCGGTTAACGAGGTCGCGGAGGATTGTCTCGAGCGATTCGTTGAACGGCTTGCCGGCCGCCAGCGCGGTTTCGAGCCGCGTACAGATGTCGTCCAGCGCCTCGGCGACGATCGTGTTCAAGACGGCGTTCGGCCCGGCACAGCTCTGATTGGAGCCCACAGCGCGGAACTCGAACTTGTTGCCCGTGAAGGCGAACGGCGAGGTGCGGTTCCGATCGGTGGCGTCGCGCGGCAGGGGCGGCAGAGAGGAGACGCCAACGTGCAGCGTGCCGCCGGCCCGGGCGGTCTTGGCGCCGCCGTTCGCGATCTGCTCGATCACGTCGGAGAGCTGATCGCCGAGGAAGATGGACAGGATGGCCGGCGGCGCTTCGTGCGCGCCGAGCCGGTGGTCGTTGCCGGCTGTGGCGACCGAGGCGCGCAGGATGCCGGCCCGGGTATCGATGGCTTTCATCAGCGCACAGATCAGCGTCAGGAACTTGGCGTTTTCGTGCGGATTCTCGCCCGGGGTCAGCCAGTTCCTGCCGTCTGGGCCGACGATGTTCCAGTTGTTGTGTTTTCCGGACCCGTTCACGCCGGCGAACGGTTTTTCGTGCAGCAGGCAGACGAAGCCGTGAGCGGCGGCGGTCTCACGCAGGGCCTGCATGGCGACCATGTTATGGTCGACGGCGAGATTCAATTCCTCATAAACGGCGGCGATCTCGAACTGGGCCGGGCACGCTTCGTTGTGCCGCATCTTGGCGGGAACGCCGAGTTTCCAAAGCTCACGGTCGAGATCCTCCATGAAGGCCAGCACGCGGCTGCGAATGGCGCCGAAGTAGTGGTCGCCCATCTGCTGGTGTTTGGCCGGCCGGGTCCCGAACAGGGTTCGGCCCGTCTGCAGCAGGTCGAGACGCCGGTTGTAAAATTCGCGGTCCACGAGGAAGTACTCCTGCTCCCACCCCAGTTCGGCGAACGCCCGCTTGCCGGGGCACTCGAGGCCGAACAGCTCGCCCAGCCGGCAGACCTGGCGGGAGAGCGCTTCGAGCGAACGCAGCAGGGGGGTTTTCTGGTCAAGCGCCTCGCCGTGATACGCGAAGAAGGCGGTGGGAATGCACAGAGTCGCCCCATTCGCGCCTTCCTTGACGAAGGCCGGGCTGGTGGGATCCCACGCCGTGTAGCCGCGCGCCTCGAAAGTGGCACGCAGCCCGCCGGACGGGAAGCTGGAGGCGTCCGGCTCCCCCTTGATCAGTTCCTTGCCGGAAAACTGGAGGATGGCGCCGCCCTGCCGGTCGGGCACGATGAACGACTCGTGCTTCTCGGCGGTCGCGCCAGTCAGCGGTTGAAACCAATGCGTGAAATGGGTCGCCCCCTTGGCAATGGCCCACGTCTTCATCGCTTCCGCCACCTCATCGGCGATGCCGGAAGCCAGGGAACGTCCTTCACAGATGGTGGCGGCGAGCGACTCGTAAGCCGGCTCGGAGAGGTAGGCGCGCATCGTCCGGAGGCTGAAGACATTGACGCCGAACAGATGGGCGGGGTGTTTGACGTCGACGCCGGCGTCCGGTGCGGGAGACGGCTTCTTCGATTTCGCGCTCATACATGTTCTCCGGGTGGCAGCGTGTCGGACTCCCGCGCGGGCCCGGCGGGCCCCGGGCTCCGGCGGCCGCGCCCGTTGCAGGGGTACCGGCATCAAGGACAGATCAGGCTACCATAAAGGCGGACTCCGCGCCAGTCCCGGATTAGCGGCTTGGTTCTCGGGCACGGCAACGGAAAGCAAGAAGATTCCGGATGCCGGACAGGTCAGACACCGGATGCCGGAAGTCGGATTCCGATTCCGCCCCCCCTGGCTTCCAGGAAGGGGCGCGGCATTTCTCGCTTTACATCCGTGCGCGCGCCTGTATTATGTGAATTTTTTGACGTTAACGACGAAAGGGCGTACGAGCCGGGAAGGGGGCAAGGACATGGCAACGGTGGCGGCGGAGCGGGAGACGGGGAAGAACTTCGGGTGGCAGGTCGCGCTGGCGGGCATGGGCATCAACCTTGCGCTGGGTATCCTGTACACGTGGAGCACGATCAGCAAGGGTGTGCCGGGCGCATGGAAGTGGAGTGAGGCCGACAAGTCGTGGCCGTACGCGATTGCCTGTCTCGTGTTCTCGCTCGTCATGGTTCCGGCCGGCCGTCTGCAAGACAAGATCGGCCCGCGTCTGGTCGCAACGCTTGGCGGCATTCTGGTTGGCGTGGGCATGGTTCTGGCCGGCATGACGCAATCGCCGCTCGGCTACATTCTGGGTTTTGGCCTGCTTGCGGGCGCCGGCATTGGCTTCGGGTACGCATCGGCAACGCCGCCGGCCGTGAAGTGGTTTCCGCCAGCCAAGACGGGGATGGTGGCGGGCATTGTGGTTTCCGGGTTCGGATTGGCTTCGGCGTATGCCTCCCCTTTGGCGAAGTGGCTGATCGGCTGGGTTGGCCTGGGGAAGACGGTCATGGTGCTGGGCATCGCGTTCCTGGTGGTGGTGGTTGGGTTGGCGCAGCTGTTGCGCGCGCCCTCGACTCCTTTGACGTTCGGCGCGCGGCCGGCGCCAAACGGAGCGGCGCCGGTGAAGAAGGAAAACTTCACCCCGAGCGAGATGCTGCGCACCTGGCAGTTCTATCTGCTCTGGTTTCTATACGCGTGCGGCGCGGGTGCGGGGCTGATGGTGATTGCGAAGCTGGCCGCCATTGCCAGCGCCCAGGCCGGTCTGGAACTCGGATTCCTGCTGGTGGCCGTATTGGCCCTGGGCAACGGCGCCGGGCGGGTCGCCGCGGGCGTGCTCAGCGACAAACTCGGGCGGAGGCTGACGCTGGCCGTCTGCTTCGTCTTTCAGGCGGTGCTCGTCGTGCTGCTTTCCCGCGCGACCGCGGGCAGTCCTCTGGCTGCCGTACCGGTTCTGGCCCTCGTCTCGGCCTTGATCGGCGCGAACTACGGGGCGAACCTGTCGCTGTTCCCTTCGGTGACAAAGGACTATTACGGGCTGAAGAACTTCGGCATGAACTATGGTCTGGTGTTCACCGCGTGGGGTGCGGGGGGCTTCATGCTCTCGCTGCTGGCGGGCAAGGTGTACGATCACTACAAGACCTTCACCTTCGCCTTCTACTGCTCGGTCGCGCTGTTGATCGTCGCGGCGCTTGCAACGGCTGCGCTGAAGCCGCCGCATCATATGGAGGCGAGCGGGCCTTCCGCGGGTTGACTTGCGGCCCGCGCGCCGCGGCGCATGTCAGCTTGTCTCGCGGGGATAGACGGCGCCTTTTTCGACGCGGATCCGGCCTTCCTGTTTGAGGAGCAACAGCGCCGAATGCAGCGCGGCGGGCGTGCTGCCGACGGTGCGCCGCAGCTCGGGAAGGGTAACGGGTGCGCGTTCGTGCAGAGTCTTCATGACCTCCCTCTTGGCGTCCTCGATGTGCTTGAGATTTTCATAGACGGGCGCCGGCTTCTGAACCATGCGGCCCACGGGCGACATGACCATGCCGGAATCCCGTTCCGCCACGTCCCCCAAGGAGGAGAGAATCCTGTAGTGCGCCTGTCCGGCGATATGCAGGGGCGACTCGTCGATTTCGTCGTCCCACTCCATGCTGGCGGTACAGGGGTAGGTGTGGAGGCGTTTGGAAACGACGTCGATCTCGAGGTTCTCGTCGAGAGACCGGCCGACGAGCCAGCGCGCGATGTAGTACGTGGCGCCGCAGGCGGCGGAGACCTCGACGCGGGCTTCGACGATCGTGCGCCGTTCGACGCGGAGTTCCACGTTGGGGCACCCGATGTGGAAGTGCGCCCTGAACGCGGCCAGCACACTGCCTGCCGGCGGCGCGAAGGCACAAAACGGCTTCGGGAACGCCACCTCCACGCCGGCTCTCTCGCCGAGGCGAAACGCCTCGCGCCGGGTCGCGCCGAGCACCCAGCCGGGCGCTTCGCAAGGCACGACGAGCCCGCGGGTCCCCCACTCGGGGCAGCGTTTCAGGAACTCCAGCAGGATCTGTTCGTGGATGTGGACGGCCAGGATGACATCGTGGCGGGGGATCTCCCCCGGAATGAACGCGGCCGGGTTCTCCAGCACGTGCGGGAGCACCGAAGGCAGCGCAATGACGCCTGCCATGTCGGCCCCGAACCTTCGCCCGTACGGCCGGCGGCAGCCGGTGCAGTCGGGCCCGCAGGCGGAACAGAAGGCCGGTTCGCCGCGCAGGTTTCCGATCACCCGTTCGGCGTAGCGGGTGTTGAACGACTGGAGGTAGGGTTCGCCGGCGGGAGGCGGGTCGGGTGAGGGTCGACTGTGGAGGATGAGGAGCTTCATGGCGCAACCGGGAGACGGGAAGGCTGGAAGAATGGAGGATTGGAAGATCGCAAGACTGGAAGAGTGGTGGCATGGCAGGGGGGAAGCCCCCGTACCGGACAACAACTATCCGGCCGGACCGGACTCCCATCCTTCCACCTATTCAACCCTCCATTCTTGCACCCTTCCATCCTTCCAATCTTCCCTATCTTCCGGCTGCGTTTTCCGCTCGCCTCACCGCGCGAACGCGTCGGCATAGATCTCCCGGTTCATGAACAGTTCGGCGGCCCGGACGGCGTTGACCAGATCGGAATCCATCACGTCGCAGATGGCGGCGTCCATGCCGTTGGCGATGGCCATCACAAGGAAGGTGCGGTTCAGGAGCTTCTTGTGCGTGGTCCCGTTCGAAACGTTGGACAACCCGCAGACGATGTGCGGCGGCGGGTCGGAGAACAGCGTGAACTGCTTGACGGCGTCGAGGATCTGGGGCTGCTGTTCTTGCATGAACTTCAGCGGCATGGCGATCGGGTCCAGGAAGATATTCTCCGGCGGGATCCCCAGTTCCATGGCCTTGGCCACGATGATGCCGCAGTTTTCCACGCGTTTGTCGGTGGTCTTGGGCGTGCCGCTTTCGTCCATGGCCAGCCCGATGAAGGACGCCCCGTGCTCGGCGACAATGGGGAGCATGGCATTCATCTTCTCCTCGGCCGCCGTCGTGGAGTTCACGAGCACCTTGCCTTTGCAGGCCTTGATGGCTTCGGCGAGGATCTTGGGCTTGTTCGTGTCGATCGAGATCGGCGTGTCGACCGCCGCCTGCACGGTCTCGATCATCCAGCACATGTCGGCCGGGTCGCCGGAGACGGCGCCCAGATTGACGTCCAGATAGCTGGCGCCGGCCTCGGTCTGTTTCCTGGCCCACTCCTGCAGGGGTTTCGGGTCCTTGTCCATCACGGCCTGCTTGATGTCCTTGAACCCGGTATTGATGCGTTCGCCTACGAGTATCATCTGGGACCTCCCGTCGCAGCCAAGGTTAATGGTTGAGGGTTGAGGGTTGAGGGTTGATCATGTTTTCATCATCTCGGCGATCTGGTCGCGCGTGGCGGCTATGCTGTCGGGGTGTGCGAGCGTGAGGATATCGGCGCCGGCCTGGAGGTAGCCCGCGGCGGTGGCGGCTTCCCAGTTCGGGCCGCGCTTCTCGAGACGGCCCCATCCGGGCAGGATATCCTCGTCGGCGATGGCCTCCTTGATCTTCCAGACTTCCCACCCCACGTTGGCGATCTGGGGCAAGGCCATCATCTTGTCGCCCTTGAGGCCGGCGATGCGAACGCGTTCGAAAATCGTGTAGACATAGTCAAAGCCGTACCCGAGCGCAGCGGTGGTCTGGCACATGACGACATCGTTGAGCTTGAAGCCGGCATCCTGAAGAAGGATGTTGACCTGTTTGGCGATGTTGATATCGACGGGCGCCTCGGCGATGAGTTTATGCTTATCGGCCGTGCCGATGGCGCCGAGCGTTCGGTAATTGCGCTCGGTGGCGGCGCCGATGAGGCAGTTCTCGCCCTTGGCCGCCTGCGAGCACTCGGGCAAGACGTCGTTGTCCTTCTCCTCATCGCCGCAGCCCCAGATGATGAGGGGCACGTCGACAGCCTCCAGCACGGCCTTGACCGTGGCGGCGCACTCGGCGCGCGAACGGTTCGCGCCCTGCGGGTCGGCGCCCAGCAGCTTGAGGCATATCAGATCCGTCTTGTAGTCCTGCACGCATTTCTGCGCCCATTCGGCGGGTGACTGGATGACGCCGCCGATCGCCTTCTTGAGGATCTCGGGCCAGCCGTCCGGGACGACATCGGCGATGAGGCCGGCGATCACCGGCGGGTTCGGGATCTCGCCCTCGAAGGTGAGCGCAGGCAGCGTGGTTTCGCCGCCGACGGTGACGGTCTTGCCGCGTGTGCCGCCCTGGTCGGCGGTGGCGCCGATGGTCACGGCGTTGATGCGGTTCGTCCATTTCTCCTTCACGTCGACTATCTGCATGGTTCATTCCCCCATTCTGGCCATCATCTCTCCTATTCTCCGGACAGCGGGACTTTCATCAAGCCCAAAAAGCGATTCGCCGTTGAACACCTTTTCCTCCAGGGCAGGGTCACGGGGGACGTGCCCGAGGAACTCGAGCGTCAGGTCCGCGGCTCTGGCCCGGACCGCCGCCACGCGTTCCTCCGGCGCCATATTGACGACCAGGTACCGTTTTCCCACGGGATTCTTGAGATCGGTGACGAGCTGGTCGATCCGGCGTGCGCAGTCGAGGGCGAGCGGGCTGTCATTGACCACGACGATGAGGCTGTCGATGCGGGAGGCCGTACGCCGGCTGAGATGTTCCATGCCGGCTTCGTTGTCCATGACGACCCACTGGTAGGCCGTATGCAGTTTTTCGGAGAAGTCACGCAGCAGGTTATTCACGTAGCAATAGCAGCCAGGTCCCTCGGAGCGACCCATGGCCAGGAGGTCCACCTTTTCGGTTTCGACGACGATCTGGTGCAGGCCGGCCTCGATATAGGCGCTCTTGGACATGCCGGCGGGCAGGTTCTTGACTTCGGCGAGCGTTTCCTCGCGCAAATCGCCGATCGTCTTCTCGACGCGGATACCCAGAACGGTCGCCAGGTTGGCGTCCGGGTCCGCGTCCAGCGCCAGTATGGGGCCCGCCGCGTGTTGCTTGAGGTGTCGAATGATGAGCGCGGCGATTGCGGTCTTGCCCGTGCCGCCTTTTCCGGTCACGGCTATGGTTCTAGCCACGGCAAACCCTCCTTGGCGCGGCGCAGGGGCCGCGCGGTTTCATGCCAGCACCGTTTTCGGACGCCCGACGGACGGAAACAGTTCGATATTCGTATGCGGCAGGAACATGGCCTGCTTGAACTGTTCCACGTAATCGGGACTGCCCATGAGGTCGTAGTAAGTCGTTCGGCGTCTGATCTCGCGCAAGGCGTCGTAGGCCTCGTGGGAGAACGCGGCCAGCTTTGCGCCCCAAATGGATGTATTGCCCACATACTGGATGCTGGCGATCGGCATATCGGGGAGCAGTCCGATCCGGACGGCGTTTCGCCGGTCGATGAAGTTGCCGAACCCGCCGGCCAGAAACACTTTCGAGACGTCCTCGAAGGTCAGGTTAAGGCGATCGAGCATGATCTTCGCGGCGGCGAAGACCGCCGCCTTGGCGGTGATGACGTTGTCGATGTCGTCCTGGGTCAGAAACACGCCGGTTCCGGGATCCTTCCGCCCGCCGCGGACGAGCACGAATCGGCCGGCATCGCCATCGAAGGTGACGGCGGGATCGCTGTCCGGGACGAACTTGCCGGCCCGGTCTATGAGGCCCTTATCGAGCAGGACGGCGATCAGGTCGATGATGCCGGAACCGCAGAGGCCTCTGGGCGCGGCATTCCCGATGACCTTGTATCGGATTTCGTCGTCCTCGACATACACCTTTTCGATGGCGCCCTTCTCGGCCATCATGCCGCAGGCGACGCTGGCCCCCTCCAGGGCCGGGCCGGTTGAGGCGGAACAGGCCAGAAGCCAGTCCTTGTTGCCGAGTATGATCTCGCCGTTCGTTCCGACGTCGATCAGCAGAGCGGTTTCCTCACGCTCCCAGAGGCCGGTCGCCAGAATGCCGGCGGTGAGATCCCCGCCGACCCATCCGCTGATACCCGGAACGGAGTAAAGCAGGCCACGCGGGTTGATCTTGATGCCCACCTCGGCGGCACGGAACGGAGACGGCTCGACATTGACGGCCACGTACGGCGCGCGCCGGATATTGTCGGGCGGCAATCCGAGCAGGAAGTGCATCATCGCGGTATTTCCGGCACAAACGACGGCCGTGATATTCTTGAGCGCGACGTTGTTGCGGACCGCGAGCGTGGAGATCAGATTGTTGATATCTGCGACGAGCACGTTCTGAAGAGGGCCGATCCCCTTCTTTTCGGCGGCGATTATTCGGGCGGTGACCTCCCTGCCGTGCACGGCCTGGCTGTTGAAGCAGGCCTGCGCATCGACGGTGGAGAACCGGCCGGTATCCACGAGATGGCAGACAAGGGTGGAGGTTCCCACGTCGACGACCGCGGTATAGTTGGCATCAGCCGTATCGCCGGGTTCGACATCCATGATTTCGGCGATTTCCTTGCGCCGGCCCACGAGCGCCGTCACGGCGAAGTCGCGACGGCGAAGCACCAGCGGCAGTTGGCGAAGGACCTTGAGCCCCATCTGCGTGGAGGCGATGCCCATGCCCGTTTCCACCGCTCTCTGAACCCGCTGAAAGTCCGCAAGGTTGTTATCGAGCGTCGGCGGATCCAGTTCAAGGGACAACTTGGAAACCAGCGGCGTCTTCGAAAACTGCCGGTGCGTGATGCCCGGCCGGATCGCGCGGAACCGTTGGGCTTCCTCGTCGACTTCGACCTTTTCGGCCGCGAGCGTTTCCTCGGGGATCTCGACTTCAAGATCGGTTTGCACGGTGCTGAGGCAGGCCAAAACCACGCCGGCGCGGATTTCCTCGCGCGTAAGCAGGGGTGTTGGCTCGCTGCGGACGGTCCCCTTGCGTACGATCATCTTGCAGCGCCCGCATATGCCGTCGCCGCCGCAGATGCTGTTGATGACAATGCCCGCGCGGTCCGCCGCTTCAAGCAGGCTGACGCCCGCGTCCACGTCGACGCGCTTGTCGAAGGGCAAGAAGGTTATCCGGCATGCGGCCATGGTCTCTCGTCAGAGTGGTTGATGGTTCATGGTTGACGGTTGATGGGATTGGCAGCTTGGAAGAACGGACGGATGGGCAGGGGGCTGCATGCCCATCCACCCGATTGTCCGCGCTTCCAGTCTTGCATTCCCCCAGTGTCTTCCAACCTTCCAACCTTCCAAAGTCCGTCGCGTGTGGGTTATTTCCAGCTCTGCACCAGGAAAGCCGGAATTCCGCTCGCCGTTTCCGGGCCGATCAGGACCTCTTTCCACGGCGAGGAATCCTCGATTTCCGCGCGAAAAGAGGGAAGCAATCCCGGGATGATGAGCTTGCGGTGCTTGACCTTGCCCGCCACCTGCATCGCATCCAGGCTCTTGACGACTTTTTCGGCGGAGATCTTGTCGCCGGCGTACGCATTGAGCACGCCGAGCCCTTCGGTGTCGACGACGCAGATGTAGGCGGGCACCTTGCTTCGTTCGACTTCGGCTTCGACCGAGAAATAGGTCAGCGCGAAATTGGTCGTGAACAGAACGGGCGAACCGTCGGTCACGTTGCCGATTTCGTACAGTTTGGCCTCCACGGTATTGGGGACCTGCGGATCGGTGTAGATGTTCTGTATCGTGGTCAACACGGGCAACAGTTCGGCGGAGTCGTCGCCGTTCATGATCAGAACGCCGGCATACTTGGCCGCGAACGTGCTGGCCAGCACCGTCTCGCGAGCGGGGTCATCGACCGCCACGTTCACCATGGCCGGATAGCCCAGGGCTCGAAACTGTTTTCTCAACGCGGCCCGGCGCGCGACGGTGATATCCCGCACGGCGGAGGCGACCTTCGTCCCGTCGAAGGCCAGCACCAGGTCCGTGACGCCCTTTTCCTTGGCGGCCGCGGCCAGATCGGCGAGTTTCTCGAGCGTGTCCGCGCTCAGGGCGAGCGGGCATTTGGCGTCGGCGGCGATCTTGATGAACGCCTCGGCGTTGGCCGGGGTCGCCTTGTACAGCAGCGGCTTCTGCCCGGCCAGCGCGCCGGCGGCGGCGGCCATGGTCTCGGCGTTCTCGGTCATGACCACCAGCGGCACGCGGCTTTTGCCGGCAAGCGCTTTCACGCGCGCGGCGGCGGCGTCCGCCGCCAACCCGTCCACCTCGACGGCGGCGAGCCCCACGCCGATCTGCTGGCCCACCCGGGTAAAGACGGCGCCGTTGATCGTGTCGAGTTTGGCCGCCGCTTCGTCGTCCGACAGCGAAGCGGCGATCCTGATCGCGAGCGCGGGCGGCTTATGGAACTTCTCCTCGTGCCGAAACATCACGGTTTCCTGCCCGATCTCGAAGCCGGCGGCGCCGGCGGGCCCGATATGCACGAGCTTCATCGGTGGCGCGGACGCATCGGACATCTCGGATTTCGCCTGGTCGGAGAGGTGCGGGCAGTCCGTCATCGCTTTCTGCTTCGCCGCCACCTGCATCGCGAACGCCATGCAGGTCGGGAACCCGCAGTCCCCGCAGTTCGTCTTGGGCAGACTCTTGTATACCGCCATTCCGGTCAAGGCCATCGTGAGCCTCCTTTCAGTCGGGGCCAGGGTTAAAGCAACGCGTCCATCGCCAGCGCCGGGTGGCCGACTTTCTGGAGATGTTCCACCAGCTTATCCGGGCTGTCCGCGTCCTCTTCGGTGGCAATCCTATCGAACAGGTCTTCCTTGCCGATCTGTTTGAGCCGGGCTTTGAGCCTGTCGCCGATCTCCTGTTTGAGCGCTTTGGGCATCCAGACGACGCGTTCGATGCCGCCCTCGGCCGAGATGAACTTCGGGCTCGAGATATAGAGCTTGCCGATTCCGATGAAGCCGGGCGTCTGCGTGCCGCCGCCGATCTGGCCGGCGAGCGTGGAGAACTTCATGCCGACCGGCGTCATGCCCTGGAAGTCGCGATCGACGACCATCACGCCGTTGGCCTCCGGCACGATGGCGGCAATGCACTCGAAGCACCCGCAGGAGGTCATGGGCTCCTCCAGGATCGAGTAGGCATTGAAGCGCTCGAGGTTGCCGTTGGATTTCAGGGCGATATAGTCGTTGATGTTCTGCCACTGGCCCTTGACGGGGTCGAGGCACGCGCCCTTTTCGACCGGCTCGTTCGGGCCGTGTTCGTCGATCTGGTAAGAGGCTTTGCAGTCCAGCCACGTGTAGGCTCCGCACAGGCCGAGCCGCTGGGGCGTGACGATGCAGACATGGTCCGGGGCGTAGGACTGGCAAAGCGTACAGGAGTAGAAGACATCGACGTCTTCATCCGTCATGCCGGCGATACGGTCGTCGCGCTCGGAATAGACGCGCCTGGCTTCCTCCATCGGCGCCTTGATCTTGTCGGGGTCCGTGATGATCCTGACCTGGACCCGATCGACGATGCTGGAGAAGTCGTTGTGAATTTTGGCGATGAGGATATCGCCGAAGTGCTTGATCTTGAACCCTTTGGCATGGGCATCCTTGCTGATCCGGACCCAGGTGATGGACCGCTGCCCCATGTGGAAGATGCCGTTTGCACACGAGATGTACTCATGGATCCGGCGTTCGAGCACGGACTCGAAATCCTCCTGGAACTCGCGGCCGGCCACTTCGACAAGCACGCCGAGCGGGTAGGCGTCGCCTTCCTTCATCGCGTCGATTTCCGGGCCGATCACCTCGATCCCGCCGTCGACGATCTGGTCGATGGGCTTCATGCGCAGCAATTCGAACGCGTCGGTGTACTTGCCGCCGAACTGGACATACATATCCTCCTTGCGCACGCGCTCGCCTTCGAAGCCGGAGCCGAAGGGGACGGGGATCGGGATCTTCTCGACCTTAATGGTCAACCCGCGCACCTCGGCCGCCCGCGTGATGATGTCCTTCACCGGCACGTTGGCCACGACGTGTTCGTAGGTGCAAATGCCGGTGGGCAGAATCTCGGGGATATTGACGTCGGAGACGACGGGGAACCCGAAATTGATGGCGCCGGCGGCCGTCGCGTACTTTTCGTCGGTCAGCACCTGGTCGGCGGGCACGTCGGGGTCCGAATCGAGCGCCAGCACGAAGGCGTGAACGCGCTTCTTGTTGTAGAGCAGGATCTCCCTGGCCGCCTTGAGGTCGCCGGGCTCGACGCCGCCAAAGGTCATGGCCGAGCGGGCGGCGAAGTTCAACGCGTGGACCGCCGCGGTAATCTCCTTGCCGTACGGCACGAGGAAGGTATCCCAATCCATCTGGATTCCCTCTTCGGCGAGCTGTTCGGCAATGGCTTTCCCGCCGGAGTGCCCGGCCATGAACACGAGGATGCTGCGTTCCTGCAGGCCGCGGACCAGCGCGACGGCTTCCTCGTTGGTCTTGGTGGCGCCGACAATGGCGGCGAAGCCGGGCATCCGGCCGTCGACGAGCTTGATGCCCTGCAGGCGCAGCGTGGGATCGCCGGTGAACCCGAGCCAGATCCCGTCGACCGGGCTGGGTCCCGTCAGATACTTGAGCGACTCGATCGTTTCCTCGGCAAGGAGGGTAGCGGCCCCGGCGTCGAGCGTGTCGCCAAGGTAGGGCAGCCACAATTCGTCGCTGGGCACCTCGGCCAGCAGCTTCCTGGCTTCCTGGAGCGACTCTTCCAGATCGCCCAGCTTCTGGACCTTCTGCCCGAGCAGCATGAGCATAATCGGCAGGAAGTAGGCGGTATCGGGATACTCGATCTTGGTATCCTTGCCCTTTTCCGCGATCGCCTTGGCAAGCGCCTCCTCGGCCCTTTCCACCATCCGATGCGCGCCCCGTATTGCCGCACTAGCAATGATCTTCGACATAGCGGCCACCCTCCACGTTTCTTCTATTTCCCGGAAACGACAGACTTTCTACGCTTCACCGGACCTGTCCCCGGTCGCGACCAGGGCGGCGGCGGCCATTTGCCGTCTGCACGCCGTACAGAGCCGGGCCCGTTTTCGAAACTCTTCCCAGTCAAGCTCCGCCTTTTCGAGAATCTGCGAAGCCAGGGGTTCGCTCACCATTCTCTTCCCACATCTTTCGCACAGCCGCAGTTTCACGCGCGCCTTGAACGGCGAGATTTCCGCCTCGTTCGTGTCGGCGTGAATTCTGACCTGAATGGTGCCCACCGGGCAGACGGCCGCGCAAGCGCCGCAGGCGATGCAGTCGTCCGACGGTTGCCGGAACGGCGCGGCCACGGCGCGGTCCGCGCCACGCCCCGCGAATCCGATCGCGGCCCGGCCGATGACTTCCTCGCACACCGCCGTGCACAGCCCGCAGAGAATGCAGTTGCGTTGGCTTTCCGTGACTTTCGGATAGGGTGTATCGTGCACGCCCATGCGAGCCGCCAGGTTGCGCAGGGGCTCGGATTCCGGCGCGCGCGCGAGCAGGAGCCGCATGACGCCTTGCCGCGCGCGAACCGCGCGTTCGCTCGAGGCATAGACGACCATGTCGCGGCGAACTGGGTAGTTGCACGAGGTCACGAGCTGCCGCCAGTCCCCGCGCTCCAGTTCCACCATGCACAGCCGACAGGTCGCGGGGCTCGAGACGGCAGGGTGATGACAAAGCGTGGGAATCCAGACCCCGGCCTTACGGGCCGCGTCGAGAATTGTCGCGCCCTTCCGGACTCTCACTTTCTTGCCGTCCACGGTGACGGTCGGCACGGGCGTTCCTCCTTCATCACACCTTCATGACGGCGGCAAACGGGCATTTCTGCAGGCACACGCCGCATCGCGTGCACCGGTCCCTGTCAATGACGTGCGGTTCGCGGCGCTCACCCGAAATGGCGCTGACGGGGCAGTTCTTGGCGCAGATCCCGCACCCTTTGCAGGCGTCGGGATCGATCTCATAGGCGAACAGGCCCCGGCAGACCTTGGCCGGGCAGCGCCGATTGCGGATGTGCTCTTCGTATTCCTCACGGAAGTACCGCAAGGTCGAGAAAACGGGATTCGCGGCCGTCCTGCCCAGCGCGCAGAGCGCGGTGTCCGAGAGCAACTCGCCCAATTCCTGAAGCCGCTCGATGTCCCCGGGCGCCCCTTCGCCGCTGGTAATGCGTTCGAGCACATGCAGCATTTGAGCCAACCCCTCGCGGCACGGCGTGCATTTCCCGCACGACTCGTTCTTGAGGAAGCCCAGGAAATACTTGGCGACATCGACCATGCACGTATCCTCGTCCATGACGATCATGCCGCCCGACCCCATCATGGAACCGAGCTTGGTGAGTTCGTCGAAATCGACGCAGGTGTCGAGATGTTCGGCGGGAATGCACCCTCCGGACGGCCCGCCCGTCTGCACGGCCTTAAAGGTTTTGCCGTCCTTGACGCCTCCGCCGATCTCGTCGATGATCCGGCGCAACGTCATGCCCATCGGCACTTCGACCAGCCCGGTATTGACGACCTTCCCGACGAGGCTGAACACCTTGGTTCCCTTCGAGCCCTGTGTTCCGATCGACGCAAACCAATCGGCGCCGCGGTTGACAATGGCCGGTATGGTGGCCCACGTTTCCACATTGTTGAGGTTCGTGGGCTTGCCCCACACCCCGCTTTCGGCCGTATGCACATACTTGGCGCGCGGTTCGCCGGGCTTGCCTTCCAGCGAGGCCATGAGGGCCGTGGACTCTCCGCACACAAACGCGCCGCCGCCCCTGTTGATGCGCACGTCGAACGAGAAGGGACTGCCGAGTATCTTCTTGCCGAGCAGGCCGAACTGGCGCGCCCGCGAGATGGCCGTCTTGAGGTGCTCGACGGCAAGCGGGTATTCGTTGCGGACATAGATATAGCCGAGCGAAGCGCCGATGGCGTAGGCTCCGATCATCATGCCTTCGAGGATCGCGTGAGGATTGCCTTCCATGATGGAACGGTCCATAAACGCGCCCGGGTCGCCCTCGTCGCCGTTGCAGATCACGTATTTCGGAGTGCCCTTCGCCTCACGGCACGACCGCCATTTTCGGCCGGTGGGGAACCCGCCGCCGCCGCGTCCGCGCAGTCGCGAGCGTTCGATCTCGGCAATGACGGCCTCCGGCGTCATGGAGAACAACGCCTTGCCGAGCGCCGCATAGCCGCCGGCCAAGACGTAGTCCTCGATGCGGGTGGGATCGATGACGCCATTTTGCGCCAGCACGATTCGCTCTTGAGCGCTGTAGAACGGAATCTGTTTTTCGGTTTGCGCCTTCTGCCCCGTTGCGGGATCCGCGTACAGCAGTCGTTCCACGACTCGCCCCGCCAGGACGGTTTCGCGAAAGATCTCCGCGACATCGGGCTCTTCGACGCGCTGATACAGGACATTCCCGGGCTCCACCACGACAATCGGGCCTCTTTCGCAGAAGCCATGGCAGCCCACGCACTTGGCCTCCACGGCGACGCCGGTCCGGGGCGAGCTGGCGGCCTCGCGGAACAGTTCGTAGAGCCGGCGCGACCCTTTCGCCGCGCAACCGGTGCCGACGCACACGCGCACCGACTTGACGACGGGATCGCGCTGCCGGCGCAACCGGTCCCGGAGCGCCTCCAGATCGTCGAGGCTGCGCAGCGCGCTATCCGCGGCCACGGTCATTTCGCCCCTCCTTCCCCGCCGGGCTCCGGTTCCGCGGGCAATGCGCGCAGGACTTCCAGGGCCGATTCGGGCGTAAGATGGTCGTGGTACTTGCCGTCCACGACCATGACGGGAGCGAGGGCGCAGGCCCCCACGCAGTTGACCGGCTGGAAGGTGAAGAGCCGGTCGGGGGTTGTCCCGCCGGGCTCGACCTGAAACTCCCTGCAGATCGCTTCGGAGATCGCGGGTGCGCCTTTGAGATGGCAAACGGTCCCCATGCACAAGGTGACCTCGTGCTGTCCTTTCGGCGCCAGCCGGAACGAGGCATAGAACGTGGCCACGGCGTAGACCCGCGTCAGCGGCACATCCAGCCGTTTGGCGAGCCGGCGCAGTTGCTCGGCAGGCAGATACCCCAACTCGGCCTGCAAGTCCTGCAGCATGGGGATAAGCATGCCGGGCTCGCCCTCGTATCGCGCGACAATCTCGTCGATCCGGCTGTCCTCTTCGGTCATTTCCATCTTCTCTCCGAACGGCCACCTACACGATTTCTATGTCGACGTCAATGCCGCGCCCGCGCAGTTCATGGGCGATGTCCCGCACCACGGCCAACCGGATTTCCAGTTGGTGCGGCAGGTCCGGGTTCTGATGCGCCGGGTTGACCGCCTGTCCGACCAGGAACCGCACATGGTCGACCTCGAACATCATGCGCAACAGGCTCGACGCCCCATCGTTGGCGAACCTGCACTCTTCCATTCCCACGCCCGCCTGCAGCAACCTCCTCGCCTGCGTCAGCGTCAGAATGCCTTCCGTCGCGACATCGATCCCCTCGATGCGCGCGGCAGCCGGCACATCGGGCGTGGCCGTGCTCAGGTCGACTTCCAGCGCGCGGCCCGAATGCCGCGCCACGAGTTTCGCCGTTGTCCCTCCGCAGACGGCGAGCCGGCCGCCCCTCTTGAGGAACCCGGCGACGCACAGCGCGTCGCGCGCCCTGTCCGCCGGCGGCCCGGTCAGCACGGTGGCGACACGCTTCCGTCTCGCCTTGACGACCACCACGCTGACATCGTCGCCCGGCGAATCCGCGTACAAGTCGCGCACAGCCTCGGCCGCCTTCTCCGCAAGCTCCGAGGCGCGCAGGGCGGGATGCGCGTGCCGCTCGAGGAACCGGGCCACCTGTTCCCATCCCCAACCGAGGGGATACAGACCACCGATTCCGGCATTCACCACCCCGTCCGACACAAACGCGATCCAATCGCCATCCGCGAGGGTCAACACGGCTTCGCGGATGTTTTTGCCCTCGATGCAGCGTTCTTCATACGCGACGTGCACCTGTTTTCGCCCCCGCAACACGATGGCGGCCGGCGAATCGAACTCCACGATACGCGCATGCCCGTCGCTGAAGAACTGGGCGATCGCAAAGGTGCTGTACGCCATCTTCCGCACCTGGCACACGGGCAGCGTCTCGCTCAGCGTCTGCACCACTTCCCCGAGCGACAGATCGCTCTCGAGCAGCCGCATGGCGATTCGCGTCGTCAACGTAGCCAGGATATTCGCCTTCACACCGCTGCCCAGCCCGTCGGAGAGGGCGAGCGTGACGGAATCCGAGTGGCGCGAAACGGCAATACTGTCGCCGCAGAGCTCTTCGCCGTGCTTGCGAAGCTGAGTTGTTCCCCATTCGTAAAAGACCCTCATCTACATCTTTTCTTCCTCGAAAAGCGACATCAGCTTGACCAGCAGGATCTTGGTTTCCGCCGTTGTCTCTCCGAGAAGCCGCGCGATCTCCTGCGCGGTCTGCATCTGTCGCGAAATGACCTCCTGGGCGCGGTTCAGAGTGTGCGCCTTGAGGTCCCGGTAGTGGCTCTTGGCCTCTTCCTCTCCGGTAATATCGACGAAAATCCCACAGTACATATCCCGACCCACGATCGGGAAGAGTTCCGCGCGATAGCTCAGTTCGTGCTCGGGGATCGACTCCTTGACCTTCAGGTTCCCGCCCGTCGCAATCGCCCTTTCGAAACAATCCGAATGCAGAAAACCGGCTACGGGCTTGTCCAACAGCACTTCGTCCGGGCAAGCGAACATCGTCCGGAACGCCGGATTGACATAGTGAACCCGGGTTTCCCGATCCACCATGATAACCCCGTTGGGCGTCTGCTGCAGTATGGCCCGTTCGTGGGCCGGGGTCACCATGCTGTCGCTCTGCACCATGGCGTTTCCGCCTCTCCTGAGCGGGGCAACCGCTCACCCTTGTTCCGCGCATCCGAGCACACGTGTACGGAAGACCCGAACGGCCTCCTCCACGCTGCTGCTGGAGAGCGGCTCATCGTCGATCTGCCAGTTGATCCCTTCCCCGCACCGCTCCATACAGAAGGAGCCTTTCAGCACCACCTCGTTCTGGAGCCCGTGTTCCCTGAGCAACTCATTGAACCGCCCGATCACGTCGCGCGCGCCTTTGATATGGCACGAACTCCCAACGCAGACAACGACGGTAGGCATCGTTTCACTCACCCGCTCTTCTCGGTCTGGGCTTCTTCCGCTTCACGAGCGGAAACCAGACGTTGGGCGGCTCGCCGCCGTTTCGAACTGACAACGTCTTCTTCCCGGCAGAAGACAAGCGCTTGGGTCGGACACGCCGCCACGCAGGCCGGCTCGAGTCCTGCCGCCACGCGCTCGGCGCACAGATCGCACTTCAGGATGCCCTTCCCTCCGCGCCGAACCGTCAGGACGCCGAAGGGGCAGGCCTGCACGCACATTTTGCAGCCGATGCACTTGGAGGCATCGAGCAACACGGGCCCATCGGGTTCCTGGCGTCGCATGGCGCCCGTGGGACAAGCCAGGACGCAGGGCGCATCCTCGCAGTGGTTGCAGTGCACGGGGACGGCCCTCGTTTCGCAGGCCTCCACGCTGACGCTATGGCCGGGGTTCTCTTCCGAGGCCACCAGCGAAACCAGATCTTTCGCCGCCGCGTGCGCGAGCGCGCAGGCCAATTCGCACGACTTGCACCCCAGGCATCGTTCGACCCGAACAAAAATCCTGCGTTTCATGATCTCATCCTATGCTGATACCGAAACCCGGCCCCGATCCGTCATGCTTCCGGCTCGAATGCCTGCTTGTACATCATGGGCTTGAGCTTCAGCGCTTTGCGTTTCTTGTCGATATGACGCAGCATCTTATGAGCCGCCTCGACGGGATCCAGTTCCCAGTCCCACTTGCCGCCGACCTCCTGTTCGATTTCGTCGGTCAAGTATCGATGCAAATTCCGACTTCCCATCATGGGCAACGGGTGCCCGATGATCGTATAGACGCCGGACGCGACGAAGTACATGCCGATGGAGACGGCCTTCTCGGACATCCATTCCGGCGCCGCGCCCGCCACGGGCAACTGGGAGATGTCGTCCCCGAGCCCGCCCTCGGCGACGACGTTCGCCAGGGTCATCAGGATGCGACTGTTGTCCACGCAGGAACCGAGGTGGAGCACGGGCGGGATCCCGACGGCGCGGCAGATCTCGCGCAGCCCCTCGCCCGCGTACTCGAACGCCGCCTCCGGCCTCAGCAACCCGTGCTTGGCACAAGTGATGGCGTTGCAGCCGGTCGTCACCACGACGGTATCGTTCCGAATCAACTCCTTCACCATCTCGATATGACCCTTCTCGTACTCGACGTTCGGGTTCGAGCACCCGATCACGCCCGCCGCCCCTCGCAGCCGGCCGGCGATGACGGCGTCGTTCAGCGGGCGGTATGTCGAGCGGTATTTGCCGCCCAGCCATCGAAAGACCGATTCGCTTGTGAACCCGGCGACGAGCCGTTCGGTGTCGCGGGGGATATGAATGCGGCTGGTCTTCCGCTTCGAGAAGTTCTCTATCGCCAGGTCCAGGATTTGCGTGGCGATGGCCTTGGCCTTATCCTCATGGAATTCGAGATGCATCGCGCCTGGAATCTTGGCTTTGGGCGAGGTCGTGACGAGCCGGGTGTGAAAACACTTCGCGACCTCGGACAACCCCGGATAGATGCACTGGACATCGACGACCATGAGTTCCACCGCGCCGGTCATCAGGGCCAGCTCCTGCTGCAGCACGCTTCCGGCAAGCGGGATACCGTGGCGCATGAGGATTTCGTTCGCCGTGCAGCAGATCCCGGCGATGTTGATGCCCTTGGCGCCCTTTTCCTTGGCCCTGTCGAGCAAGGCCGGGTCCCTGGAGACCACGGCAATGACGTCCGACAAGGTCGGTTCGTGCCCGTGCACGATCACATTGACGTGGTCCTTTTCCAGCACGCCCAGGTTGGCGCGCGACCGGATCGGGACGGGGGAACGGAACAGGATGTCGGACAATTCCGTGGCGATCATGGACCCCCCCCAGCCATCGGACAGTGCGGCACGCATACTGTGGCGCATGATGTTCTTGTAGTCGGCGTCCACGCCGATATGCGTGCGGTGCATGATCTCGACAATCTCCCTGTCGACCGCGCGCGGGTAGATGTTCTGCTCGCGCCAGAGCTGCTGCCGAGCCTCGGGCGCACAGCTCGGCATCTTCATTTCCCCTTCATAATTCCCGAACTCGGCCAAGGCGGCCCGGGCAACGTCGGCGGCAACGGCCTTGATGTCACGGCCCGCGGTCTCCAGACCGTAGACGCGGGCCACGGCCTTAAGCTTCTCCTCATCCTTGATTTCGTAGTCGCAATTCGGGGCTTCCGCGGCCATGAGGAGCGTGTGCGCGATATCACGGCCATGGTCCGAATGGGCAGCGGCTCCGCCGGCGACCATTCGCGCGATATTCCGAGCGGCAATCGTGTCGGCATTGGCGCCGCACACGCCGGCCTGCGGGCCTTCGCCCAGAGGATCGATGCGGCACGGCCCCATGCTGCAGTTGCGGCAGCAAAGCCCCAGCGAACCGAACCCGCATTGCGGCTGCATGCTCTCGTAGCGGTCCAGTATGATTTCGATATTCTCCGCCGCCGCACGCTTGACCATCTCGCGTGAAGCTTTGTCGGCATACGTAAGGTTCTTAGCCATTTCCTCAGGCCTCCTCTAGTGACGGTATTTGCGAAAGCGTTCGAACGATTCCCGCGACCGCCTCGTCGACAGCCGCGGTGGCGCCGGCAACGGATGCGCCCCTCAGCTCGGCGTCTCGAATCCTCTCTTCGTACGGCAAAAAACCGGCAATCGGGACGTCGCCCATGCCGCGCCGCAGAAAGTCGCGGTCCGCCTCGGAGCGGATCTTGTTGCCGACGCCGACCACTCGGCGCAGTTTCAGGTCTGCCGCGAGCCGCATGATTCTATGCGCGGTCTCCAGGCTCCGCCGGCCCGGTTCAAGCACGATCACCAGCGCGTCGACCGCACCGACGGTGCCACGGCTCAGGTGTTCGATGCCGGCCTCCATGTCGACAATGAGCGCCGTGTTTTGCTCCAGCAGCAAATGCGTGACCAGGGTGCGGACAAAGGCGTTCTCCGGGCAGTAGCAGCCGGAGCCGCCCTTCTTGACGCCGCCGGCGACCAGCACCTTGACTCCGCTGATCTCAACAGCGTATTTCTCCGGGATGTCGTCGACGCGAGGATTCACCTTGAACATCCCGCCGGTCGTGCCGGGCTTGGCGCCAGTCCGCTCCGCGATAAGGTCTTTGATCTCGATCAGGGGCGTAATGCCGTCGGGATCCGCATATCCGAGGGAAGCGGCCAGGTTGGAGTCCGGGTCGGCATCAATGGCGATGACCTGCTGCCCGGCTGTCTGCAGGGCGTGGGCCAGCAAAGCGCTAACCGTCGTCTTGCCTACCCCACCCTTTCCCGTGACTGCCAGTTTCATTCAGCTCCCTTGCGGCCCATGGTTCGACTTGGCGGCGGCACGCCACGCCGCCGCGTGAGGGCATCATCTTGATTACGCGGCAGGGGGTTGCGGCGCAATTAGGGATTGGAGTCTCTGGGGATTTTACTATGCACGGCCCGGGCCGTCAACGCGGAAGACGAAAAAAAGGGCGGACCCGCTTGCGCGTGCAGCGCCGGGGGCGTATAATGCCAGGTGCAGGGGGTGGCGGGGGAGTCCAGATGCGACGTTCGTGGTACGGGAATTCGCCGCGTTTTCCATACGGCAGTTGGCTGACGCCGGGGGTCAAAGCGCTTGCCCTCGTGACGGGGGCTGTCTTTCTCTTCCAGGTGCTGCTGGCCCTGACGGGCCGGGAGCAGATTGCGGGTATTTTCGGGCTCAGTATCGAGGGGCTGCGCTACGGGCGCATCTGGCAGTTATTCACCTACATGTTCCTGCATGCCGGGCCGCTCCACATCCTGTTCAACGGTCTGTTCCTGATCTTCCTCGGCCCGGACGTGGAGCGGGTCATGGGCCGGAAGCGCTTCACGGTGTTCTATCTGGCCTGCGGGGCGCTTGCCGGCGCGGCCTGGGTGACTTGGGAGTTCCTGCTGCCGACGCGCGTGGCGGGCGGGGTGCCGACGGTCTGCGTGGGCGCCTCGGGTGCGGTGTTCGGCGTGCTGGGCGCCTTCGCCGCGTTCTATCCGAATCGCGTGATGACGCTGTATCTGTTCTTCATCATTCCCATCACGATGAAGGCCAAGACGATGGCCGTGGGAGCCGCGCTGCTCTCCGTCTTCCTGCTCATCTTCACGCAGGGCCGGACCGTGGCGGACGCAGCGCACCTGGGTGGGATCATCGTCGGGTATCTCTACGCCTCGGGTCTGATCCGGGCCGGATTCATGAGCCCGTATCAGCGCCCGGAGCCCTCAGGCTGGCGTGAGACGTTCGCGCGCACGTTGCGCGGCAGAAAGCTGCGGGTGCTTCGCCCGGAGGGCCCGGAGGGCCCTTCGGAACAGGAGATCGACAGCATACTGGAGAAGATATCCTCGCAAGGCATCAACAGCCTGACGTGGAAAGAGCGGCGCATGCTGAAGACGGCGAGCGAAGCGCTGCAGGACGATTCCGACACGCGGCCGGACTGAGAGCCGTTCGAAAAGGCCCGTTCGAACGGCGATGCCGGGCACCGGCGGCCGGATGCCGGCTGTCCTGCGTCCCGGCTCCTGGGGAAGCGGCATCCTTCAGCCCAACACCATCGGCGTTCCGCGGCCGGCCCGGACGTTCAGGCCCCGAGGCAGGCTTTGACGGTCTTCTCCGTGACGACGATCTTGTTCCCGCCGTCGGAAGCCAGTTTCGAGACGACCAGATCGTAGGCCGACGCCAGGGAGGACAGATCCGTGTTGTATGCGGCGGCCCTGCGCCGGAGCTCTTTGCGGGCGCCGTCGGTGAACCGGACCTCCACGCCGTTGGCGGCAAACTTCACCTTGATGGGCCGCTCGGTCTGCTCATGGAGGGTTCTGAGCCGGTCCGGGTCGGCATACTTCTCCGGGTTGCCGAGCAGCGTTTTGAGGGCCTTTTTCGGGTCGTCGACCGCCGCGCGGTCGATAGGCGCGGCGGTGATGAGCGTGGAAGGCAGCTCATACATGAAGTCACTCAGCACTTCCTCGCAGACGGACTCCAGCGCACGCGCGCCCATTTCCTTGTCGTAAGCCCGTGCGGCGATGGCCGCGAGCGCGTCTTCATCGAACGTGACGTCGATCCCGTACGACTTGAATTCGCGGGTGTACTGGTCGATGAGCGAGTTCTCCGGTTCCGTCAGAATCCGCCGCAGATCGCCGACCGTCAGCTTCCTCAGGCGAGTGAGGACGGGAATTCTGCCTATGAACTGGGAAATGAGGCCGAACTCGATCAAGTCCTCCGTGCGGACGTCGTCGAGATAACGGTCCCGCTTCTCCTCCTTGGTCACGGGTTTGGCGCCGAATCCGACCTGGCCGCCGTCCCGATCCCGTTTCCGCTTCTCCACGATATCCTCCAGGCCGTCGAATGCGCCGCTGACGATGAACAGCACATTGCGCGTGCTCACCTTCTCCATCTGGGGTTCGCCGTCCGGCTCGCCCGCCTGGAGCTGGCGGACCTTCTGGCCGATCATGATGATGGCCTGCTGTTGCTGGTTGTAGGCGTCGACCTCCTTGCCCTCGACCAGCTTCAGCAGCGCCTGCTGCACACCCTCTCCCCCGACATCCGGCCCATGGCCGCCCTTCTTGGCGATCTTGTCGACTTCGTCCAGATAGATGATGCCCTTGGAGGCCTTGTCCAGGTCGCCGTCAGCCGCGAGCACGAGTTCATGGACAACGGAATTCACGTCGCGGCCGACGTAGCCGGCCGACGTGAATTCCGTCATGTCGGCTTTCACAAAGGGCACGTCCAGAAGCCGGGCAACCGTCTCGACCAGATGGGTCTTGCCCACTCCCGCCGGGCCAATGAAGCACACATTCTTCTTCTTGACCTTGACGGCCTCGTTCGGTCTCGCACTGACGCGCTTGTAGTGATAGCAGACAGCCCTGGCCAACGTTCGCTTTGCTTCTTCCTGGCCAATCACATGGCGGTTCAGATAGTCGTAGACCTCTCTGGGTTTCTTGTTGAAGGTGAATCCCCGTCCGCCATCGGGCGCCGCGGGGGGCGGCGCGGCCGGCTCGGGCGTCTGGGTAATGACGGAAAGGACCCCGCCATACTTTCTGGACAGGTGCTCGCTGAATTGCTGCACTTCCTCTTGTATCTTCCTCTGCATCTCGTCGGGCGGTTCGTTCATGTGCGGCCGATCCCCTCTGATCCGTTTCCTTTGCGCGGCGAAACGGAAAAATGCACGGCGTCCGTGCCAACTTGTTTACGGGACACAGCAGGAGTATGGTACCCCGCAGGCCGGAAGAGCACAACGGCAAATCGGCAGGGGCGATGGGCGATGGGCAGTGGTCAATGGTCAATGGGCGATGGTGAATGGTCAATGGTCGATGGGCAATGGTTGATGCCGGTTGGAGGTGTAAGACCGGCGAGTCTGAGGCGACTACAGGTTGTGGAGGGCTGCAGAGCATGAGGACCGTGTTGCCGGTTGTGACGGCCTTGGCGGGCGGGGTGCTGGGCGGTGTATTGGGCGCTTTCATGAAACGCTGCGGGGGCGGCGCCTGAGGGCTGACGTCAAACCCCTGGTCAGGGGCCGTATTTGGAGCCATCGTCGGGCTGATGATAGGCTTGTCAGTTGTTTCGCGCTAGACTCTTGCGCTCGATGGCGCAAGAGAGTTCGAGCATGCTCTGAACGATACGCGCGTCCACGAGCGGGAGTCGTTTGGCTGTGCGGACGTGGGTGGGCGCCAGGTTGAGCAGGCCACGCACCCCGGCGGCGACCAACTCGTCAGCCACCGCCTGAGCCGCGGTTGGCGGCACGGCAATCAGGCCGATTTCGATCTGTTTGGACCGGACAAGTGCGGGCAATTTGGACATAGGCTGGACGGTAAGAGGCCCCACTTTCGTGCCCACAACGGCGGGAGCGGAGTCGAAAAGGCCGACGATCTGGAAACCGTGCCTGGCAAATTCCTGATGCATGGCAAGCGCACGGCCGAGGTTGCCGGCGCCAACAATCACAGCCCGACGGCCCTTTGCGGCGCCCAGAAACTGTGACAAGACCTGCTCGAGATGCGCTGTCTGATAGCCGCGCTTGGCCACGCCCGAGAAGTCCAGATGCGACAGGTCCTGCCGAACCGTCGAGCTCGTGAACCCAAGCGCATCGGCCAGAGACTGGGAGGAAACCCACTCCAGGCCGGACTCCCTCAATTCCTGCACACGCCAGAGGTATTGCGGGAACCTTCTGATGACGGAACGAGGAATCGCCCGCTGTGCATTGGACGGACTCATGTCATTCTCCGCTGGTCCAATTCCACCTTTCCCCCGTCTGGCCAGGCCGACTGGCGGACACGAAACGGGCCTCTGGGCCGGATTTCGACGCGCAAACATCGGCAGTCTATTCGACGGCGGCTGATTTGTCAAATATTTCACGTTTCTTATTCGCCACGGGGAAAAAGCGTCCTTGCTTCGGCGGAAAAGCATCCTCTATCCTGTGAGGTTGTCGTCCCATCCCTATTCAGGCCCCGTGCGAAACCGTCGGGTCAGGGGAGCGGCCATGGAGGCAGAAGGCATCAACGTAGTGATGTGGCCGGAGTCGCCGGGGCGCCCCTGGCGCGTGTTTCGCGACGCGGTCCGCGTATGCCGCGCCGATCGGCCGGAAGACGTCGTCCCGGCGCTGAAGGCAATTTCCGGCGCGGTGGACGAGGGGCTGTACGCGGCAGGCTTTCTGGCGTACGAGTCGGCGCGTGGCCTTGACACGGCATTCCAGACGCATCCAATCGAGTCGTTTCCCCTCGTGTGGTTTGGCCTGTTCTCGCGTGTGGAGGAGACGGTCCCTGTACCGGCGCCCTCCGGAGTCGCGACGGGCCCCTGGCGCCCGTCGTTGTCGCGCGCGGAATACACAGAGGCGATTGGCCGGATCAAGTCCTATCTGAGGGCGGGCGACACCTACCAGGTGAATTACACGTTTCGATTGTACGCCGCGCTGCGGGGCGAGCCTTGGGCCCTGTTCATGCGCATGGCCAAAGCCCAGCGCGCCCGCTACTGCGCGTTCATCGAGACGGAGCCGTTTGCGGTCTGTTCGGCCTCTCCGGAGCTGTTCTTCCGGCTGGACGGAACCCGGCTGCTCTCCCGCCCGATGAAAGGGACGTCGAAGCGCGGCCTGACGTTCGAAGAGGACGCCGCGCTTGCGGAAGGGCTGGCCCGGTCCGAGAAGAACCGCGCCGAGAACGTGATGATCGTGGACATGGTGCGCAACGACATGGGCCGGGTGGCAGAACCGGGCAGCGTCGCGGTTGAAAGGCTCTTCGATGTGGAGCGGTATCCGACCGTCCTGCAGATGACCTCGACGGTCGCGGCCCGCACGTCGGCGAGTTTCGAGTCGATCGTCAAAGCACTGTTCCCCTGCGCGTCGATCACGGGCGCGCCCAAGGTGCGGACGATGCAGATTATCCGGGAACTGGAAGGGACACCTCGCGGCATCTATACCGGAGCGATCGGTTGTCTCCTGCCGGGCCGCAAGGCCGAATTCAACGTGGCGATCCGGACGCTTGTCCTCGACAAGCGTTCCGGACAAACGGAATACGGGGTCGGCGGCGGCATCGTGTGGGATTCGGACGCACAGAGCGAGTACGAGGAGTGCCGGACAAAGGCCGCGGTGTTGACGCCCCCCGCCCCGCCGTTCGAGTTGCTGGAGACTATCTTGTGGGACGGGCGGGGCGGATACTTCCTGATGGAACGGCACCTGGCCCGGCTGGAGCGGTCCGCGGCCTACTTCGGATTCATTGTGGAACTTGACGCCTTGCGGGAGGCGCTGTCGCGCCTGACGTTCCCGGATCCGGCCGCCCGCTACAGAGTCCGGTTGTTGGCGGCAGAGGATGGCCGGTTCTCGATCGACCCGCAGCCGCTGGCCGTGTCCCGCGAAGGCGACCGATGGGTGGTGACGCTGGCGGCACAGCCAGTCGACTCGGGGAATCGGTTCCTGTATCACAAGACCACGAACCGGGCCGTCTACGAGGCCGCCCGGCAGTCGGCGGCGGGCTACGATGACGTGCTGTTGCGGAACGAACGCGACGAGATCACGGAAGGTACGATTGCGAACATCGTGGTGGAGACGGCCGACGGGCGGCGGCTGACGCCGCCGGTGAGGTGCGGGCTCCTGCCCGGCATATTCCGCGAATGGCTGCTGGAGCGGGGCGAAGTCGAGGAGGCCGTGGTGCGGGTGGCGGACATCCGGAACGCGAGGGAGGTCTTCCTCGTCAACTCCGTCAGAAAATGGGTTCCGGTCACGGTCGATCTGTCTGCCATCCGCACAGGCACGCCGGGGAGTTCGCGCTCGATCTGACGTTTGCGTTTCCGGCCGGTGCCGCTCACGGGACGGCGCGATGAGCGCCGGTACCGTGCAGCGCCTGGTTCGGCTCCCTGTTCTTGGGCCCAACGTTGGCTCCCGCCCTCGCATTTTTCGGTTCGTCGGCTCCGTTGCCTGCCGACCGAACGGAAGGGTTGGCTTTCCAGGCGGTTGTGCCAGCGTTCAGCCGCGGTGTGCGTCCTCCAGCACCCTCTCGCTGCCGCCATAGACGTTGAAGCGTGAGCCTCTCGCGAAGCCGACGAGCGCCATATTGGCTTGGCGCGCGAGTTCGATGCCGCGGGAGGTGGGCGCCGAACGGGAAGCCAGCAAAGGCACGCCCAGCCGCCAGGCTTTCCACACGATTTCGCCGGGCAGCCGCCCGGCGCACATGACGAAGCATTGGCGGATATCGATCTCAGGGTGCAACAGGCAAAACCCGACGAGCTTGTCGAAGGCGTTGTGCCGCCCGATGTCCTCCACCAGCACCTGGGGCGTGCCGTCCGCGCCCCACAGCGCCGCGGCATGCACGCCGCCCGTGCGGCGGAAGAGGCCGGCGTTCGCCTGCAGGAATTCGGAGGCCCCCAGGATCGTGGAAACGGAAATGCCGGGGAACGGCCCGCAAAGCGGGGCCGGCGGCACGCACCCCCGGGTCGTGTTCGCCTTCAGCCGAACGGTCACGCGCCGTTCGCCCTCCGAACCGCAGCAGGTCCAGTCCGATACCTCCGAAGCCGCGCCTATGGCCCCGTGGCTGAACAAGTGACCGTACGTAAACTCCTTCTCCATCCCGGGCGAAATACTGCACATGGCGAGTTCGCGGCCGTTCGACACCAGTCGCACGACCGTCTCGCGCGCCACCACATCCGCTTCCTCGGTCCGACGCCCCTCGGCATCGACTCGCAGGACAGAAATCTCCGCCCACGGCGCGTCCGTATCCATCGGGGTAGCATACCGTATTTTCCGCTTGCGTCCAATCCCGCCGGCGCCTATAGTCCCGCATCGTTATGCACAATTAGCATAACGCATGAGGGGGGGGGTGGGTGCCATGCGGGTGCGGTCCAAGCTGTGGATCGAGAAGGGCGGCGAGCAGGTCTTCGGCGCGGGCAAGGCGCGCATGCTGAAGGCGGTGGCCAAGACCGGATCTCTCAACGCCGCGGCGCACGAGCTGGGCATGTCCTACCGGCATGTCTGGAGTTCGATTCGCGCGGCGGAGCAGCGGCTCGGCCGGGCACTCCTGGTTAAGACAAAAGGCGGGAAGAAAGGGGGTGGCGCGGCTGTTACACCGTATGCCAAAGACCTGATCGGCAAATTCGAACGCCTGGAGAAGGACATTCGAACGATGACCAACAAACGTTTCGCGGAAATCTTCCGGGATTAAGGAGGAAACATCATGAAGCTGCGCAGACTATCGCTGATTGTTGCCGCGGTGTGTGTCGGCCTGGCGACGCTGGCCGGCGCGGAAGAGATTCTGAAACTGGCGACGACGACAAGCACGTACGAGACGGGGCTGTTGGACTACATCTTCCCGCCCTTCGAGAAGAAGCACGACCTGAAGATCCACATCATCTCCGTCGGCACGGGCAAAGCCATCAAGATAGCGGAGAACGGCGATGTGGACGTCATCATGGTGCACGCGCGCAAGGCGGAAGACAAATTTGTGGCGGACGGCTTCGGGGTAAACCGGCGCGACATCATGTACAACGATTTCCTGATCATGGGCCCGGCGGACGATCCGGCGGGGATCACCGGGCTGAAGGATGCCAAGCAGGCGTTGAAGAAGATCGCCGAAGCGGAAGCCACGTTTGTCTCGCGCGGCGACGATTCGGGGACACACAAGAAGGAACGGCTCCTGTGGGGCAAAGTCGACTACACCCCGCAGGGCGCGTGGTATCTGGAGGCGGGCCAGGGCATGAGCGCCACGCTTCGGATGGCGGACGAGAAGAACGCGTACGTGATGCTCGACCGCGCCACGTATCTGGACAACAAGGACAAGGTCCGGCTCAAGGTCATGGTCGAGGGCGACAAGGATCTGTTCAACCCCTACGGCGTGATCGCGGTCAGTCCCTACAAGTACGCGCATGTGAAATATGAGCAGGCGATGGCGTTGATCGCGTGGCTTACGAGCCCGGAATGCCAGCAGATGATCGCCGGGTACAAGAAGGGCGGCGAACAGCTCTACCAGCCGGACGCCGCGAATCCTATCGAGTAGCCGCCCGGATGGACTACATCACAGACGGTTTTGCGCAAGCCATCCGGATCATCCTCACGTGTGATGCAGAGTTCGTGCGCATCGTGCTGGTGAGCCTGTTGGTGGCAAGCACCTCGACGGTACTGGCGACAGTGACGGGTGTTTCGTTCGGCATCTTCGTCGCGCTGCGGCCTTTCCGCGGGCGGGGTGCGGTCCTGACGGTTCTGAACACGCTCATGTCCCTGCCCACGGTCGTGGTGGGGCTGATGCTCTATTCGGTCCTGTCCCGGCGCGGCCCATGCGGCGGGCTGGGGTTGCTCTACACGCGCACGGCGATGGTCATCGGGCAACTGGTGCTGGCCTTTCCGATCATCGCCGCCCTGACGGCGACTTCGGTACGCAGCCTGGACCGGCGCATTCTGCCCACGGTCCGTTCGCTCGGCGCGGATGCGGCCCGGGGATTCGGGATGTTCCTGCACGAGGCGCGGTTCAGCATCCTGGCGGCCGTGATTGCCGGGTTCGGCCGTGTGTTCGCGGAGGTGGGTGTCTCGATGATGCTGGGCGGCAACATCCGCGGCTACACACGCAACATCACCACGGCTATCGCGCTGGAGACGAGCAAGGGCGAATTCGCGCTGGGCATCGCGCTGGGGCTCGTCCTGCTGACGGTGGCGTTTGGCATCAACATTCTGTTCGGTTACTTCCAGAAAAGGGCGAGGTGACGATGTTCGAGCTGTCCCAACTCAGGCGCGACGTTGGGGACTTCTCCCTGCGAATCGACGCGTTACGCCTCGAGAAGGGCGAGATCTACGCCTTGGCCGGGCCGAACGGGTGCGGGAAGTCGACGCTGCTGAACGTGCTGGCACTGCTCGACCCACCGAGCGGCGGCACGGTCGTTTTTGACGGGGTGCCCGTCAATTACGCGGACGCGCGGGCGTTGCTGAAGACCAGACGCCGGATCGGGTACCTGATGCAGAACCCCTACCTGTTCAACATGCGCGTGCGGGACAACGTGGGGTTCGGGCTGAAAGCGCGCGGGGAACCGAGAGAGGCCGTTCGGGAGAAGGTCGATGCCATGCTGGCCAGGCTGGCCCTTTCGCACTTGGCCGGCCGCAATGCGCATGCCCTTTCGGGCGGCGAGGCGCAACGCGTCGCGCTGGCCCGTACGTTCGTGATCGAGGCCGACGCCTACCTTCTGGACGAGCCGACGGGAAATGTGGACCAGCGCAACATCCGGGCCACGGAGGAGATCATCGTGCAGCTCAGCCGGGAACGCGGGGCGACGGTTGTGTTCGCGACGCACTCCCGCGACCAAGCCTACCGCATGTCCAAGCGCCTGATCTCCATCATCGGCGGCCGGATCCATGACGTGGCTTACGAGAACGTGCTCAACGGCCTGTTGACGGAGCACCCGGACGGCCTGCGAACCGTGGAGTTGCCCGGCGGTCTGACGTTCACCGTGTCCGAAGGCGCTCCGGGGCAGGTCACACTGGCCGTCGATCCGCGGGAGATTCTGCTTTCCCTCGATCGGCTCGACTCCAGCGCGCTCAACGGTTTTTGCGGGACCGTCACGAAGATCGAGGGAACGGACGAGACCGTACGGGTATTCGTGGATGTGGGCACCACGCTCTGCGCGGCGATCACGCGCCATAGTCTGCTCGCCATGGGTCTGAACGTAGGCAAGCGCGTGTGGGTTACTTTCAAGGCGACCGCGGTGAAGGTGCTCTAGTGTCGAATGGCACTAAGATAAGGCGGACACGCCTTACGGCGTTGACTACGAACGGCCTTGTTCCGGCGACAAGCCGTTCGTAGTCAAGCCCGTTC
>JAFGHX010000167.1 GCA_016929905.1 Kiritimatiellia bacterium
CGCGCCGAAGGGCCGAGGAAAAAGTGCGGCCAGATTGCCCCGAATGCGGGCGCGCCGGAGCCGCCGCTACACTCTGGTGTGCGGCGGTTCCGGGAAGCCCGCAGGCGGGGTGATATGGCCGTGCTTTTTCGGAGCCAAAGCGGCGCCACAGTTCGCCGAGCGGCCAGGCGCATCCACTCAGACCGGCAAGTTTCAGGTCAGATCCCCCCCCCGGAAGGACCTCCAACCGCTGAGCGCCGACCTCTGACCTCTGGGTTGCGGGCGAAGCCCGCATGGGTGCGTCACCTCGCAGCCAGGCGGTAGACCCGGATGGCGGTGATATCCTCCGCGTTCGCGTTCCGAATACTGGCCAGCATGCCGTTCAGGGAGTGAGTCTGCGTGCCCTCGAGCAGGAACTCGCGCCACGCGGTCGTCAGATGCGGCACGCTGGACACCCGCGAGGCGTGCTGGCGAACGGTCTGTTCCAGACGGGAAACCTGCGCGGCGGATGCGGGATAGTAGTGGTATTTCTGGGCGTCGAAGATCGCATACGTGTCGGACGATTCGGCGCCCGCCTCGGACGGGCGGGCGCTATCGAGCGGCTCGCAGCGCAACTCGGGCGAATACCATCCGCACACGGCCCACGTCTCCTCCGCGGCGAGCACCCGGCCCGGTTCCTGTTTCGCCAGGGAAAGCAGAGTCTCACGATACCCGTACGCGTTGTGTATGAACGGAAGGTCCTTCCCGACGTTCTCCGCGACAGCCCCGACAACCAGACAGACCGCCAACGCTGTGACGAGGCGCCGGCGCAACGCGCCCCCCTGCCCGGCCAGTGCCAGCAAAGCGGCCGTTCCCTGCCCGGCGAACACGCAAACGACCGGAATGATCAGCGAGGCCGGTCGCGCAACCACCCAGATCTGCATGGACAACACGGCCAAATGCAGCAGAACAAACAGGGCCGCTCCCGCCAGGAGCCGCCGTCTCTCGCGGCGCCGGAAGAAGGGCAGCGCGCCGGCGCCGCACAGCAGGGCGGCACACCAACCCTGATTGCGCACGAAGTAGTACAGGTAGGCGACCGCATTGAGCGGCTGAAAGCCGGTCTGCTTCTCCATGCCGCCCGGGCCCGGAAAATAGCGTTCATACAGCGCACCGAAGAGACCGGAGAACGGGATGTCCACTCTGAGCAGGACGTAGACGAGCCGCAGCGCGAGCGCGGCGGCCCCCAGGACGAGACAGAACCCGGCCAGGCAGGCCAACGGCACGCGGATTCTGTCGTTCGGGCGTGCGGCGACCGCCGCGCACAGGGGCAGAGAGGCTCCGACGTAGAGCCAGCGATAGTGAGCCAGCACGCCGAGCGCGGCCACGCCGCCCGCCAGTGCCGCCGGCAACCAGCCCGCGCGCGCGCCGTCGCAGCGACGCAGCAACAGGTGCAAAGCCAGTATCACGAAGAAGACGCTGTCGGCCTCCGCCCAATGCGCGCGCGAGTAGAGCAGCCAGTAAAACGAAACGGCAAGAAGCCCGGCGGCCGCCAGCGCACCCGCCGGCCCGGCAAGGCGTTTGGCCAGGACGTAGACGACCAGCACGGTCGCCATGCTGAAACACAGGTTCGAGAGCACACCGGCCAGGTCGTTCACGCCCGTCACGCACATGACCAGCGCGAAGAAGACGGAATGCAGCCAGCAGGGCTTCTCGGTCCAATCCGCCTTGCGGACGTAGCGCCAGATGCCCGTCCGGGTCTCGTCGATGACAGGGACCGGCAGTCCGATGGCCTTTCCGCCGAGATCGTGCAGAAACCGCGCCTGCCGCAGGTACATGGCCTCATCGGCATTGACCGGCTCCACAGCCGTCAGCCGCCAGGCGCGCAAGGCAAGACCCGCGGCCAGGATCGAGCCAAGAATGGCGAAGACAATAGTCCGGTTCATATCCGTTGCGGTCCATTTCCGCCGCGGGCGGCTCCTCGACATCCGCCGGCGAGTTCTCCCGTCTTCGTTGCACGAGGAAGGGGAACTCGGGGCGTGGGGGTCGAAAAGGGGCGTTTCCAGAAATGCGAGACGGCCAGCGCGGCCAGCACGGCAAGAAACGGCTCGTAGCCGGCTCGGAACCGCTCGTGCCCGTAGAAGATCACGACGGTGGCCAGCAGGGCCAGGAGCTGCGCGTAAACCGGAACGAATCGCCCGTACCGATCGCGATTCCTGAGGGCGAGCACCAGCCCGGCAAGCGCCAGCGGCAGCAGCCCGATCTGGCTTGCCGCCACGACGGCCACGTAGACCCGATTCGGGCTCTTCGGAAACGGATTCAACAGCCGATACAGCTTGCCCGCGACGAGCAGCGGCAAGCGCCCCGGGTTCTCGCGAACGAATTGCCGGCCCAGCGCCCACTCGCGCCGGTCGCGATCGATCTCGTTCGGCAGGGAGAGCACGTCCCGTTTCTTCACCTCCGCGTCGAACCCGGTGCTGATCCAGTATCCCCAGTACTCGGAGGACGGGTCCGCGACAATCCGGTTGTTCGCGCCCCAGAACGTCGAGCCCCCGTTACTGGCGACCAGGCAGAAGCGGTCCAGCACGAGCAGGTTCCGAACGGTCCAGGGCGCGATGGCGAGGCCGGCGGCGATCACAAAAGTGCCGAACAGAGCGGCCGTTCCAACCGTGCGGAAATGCCGGGAGACGGACAGCAACAGACCGACCAGGACCGGCACGAGCAGGGCAGCCGGACGCACGAGCGCGCCGAGCCCGCAGGCCAACCCGGCCAGGGCCGCAAACAGAAGCTGCCGGCGCACGGGCGGCGAACGGAGCGCCAGGACGAGCAGCAGACTACAGGCGACATTCAGGAAGATGGCAAGCGGATCGCTCATGAAGTGGCCGCACCAGTAGAACTGCAGGGGCAGGCTGGCGGCCATGAACGCGGCCAGCAAAGCCGCCCCTTTCGCCAGGTCCAACTGCAGAGCCAACAGAAACACGAGGAATACGGTTCCGGTGCCGAGCAGGCTGAGCGCGAGCCGATTCGCGAAATAGGCGCGCCCGAACAAGGCGTAGAGACCGCCCAGCAGGAGGGGATAGCCGGGCGCTCGAAATGCGGTGGGCGGGCCGCCGGGAGTCAAAGTGAGCCCCTTGCCTTGAGCAAGAGACCAGGCCATCTGTTCAAACTCCACGGTATCCGCGCCGCACGCCGCGCGGTCGGGCGGCGCGTTGAAGCCCAGGAACAGACCGATGCCGATCCGCAGGGCAAGCGCCCAGCCGAGAATGAGGGCGAGCGGCAGCCAATGTGTTCGTGTCATGCGTCTGGCGGCCCGTGGGCGGGGTTTCGGCGCCTGAGCATCCTTCGCATGCGACGGCCCCAGCGCGTGGGCGCAAACGCCCGGCGCGCCTGCGCATAGAGGAAAGCCAGTACCTTCTGGCCGCGCATGACCCAGCGCGCACGCCGGCGGGTCCGGGGCACCACGTATGCCTGGCCGGCCTCGTAGCACTCGTTGCCCAACACGTGTTTATACACGTTCTCGCCGAACCCGAAATCGAGGAGCACCGGACGGTTGTCGCTCTGAAAGAGGTCCTCCACGATCAGGAAGTTCAGCACGCTTCCCGGGCTGAACCGGGCCCAGTCCGGGTCGTATCCGATCTCCTCCAGCGTAAACGTACCGGCATATTGGTAGCCGACCGCGAAGGCAACAGGCCGGTCGGCGCACAGCAAGACGTATGACCTCAGCCACCCATGCCCGGCCACGCGCTGGAGACGCCGTACGTCCGCCGCCCCGTCCCGCTTGCCGGCCGCGCCCCTTCGCGCCTGCCAGCTGCACCGGAATACCGAGTCCACATGCCGGAGAAACGCGGGAACATCCTCCGGTTTCTCGACCTTCAAGACCTGCGCGTCTTTGGCCGCCTCCCACAGCTTGCGTCTGGCGCGCTGCAGATTGTAGCGGGTCTTGTGCCGCATGGCGGCGGCGTACGCGTCGAAGCTGGCCGGCAGCTTCAATTGCCAGACGTGCTGCGGATCCGCGGCGGGCAAAATGCATTCGAAGCCTTCCGCGCGCAAAGCGGGCGACTGCAAATACTCGGCCAACCGGCCACGCAGCGGCAGGCGCTCCAGAAGGAGCAGATCGAACTCGCCGTTCATGGCACGCAGGGCTCGGATGACGGCCTCGCGGCAGGCGCCGGCATCCGCGTCGCGCCCGATCACGAAATCGTCGCCGAGCAGCTTCAGCAGGCGCAAGGGCACCCGGGCCAGGGTGAGCAGTCCGAACCGCAGCGGGTATCGTGTCTTTCTGAGGGCAAGCGGCGCGACGCACGCCAGGCGGCCGGCCCTGCGCACCACGATCACCCGCGGCAGGACGCCCTCGCCGGCCAGCACGATCTCGGCCATGGCCGGGTTCTGGTAGAAGCTGTGCGTGCCCGCATGTGCCCGGACGAACTCGTCCCACTCGGGCAGAAACCCGGCCAGGCTCTCCGGCGAACGGACGATTTCGACATCGGCGGTCATGGGGCGGACAGGCGAGCACGAGCCCACCCGGCGGCGGCGAGCAACTCACGGACGGAGCCGGGCTCGACCCCTTCCCGGCGCAGTCCGTCAATCAGGCCTTCAAGTTCCCGTACGCACACGGGATTGTCGTCGTGCATGAGGATGATGTCGCCGGGCGCGATGCGTGAGTAATCCACGTCGCGTTGAGCCCACTTCCCTTCATGCCGCATCGAATCGCGCGCGTCGAACGACCACAACACAATCGTGTAGCCGTGCCAGAGCGCCCACAGCGCGGCACGAGCCGAGAGGATGCCGCCCGGCGGACGGACCCGCGATGAATGGGCAATGTCCGGCGCAAGCGTCTGCGCGCACTTCCGAATCTGGGCCGGCAGCCTCGCCGGCGAGTGGTCGTCACCGTGGATCGCGATTTCATGCTGTCTGGCGGCGATCGCGGCCGCGAGCTCACGGTTCGCCTCGATTTGGGCAGCCAGGAGAAAGAACGTCGCACGGACGCCGGCCCGCTCCAGGATGGCCAGCACCTCCGGCGTGTACCGGGGATGCGGCCCGTCGTCGAACGTGAGTGCCACACGGCCGCGCGCCCGCGACGACGGGACCCGCCAGCACAGGAACCGGCCAAACGGCCTGTGCAGACAGAGGTCTTTGATGGCGTTGCGTAACCGGCGAGGCACAGTTCGTCCGCCCGATCCGCTACAGCAGCGTGCGGCTGTAGAGGCTCTTGCCCCAGAACCGGACCAGCCGCCCTCTCTTCTTGAACCCGGCTCGCGTCACGGCTCGAATCGAGGCCGTATTGAAGACGGAGCTCTCGATGTAGAGGCTTTGCGGCATGTCGGCACGCGACCGCACATAGGCGCGAGCCTGCCGCAGGGTCTGCGGAAAGATGCCCAGCCCGCGCTGTTCGGGCCACGTGAAGCAGCGCTCGACTCGCGTGCAGGCAAATCCGCCCGCGGGCACGTAGTTCTTCAGTTCGGCCAGCCAGCAGACACACGCGAGCTGCTCGCCGTCCACCCGGGCCACAATGCACCGGTCCCCCAGGGCAAAGGCGGCTTCAAAGCCGCGCACCAGCCGCTCGCCGCCGACGCGGCGCAAGGCGTTCAGGTCGCCGCTGCTGAGCAAGGCCATGGCGTCGACCATGCCGGTGCGGATCGCCACGCGCGGCGGCGGCGGCTCGACGGCGCCGACGGATTCGAAGACGTCGAGGAACTCGACCCCGCATCGTTCCATCCCGACGCCAAGCAGCGCATAGGCCAGCGTGCGCCACCAGCCGACGGCGGCCGCGCGCCGCCTCAGATTGCGAATCCGGCTCATCTCACCCGTCGGCTGTTCGTCGCGCCCAGTATGTCGGCGTAGAGTGCCAGTGTCGTGTCCAGTGTGGTTTCCAGATTGAAGTGGGTCTCGACCCGCTTCCTGCCGGCGGCACCCATCCGTTTCCGGAGTGGTTCGTCGGCCAGCAGCCGGCGCAGCGCCGCGGTGATCGCGCCGGTATCGGCGGGCGGGACCAGAAAGCCGGTCACGCCGTCTTCGACGATATCCACGATTCCCCCGACGCCCGCCGCGACGACGGGCAGTCCCGTCGCCATCGCTTCGATGTTGACGTACCCGAACCCCTCGGCCCAGACGCTGGGGCAGACGAGCACATCGCTCGCCTGGAGCACGGGCACCGTCGACGGCACCCGCCCGAGGAAGCGTACGACGGGGTCGAGTTCCAGAGCGCGGGCGAACTCGCGAATGGATGACTCCGCCTCCCCGTCGCCCGCGATCAGCACGTGCAGGTGCGGGAATTCGCGGCGCAAGGGAACGATCGCCCTCAGAAAGACGTCCACGCCCTTTTCCGGGATCAACCGGCCCGTGTAACACGCGACGCAATCGGTCTGCGCCAGACCGAATTCCCGCCGCAGCTCGGCCTTCCGAGCCGCCGGCGCGATATCGTATTCGGCCGGGTCCACCGTATTGTGGAGCAACCGTGTGCGCGCATAGGGGATACCGATCTCGGCAAGCCGGCGGCGGACATGCGACGAGATGGCAATGATCGCCGAGGCGGGAAATACCTGGAACCGGTTCGTCAGGTTCTTGGCCAGACGCAACAGGTACGGCATACGCCGGGCCGTGCCGCTCAAGCGATCGGACAGAACGATATGGCGGTATCCGCGGCACCGGAGCGCGAGGCAGATCCCGTTGAAGATCGGGAAATGCGCGTGCACGAGTGTTGATCGGTCCGGCGCCCGGATGCGGCGGATCGCGCGGGCGATCGTCCACGGACGCTCCGGCTCCGTCCAGATGTTCGGCAGCCCGTGTGTCCGTGCGCCAGCCTCCGCCATCCAGTCGCGGAACCATGCGGCGGGCTCACCGAAGTAGACCAGCTCGCACGTGCCGCCCAGCCCCTGAATCCGCTTCGCCAGCGCGTAGGTGTAACAGTGGAACCCGCCCCGGCGCGTCGGGCCGTGATCGGAGATCTGGATCAGGGTCAGCCCGTTCACGGCGCCCCGGCCTTTCGAAACACGTAGAGCGTCGTGCCGCCCTTGCGCGGGCCTTTCATCGCGGGGAACAGGATCATCTGCAACACGGCTTTCATCGCAAGCCGGCTGATCCGGCCGCGCCTCTGCCACGCCAGCCGCCAGTCCGGCACGCAGCCGGCCGGGACGCATTCGGCGAGTTCCAGTCCGGTCGCCGCCGCGATGCCGGGCACCTGCCAACTGAACAACGGCGTGATGTGCCCGTGCCGGTCATGTTCCGGATTCCCGAACATGAACAGCGTGCCGTGCCGCAGGAAGATAAGCCTCGAATTCCAGCACTCGACGTTGGGCGACGTCACAAGGGCCAGGCCGCCGGGCGCGAGGAGCCGGGCACAGTTCCGGAGGAAGTCGCGCGGGTTCTCCAGATGTTCGATCACATCGATGGCGACGATGCCGTCGAACGGGCGTTCGAAGCCGGCCGCAAACTCGCCGTTCAGGTCGAGCGGCCGGCAAGGCACGCCGGCAACCTGGAAACGGCCGGGAACGATTTCCACGGCCTCGACCGTGTATCCGTGTTCGAGCAGCCTGGCCGACATGGCCCCGTCGCCCGCGCCCAGGTCCAGAACGGCCACGCCGTGGCCGGCGGGGAATTGCGCGCGAAGACGGCGGAAGACGTCCTCATGCACGCCCGCACTCGCTCGTTCCTGGGGTCTATTGTGCGGAGCCTGCGTCATGTTTCGCGATAGACGAACCGATACTTGCCGCCCCGGCCCGGCGGGATGTGCGCGGGATACTCGAACGCGATCTGCACGCCCTCCCCCATGATGGACAAGAGCGTCTCACGCCCGGCCTGCTCAATCCCGTTCCTCAGCGCCCCGGCGTCTGTGCCGGTCCCGAACGCACAGCGAATGGTGTAGCGCTTCACGTCGTGCTGGACAATCTGGTATTGGCGGACTTCCGAGAACTTGTTGAAGATCCGTTCGAGCACCGCACCATGCACGGTGCCCTCAGGCGTGAGCAGGAAGTCATACTTGCTCCCGCCGTAAACCTCCACCAGGGGCGTGTGGATGCCGCAATCGCACTTTGCCTCGGTCAGGGACCGGCCGTAGTCGCCGAGGTCGTACCGAATGAACGGCATCGAACGGTTGTGCAGGGACGTCACAATCAGGCCCGGAAGCTGATTGGAAGTACGGGCGTCGTCTTCCAGCACGACGTAGTCGGAGGAGACGTGCATCTTGCCACGGGTGCATTCGAAAGCGATGTTCTGCACCTCCGAACTGCCGTACAGATCGTACGACCGGCAGCGGAACGCTTTCTCGACGCTCTCCCGCTCGAACCGGAAGTACTTCTCCGCGGTACAGAACACGGCTTGCATCGGCAGGTCCATACTCCGCTCCAGGACGAACTGCGCGAACAGGTGCAGGGACGAGGGATACCCGTACAGAAAGCCGATCTTCTTGCGTTTCAACAGGCGTGCCCACCGCTCCATTCGCGGCTCGTCCTGGCGAAAGGCGTTGAGGTAGTAGGTCTGCGAGAACCAGGACTTGAGCCGCTTCAGCGGCGTTTCCACCGCCGTTTCGTAGCCCCAAACCAGCGCGAGCGCATCGCCGGGCCGCCACCCGGCGACGGTCATGTTTCGCATCGTGCCCGCCTGGCCCAGTTGAATGTACGCGTTGTCCACCTGGAAGGTGAACGGCGTGCCGGTCGACCCGCTGGTGGAATGCGTGTGCCGGTGCTGCGGGTCGACGGCGGAGGAGACGAATTCATCGGGCCGGTCCTGCATATCCCGCTTGGTCGTCACGGGCAGCCTGGCGAGGTCGCCGAGCGTCTCGAGCTTGCGCGGGTCGAGCCCGGCGGCGTCCATACGTGCCCGGTAGGCGCGCGTCGAATCGTAGGCGTGCGTCAGGATGTCGCGCAACGCCTGGAGTTGCCGCTCCTTGATCTGGACCGGCGAGGCGTACAGGCGCTCGCGGACCTGGTCAAACAGCGCGAAGCGCTGCTCGCCGCGCAGGGAGGCGAGCATTCTGACCCGCGATTCGGAAAACGCCGTCATGTTCGATTGCTCATTGTTTCGAGGTCGTCCGAAGCCCGGGGGAACCGCGAATGGACGCCAATGGACGCGAATATCGAGGCCCCCTGCCGAGCAAGACAATGACGCTCGACATCGTGACGACTCGAAACGACGCCTGTTGTGCCGCACACATGTTGCCGTGGCCGGCATTCGCGTTCATTGGCGTTCATTCGCGGTTCCACTCCACTTTCGGCGAAATCCTACTTGCGTTTGGCGAACGCCGCGAGCCGGCGCACCCCTTCGCGCAGCGTTTCGTCGCCCGTCGCGAAGCATATCCGCACGGTCCGCGCGGCGTTGCGGCCGAACGTCTCGCCCGGTGCGACGGCGACGTGCCGGGTCTTCAGCAGTTCGAGCGCGAAGGCCATCGAGTCCGTTCCCGTCGCGCCGATGTCGACCAGGCAGTAGAACGCGCCCTGCGGGAGGAAGTGGCGGATCCCGGCGGCTTGGAGTTCCTCTCGAACGATCTCCCGCCGCCTCGCATAAGCCTGCACCATTTCCCGGACATGGCGCCGGTCGAGAGCCAGGGCGGCCCGGGCGGCGGCCTGCGACACGCTCGAGGCGCACGCGACGTAGACTTCCTGCAGTTTAGTGATCTGGGGCGCGAGCTCGGGCGGGGCGGCCAGATAGCCGATCCGCCAGCCGGTCATCGCATAGGTTTTCGAGAAGCTGTAGATCCCTACGGTGAACGCGCGGCTGTCCTCGCGCAGGAAGGAGGGGCAGGAATCCACGTACAGGATGTCTTCGTAACACTCGTCGGAGACGATGAGCAGGTTGTGCTGCCGGGCCAGGTCGACGAGACCGGCCACGTTCTCGGCGCTGATCACGGCGCCCGTCGGGTTGGCGGGCGAATTCACGAGCAGCGCCTTGGTCCTGTCCGTGATTCGCGGCTCGATGCACCGCCGCTCGGGCTGGTATCCGGTGTCGGCGGACAGGTCGTACGTCACGGCCGTCCCACCGGCACAGATCGTCTGCATGGCGTAATTGGGCCAACCCGGATTGGGGACCAGCACCTCGTCGCCCGGCTCGAGGATCGCCTCGAGCGTCGTGGCCAGAGCGCCCATCCCGCCGGTGGTGACGACGATCTCCCGCGGGGATACGGCGACGCCCTTGCTCGTCGTGAGGTGTGCGGCCAGATCCCGGCGAAGCTCCTGGACGCCGGCGTTTGGCGTGTACGTCGTGCGGCCCTGCCGGATGGCCTCGATCGCCGCCTCGCAGATCGGCGCGGGGGTCGGGAAGTCCGGCTTGCCGATCTCCAGGTGAATCACGTCCTCGATGCCCTGCGCGGCATCGAACAGCACACGAATACCCGCCTGCTTCAGATCCCGGATCCGCTTTGCCGTGAACGCCATGGCTGCCTCCGTAGTCGTTTGCTCCTCGAAAGCTGCAACGAAGAATCAGTACCGGATCCAACCGGGGAACAGCAACTTGCCCTCGAACCGCCGAAACGCGTCGCCCACCTCGGCCTGTATCCGGCGCAGGCGGAACGGGTCGAAGGACGTCCTGGGGTTCACGCCGTGCGCATAGGTGCAGGCGCAGCGGTATCCTTCGTCCTTCAGCGCCTGTACGATCCGGGCCGAGACGCCCGCGGGGCTGCCGACCGGATAGGCGAACGCATGAATCGGTTGTCCCGTGTGCCGCTCCAACTGGGCCTTCGACTCGCGCAGTTCGGCCCGGAGCATCTCGTCGTCTTCGAGCTTGTCCAGGAGCGGATGCGTCACGGTGTGGCTGCCCAGTTCCATGTTCTCAGCCGCCAGGTGCCGGATGTCCGCCCAGCTCATGAAGAGCGGGCCGCCGTGCGACGCGGAAAGGGCCCCGCACTGTTCCCGCAGTCGGCTCAGCATAGCCAACCGCGCGGCATTCGTCGAGGTCTTCGCGGCATGCACGAACGCCGAGACGGCACGCGCCCGTTCGGCGTCGGATGCAAGCGAAAGGCGGCCGAGCGAGGGATGGTCGAGGTGACCGGCATCCTGCCCGCCGCATCGTATGAGGGCGTTGATCTCGTCCCACCAGGGCAGCCGGTCCGTATCGACGTATCCCGTGCTCACGAAGAACGTGGCCTTCACGCCATGTTTGAGCAGGATCGGCAACACGACGTCGTGATTGTCTTTGTACCCGTCGTCGAACGTGATGATCAACGGGTTCCGGTGTCCGTTCAGTCCGTGCCCCACAAGGTCACGAAAGGAGACGACATCGAAATGGCGCCGCACGAAGGCGAGCTCGCGTTCGAATTCCGCGGGCGTACAACTGACGACTTCACGGTCGAAACAGAAGTCGGCCGGCACGCCGGGCAGGACCCTGTGGTACGCCAGGATCGTGAGGGTGCGGCCCGGCATCGCGCGCAGCCACGCGCGGCGCAACGCCGTGGCGCCGGCGGCACGCAGCCCGGTCAGCAGGAGGTGGCTCTTACGCATCTTGCGCCCCGGCTCAGCAGCCGCCGCACGCGCCTGTAGGGCGGGGCGACCCGGTCTTTGGCCCGCGCGAGCGATCGGCACAGGGTCTGCTTCCAGCCCTTACGTCGCAGCAGCACGGATGTGAGCGGCACCCCGAGGTCCGTCCAACGGTACTTGTAGGATTCCGCGCCGCCTTTCAGGAAATGGAACTCCCGGATTCCGTCGGTGACGGCCTGTTCAATAATGAAGGACAGGCACACATTCCCGGGACTCAGTTCTCCGAACCGCTCGATGTCCATTCCGGAATTGTAGTAGAACAGCGCGTCGGCGTGGCGAAGCAGATAGTAGAGCGCGACCGGCTCGCCGTCCAGTTCGAGCCACGACACCTGCACGCCGCCTCTTTCGGAAAGCCGTGCCGTGACGGCTTCCAGGAACCGGCTGAAATGGGAACTGGCGAAACAGCCCGGCTTGCCCGCCGCCTGCCAACGCAGCCGGTGCAGGCGTACGAACTCGGGGAACATGCGCCTGATCTCCGGCAGGGCGAGCGCCGAACGGAATGCGGCCGCGCCGCGCGTCTCGAACTGGCGCCGTTTGGACCGGAGCTGCTTCCTGCCGTTGCGGCTCAGGCTCGCCAGGTAGGCGTCCCAGGAGTCCGGCAGCCGGATGTAAGGCGCCTGGCCGGGCCTGGATTCCGAGGACACCAACCCGCGCGACGCCAGGCGTTCGGCAAGCTGCGTGGCGGCCGCGCCGATGTCTGTGCGCACGTCGCGCGCGAGCAGTTCCTCCCAATCCGCGTGCTGTGCCAGATAGTCCGCCAGGCCGGCCACGACCTCCTCGCGGCGGTCGGGCGAAACGATCACGTCAAGATATTCGGAGCACGTCTCGTCCGCCTCGGGTTCCCCGGTCCCCAGGAACTCGAGCCGCACACGCGAGATGCCGAACTGGGAAAAGGGGCGGAGCACGAGGGGCGCGAGCCCCGCCAGCGAGCCGTTGGCGTGCCGCGCGGCGAGCAGGCACAACTCGCGCGTGACGCCGCAGGTTCGATACGTCTCCCACCAGGTGTAGAGCCACTCCCACGTGAGCATGGGGGAGTTGCTCGCCGATGCGGCGAGCAACCCGTTCCACTCTTCGCGCATTTGCGCGAATTCCTGTTCCGAGAGGCGTGTGACGGCAATCATCGATCCGCGCGCGGTTCCTCGCAACCCGTTCGTCGCCGGGCCACGTAGTAGATCCAAGGCGTGTGAACGTCGGACTGCGGCACGTCGAGCGCCTGCCCGCCTTCGTCGTAAAGCTCAACGGTCTCGAAACCGGCTTCCCGCAGCTGCTCCACCTGCATGCGCTTGTCGACGTAGTAGGTCAGAAGCGAGTAGGCTTCCGCCGCGTCGTTGAGGATCGCGTAGGTTTGGGCAAAGACCTGCCGTCGCCGGTTGCGGAGATGGTTGCGCGTCTGGATGAGGAAGTATTTGACACGGCGGGCCATGCGCGCGGGCGCGAGGGTCCACGCCAGGCAAGGCACGGCCCGCGCATCGGTGTAGTTACGGTTGTGCGAGGAAAAAACAAAAAGCCCCGCCGGCGCCAGCACGCGGCGGACTTCATCCAAGGTCGTCAGCCGCTCCGCGTGGTCCAGATAGTCGATACTGTTTTCGGAGCAGAGCACGAAATCGAACGCCGCGTCGCCAAAAATCGACATGTCGCGCATGTCGCATTGCAGGACGCGGACGCCGGGATACTTCCTTCGGCATTCCTCCACCATGCCGGCGGAGTAGTCGATGGCCGTGTAGAGGTCCGAATAATCCGTCAGGACGGCGGTTGTCCGGCCTGTACCGCACGCCACGTCCAGGATGCGTTTTCCGGCGAGCCGGGCCTTGTGTTTCTCGAAGATCAACGACTCGGCCCTGCGTACGGACAGCGTGGACCGGCTGTACCTGGCGACCGTACCGGCGCTTTCCCAGACCGCCCTGTTGAGTTCGCGCAAGGGTGTGGCGGCAGTCGTCAGTGTCCGCTCCCGCCGGTATCGTCCCGGCGCGGGGAACGCACCAGGATGGTGGCCAGCAATCCCAAGCGCCAAAGCGGCTTGCTTTCCTCGACCTTGATCCGTCCGGGCCAGAGCAGCCAGGAGCAGAGCAGCCATCGCAGCGCGCAGCCGCGCGCGCCGTTGTGCCAGACGCCCCAGGCGGCCTCGACGTAGAGGGTGGCCTGCCGTCTGCGCCTGTACCGGCGGTAGGGATGCAGGACGCCCTGCGGCCCGAACGCCTTCTCGACGACACGCAGCGATTCGCGGAGAAAGGGCCGGGAATTCATGGACAGGCTGCCGGCGTGCGCCCGATACCGGGCCATCGGCGCGCGGATCTTGACGATGCGGCCGGCGGCAGCCACCCGCATCCAGAGTTCGTAGTCTTCCGGTCCTCTGAACTGCTCGTCGAACCCGCCGAGCCTCGACAGGACGCTCTTTCTGGCGAGCACGGTCAACGTATCGACGGGCGTCCTGTCGATGAAGTCCCGCAAGACGATGTCCATACAGTGTTCCTTGCCAACGTCGACCCGGGCCACGTCGGAATCGGAGAATCCGACGTAGTCCCCACAGAGGAGGGCGGCATCGGGGAAGAATGAGAGCGCCCGGCACTCGTCCTCCAGCGCCCAGGGCAACCAGGCGTCGTCGGCGTCGAGGAACGCGATCCATTCGCCTTTGGCCTCCCGGATGCCGCGGTTCCGGGCGGCGGCGGGCCCGGAATTGACTTCCAGCCTCAGTATCCGGGCAGCCGGGTAATGCGAGACCGTGCGCTGCGCGATGTCGAAGGTGCCGTCCGTCGACGCGTCGTCGACGACGAGAATCTCGAAATCGCGGAACGTCTGGGCCAGCACGGAGCGCAGCGCTTCGGCAATCGTGGCTGCCGCATTGTAGGCGGGCATCACAACGCTTACGAAGGGCGGACGCGAGTCGCTCATATGTCGTATTCCGGCGGCGCCGAGTCCGCCGCCGGCCCGTAGATCAGGAAGGGGTGCCGCGTATAGACGGAACCGGCAAACGCCGTGCCGTGATAGACGAGTTTCCGGCCGGTCAGCGGGCGGCTGTCCACGGAATTGAGGATGTCGACATACCGCGGCGTCAGCAGCAGCCAGGCGTCCGGCGCGACCTGTATGCCGCGATCATGGTGAAAAAAAGGCAACGGTGTGAACTCGAGCCCGGCGTCTCTGGCCACGATGAAGTAGATGGGATCGCCCATGACGACGGCGCCCGGCGGCACGTGCCGTCTGAATTCCTCCGCCAACGGCCGTTTGTCAAACACGCGGTAGAACAGGACGACCTCCCGGAACCGCAAGGCGTTCCAGGCAAGGCTGGGCAGCCAGGCCAGGAGCAAGAGCCCGGCCCAAACGCCTGCCGCGCGCATACGCCGCGAGGCGAACCCGCGCGTTTCCAGGCATGCGGCCAGGCCGACAACGGGCCAGACCGTAAAGAACACGAAGTAATAGTCGCACATGGGTGAGGCCACGAACAGCACCAGCCCGCCCAGCGCGAAGCACCACGCGACGGGCGCCACCGCCTCACGGTTCCGTGCCGGCGCCAGGCTGCGCCACCGGCGGATTGTCCCGCCGCAAAGGAGGGGCAACACGACGAGAGATGTCGCGATCAGAGCCAGGTACCAGAACCGCGGCCAATCGGTTCCGGCAATCAAGTCCTGCAGCTCAACCGACCGGCCGGGCGCCGCAAGGACGGCGCCGAATGACACGCTCCAGACAAACTGCCGGAAGGCCGCCTGCACGTCCGCGCGCCAGCAGTAGAGGACCAACCCGATGACCGGCAGGACGCCTGCGCCCATGGCCAGGGCAGCGGGGATCAGCCGCGAGCGCGGCAGCCGCAACAGAAGCACCAGACACACGACCCATCCGAAATGCGCCGCAGACGGCTGGAATCCTGCCGCCATTCCCACGCCGAAACTGGCGAGCGCAGCCGAAACCAGAAGACGGCGCGAACGGCCGCCAGTATCCGCTGCACTGTCGAGCGCCGTGAGCACGGCGGCGAACGCGACAATCACAAAGAAGAGGCTGAGCCCCTCGGGCCTGCCCTGCGTGATTTCCAACAGAGACGCGTCTCCCAGCCACGCCACGCCCAGAGCAAGCGCCGTGCGGTACAGGCCGCGGCGCAAGAGCATGAGCCCGAGCAACAGGATGCCGGCATGCGCGGCGGCGTATCTCGGAATCCGGCAGGCAAAATGGCTCACGCCCAGCCATCTGAAGATCAGCACCTGAAAATCCTTCAAGAACGGCCCGTGGTACGCCCATACGGCGTCGTGATACGGCGCCTGGGAGTGATGAACGTAGCCCGGGTTCCGGCCGTCGATCTGGCGCACGGCCGCGGCGTGAAAGAACGGCTCATCGACATAGAAAGGCGGATAGCGGTCCAGCGACAGCCCGAAACTGAGGAACCCCAGCGCGACCAGTGCCGCGAACACGGGATAGGACCAGCGCGGGCTCTGCGATGTCGTCCTTTCTTCGTGGGTCACGGATGCGCCTCCTGCCGCCAGCCGGCATGTTGTGCCAGGGCCGGCGAGTCGAGCTGCAGGCGGAAGTCGGCCTTGTCGGCCGCCACAAACAGAGGATCAGCCGCCACGGATACCGCGTCGTTCCCCGTTCGGGCCTGCCAGTCGCGCAGCGTCCGGTTCCGCCAGCCGAGCCGGATCGCCGCGTGGGATCCGGGTGCGAAGAACACGTTGTTTTCGCTCTTCAGGCCGGCGACCGACTCGGCCGCGACCCTGAACGCCGGGCCGGCGCCACAGACCAGGATGTTGTGCGTCACGGTATGGTTCGCCCCGCCGGCCAGGTACAGGCCGAACCGGCCGCGGCCCGCGCCGAAGCGGACCGTATTGTTGGAGAAGACGTTCTGCGCGCCGAACCGGACGCCGTCGTGGCGGAAGGTCACGATCCCGCCGGCATGATTGCCATAGACCAGATTGCCGCGCACGATCGCCCGCTCCACGCCGTCCATGTTGATCGCGGCGCCGCCCGCCCGGCCGTTTCCGGAAACGACATTCCACTCGAGCAACGCGCCCGTGATCATTCCGTCGCCGCCTTCGTGACGGTCGCCGTTCAGATGGATGCCGCACCCGGCGTTGTCGCGGATCGTGCAGCGCCGCACGACGGGGTGATCGGTCGTGCTGAAGTAGACGCCGTGCTCGCGCCGAGTGCCCTGGACCCGGCACGCCTCGACGGCGATACGGTCGCACAGGCAGGTCTGAATGCCCCACGTCCCACTGTCCGTCACCACGCAATCGCGCACGGTGATATCCTGCGACCCGTTCACAACGATGCCGGCGCGCGAGGCCCGGCGTACCTGCAGCGTCTCGATCCGGACATGCGCACAGCCGCCGTACAGCAGAATACCGTCGCGCCCGCCGGGCTCAATGATTACCGGCAGGAAAACGTCACCGCCGGGCTGCCGAACGGGATCGGCCTCGCCGGTCTTCTGCCGCCGGCCGTTTACCGAGCCCCGTTCGCCCCGGATGACGATCGGGTTGGCCGCGTTCCCGCGCAGCCCGCCGAGTTCGATGCTCTCCCGGTACAGCCCCGCCCGCAAAAGCAATGCGTCGCCCGGCTTCAGTTGCTTCGCCGTGGCGGCCACGGACTGCCCGGGCTGCACCGCGTATTCCGCCCCGCCGACGCCGGCGACGCCCAGGCCCCACGCGCCCGCCGCTGAGAGCACGAACGCTGTGCGACGGATCATGCGGGTATTGATCAAGAGTCGGACACGCACGCCGACCGGTCTCCATTCGTGACTGCCGCACCGTAGCGCCGAGCGAATGCGGGCCGCGCCCGCCGACTTGTCGTGCCATAGTCCCGGGGCGTCTGCGCCGCGGGACGGCGGCGGAAGCTATCTGAACGAATGCGGGCCGCGCCCGCCGAAGCCTTGGCGAATGCGGGCCGCGCCCGCCGAAGCCTTGGCGAAGGCGGGTTCATTCGTGGTTCCGCCCTCACCTCAGCGCCGCCGGATCTCGAAAGCGTTTACGCCGGCCGGAACGCTGGCCCGGATGAACGGTACGGGGGAATCCAACACCCTGGCCGGCCGCAGCGTGACGCCGTTGTTCGCCTCGAGGAAGATGGCATAGTGGAGTTTAAGCGTGAGTTCCGGCGATGCGGCATGGCGAACGGCGATACCGTCGTAGTCCGGAAACGCCTCGGCTTCACCGTCAAGGACGTAGGAGCGCGCCGCGTCGCGGACCCTGAAGATCTGGTAGGCGCCAATCGTCTGTACGCGCTCGAACAGGCCGGGCGCGCGCGCGGCGAACGCAAGCCACGGGCCGGTCATGAAGAGGGCGTACTCGACGGCGTAGGTGTCCAGATATGTCTTAAGCGCGGCGGCCGTCCAGTCTTCCGGCCGCTTCCCGAACAGAACGCCTTCGTGGTCCACGCCCGCGAACCGATGCGCGAGGAACGCCTGCGCGCTCAGCCCGCCGATCACCGGCACGTTGCAGGCCCACGGCGCGAGATAGCCGAGCCGGTTGTCGCACAGGAGCCTGCCGCGCATCTGCAGTTCGCCGACACGCCGAAGCACGCAGCGTTCGGTGTCCGGCAGGCCTTCGTTGGACCGGGCGCGCGGCACCTCGATCATATAGCCGGTAAGCCTCGGAATCGTGAGGACAACCAGCAGCAGCACCGCGCACCGGCCGGCAGGACGCATGGCGCGCACGACGTCGACCGCGTGATCCAGATAGACGGCCATCGGCGCGAGCAAGAAGAGGACGGCAGGCACAAGGAAGCGGTACGGTTGGACCGGGGCCAGAACCGGGACGTACGAGAAGGTGTAGGCAATCAGCAGGCAGCCGGCGCCGCCGGCGGCGAGCACGCACAGCAGCCGCCTGCGCGGATCGGCCCGCGCCAGCCAGGCGCCGGCGATCCCGAACACGACGGCAAAATGGTACAGGAAGTTGCGGTCGTACGGCTGTCGATAGCCGCGGTCCGAAAAGAGGTCCATGACCAAGTGCTTCCAGCCCGCCTGGAACCAGGGCTTGGGCAACGCGACGAGATCCTGCCGGTACCGCAGGAGGGGAACCAACCACCAGACGGCCAGGACCAGGAACACAGCCAGTGCCAGCCCAAGATGAAGCCAGACGCGCCGATCCGCCAGCCGCCGGCGGCACAGGACGGCCATGGCCAACGCCGGCGCCATGCCGGCCACCAATACGACAGTGTGCCAGTAGAAGATGACGCCCGCCAGGATCCCCGCGGCCAGCGCGTAGCCCGCGCCGCGTTTCTCTTCTACGATCCGCCACAACGTGGCGAGACATGCGATCAAAACGCAGCATGCAGCCGGGAAAAAGATATTCCCGAAACTCCAGAAATAGGAAAGGTGCGTGCTCATGTGCCAATAGCCGAGACACGCCACCCACAGAATCCATTTCGCCCGGCGTGTGGGGCCGTGGCGCCTGAGCGTCCACCACAGCAGCAACGGCGAAAGCAGGCACACGGCGGGGATCACAATGCAGAACAGCGCGGGTAGCGGCACCCACGGGAACAGCAGGTGAAAGATCTCAAATCCTTTCTTGCCCATGCTGTTCCAGAGGCCGGCCGGATAACCCGCCATGAAGAACGGGTCGTAGCCATAGAGGCGCCCGATCCGTGCCATGCCGTAGGCGGTGGCGAAATACCGGTACAGGTCGCCCCGCCAAGGCACCTCGCCGCGAAGCAGCGAGGAGAGCGGATACCCCCGGAAGGTCAAGACCAGGTGCGCAAGGAGACTGCCCGCGCCAATGGCGCTTGCGGCACCGCGGTTGACCAGGCGCTGCCATCCGGCACGCATCACGTCGCCCCTCCCCCGCTTGTCGGTCGACAGTCCGCGCCTGCCGTCGAATGATCGTGTTCAGGGCATACCTGCCGGTAATAGGCGAGGCACTGCTGAACAACCGCCTGTTTGGAGAACAAGCGCTGGGCGCGCTGCCGGGCGCGGGGCCTGTACGCGGCCAACGCCTCCGGCGGCAGCTCACGCAGCGCGCGCGCCAGCGCACCCGGCGCCGCCATGTCGATGCATCGTCCGGCTTCGAGGGGCGCCTGCTCGCCCGCTTCCGCCGGTGCGCCGTCACCGGGGCCGCCCCCCAACATCCATTCGAGGACCGGGTGCCCGTTCGCCAGCACGGGCAGCCCCGACGCGATGGCTTCGAGCACGGCGATCGGCATCATTTCGAACAGCGAGGCCAACACGAAAACGTCCATGGCCCTGTACAGGACCGGCATATCCTCGCGCGGCATATCGAACAGAACCGCCATTCGCCCGGGCACAAGACTCTCGGCCATCCTCACCAAGTCTTCGGACTGTTCCGTTCTCGCGCCCGCAATCACGAGAAAGGGTTCCGCGGGTTCTTCCGCCTTTCCTTCAACACTCTCGCCACTGCCGGCATTCGACCTGCGACCTTGGACTTGCGACTTCCCATCTTCGACTCCCGATCGAAACTCCGCAAACTCCCGAATAAGATAGTCGATCCGCTTGTGCGGCCGCTTAACGGCCGCCACGGCGCCGATCACATAGGCATCAACCGGGATTCCGAACCGTTCCCGCGCATGCCGCCGCTCCGCGGCCGAAGCGGCGGGCCGGAACAGGTCGCAGTCCACGAAGTTGGGGATCGCCACCCAATAGGGACGGATGCTCGCCACGCGACCGGCGCTCCCCGCCCCTGTCCGCGACTTCCCGTCTTCGACTTGCGACCCGCAAGCTGCAACATTCGACTTGCCCGCCGCCCCTTCGGCGCGGCACGCTTCAAGCGCCTGCTCCAGGTGCCACGGGGCGAGGTGCTGAACACACTCGAACCCGGCAATGAACTCGGGCGGCTCTTCCGTGCCGTGGGCCAGAATCTCCCGGGTCCTCAACAGGCCCCACCGCCGAAACGCGCGGCACCAGAACGCGAGCATGGGGTCCTGCACGTGCAGGATGTCGAACCGGCCCCGCCGCAACTTCGGCCACAGGCGCCACCAGAACGTGAATTGCTCCCAGCCGTAGGTCGTTCGCAGTCCCGACCGCCAGGCCCAGCGCGGCGTCAGGCGGGCCAAGCGGCCGGCCCGCGGTGCACCGCGCTGCACACACCCCACAACGACGGTCCGCACCGCGCCTCCGACGTTCGGCGACGTTGCCCTGCCCTGCCCTTGCGACCCGGCGTCTTCCGTTCGGGCGCCCGCGAAGAGCGTGACATCCGCGCCGGCCTCGTGCAGGCCCGCGGCGGTATCTCGCGCCCAGGTTTCGATCCCCCGGGCCACATGGCCCAGTCCGCTGCTGGCGACTGCCACTTTCATCAGCACGCAAGACAGAGAACGTCGCAACGACGCTCAGTACTCGTTGTAGATCTCCACGCGGCTCAGTCCGCCGGTGTTCACGACGCCGACAAACGGCACGGGATCGTCCAGCAGCCAATGCGGGTAGAGCGCCACGCCGTCCCTGGCCTTGAGCGAGCGGATAAAGTGATACTTGAGCACGAATCGCCCGGGTGGCGCGTTCTCGACGACAATGTGATTGGCACGCGCGTTCACGCGCGTCGCGTGGCGCGTCGCGTCGTTCCAGACGTAGGTGAGCGTTGCCGGGTCTATCGCGAAAAGCGTCCAGGGCTCGATCTCCGCCGCCACTCGGCACAGATCGGGCAGCGCGCGCAGTCGCGCCTTCAATTCGGGGCTTGCCGCGATCGCAAAGGCCACGTTGTAGAGGCGCAGGTACTCCCTCAGCTCCATCGGAGAGAGATCGGCCTTGGTCCGTTCGAAACCGAAGGCACGCTTGAGCCCGACACATGCCCAGCTATGGAGCAGCGGGGAGTGATCGCTCAAGAGGCCCCCGATGACCTCGCGGCCCGCCAGATACGGCAAGAGGTTCCCCAACGCGCCGTCTTCACACAGCACGCGGCCCGGGACTTCGGCGCGTTCGCGCAGCCAATCTGCCGCCGCCCGCTGCCGGGCGGTAACGCCGAAGGCGGGCTGCCGCCGGAGGACGTCCATGCCGTAGGGCAGAAAGGCGGGCATCAGCAGGAGCGACGCACACCAGACCAGCGCGCGGCCGGGCCGGTCGACGGCGCGGAACAGGCCCGCGACGTGCCGCAAGCCCGTCCAGGCGGGGAGTATGGCGAAGAGAACGAGACTCACGAGGAAGCGGTACGGCTGTGTCTGGCGCAGCAACGCGGCACAGCCAAGCGTATAGGCCGGCACGAGCGAGCCGCACGCCGCCCAGAAGAACACGGCCACCTCCCGCCTGGCGGCCCGGCGCGCCGCCCATGCCCCCGTCCCGGCCAGCACGACCAACAACTGGAACAGGGCGCGCCTGTCGTAGTGTTGGCGGTAGGCGCGGTCCGAGAGGAAATCCATGAAGAGGTGTTTGAGGCCTGTCTGCAGCCCCGTATACGCCCTAGGGATACGCGCGTCCCAGAACCGCAGAAGCGGGCCGAGCCAAGGCGCCACAACGAACGCTGCGACCAACAAGAGCACGGCCAGCCGTGCCCACGACGCGACTTGCCGCAGGGAAGCGCGGGCGATCCACACGGCGCTCAACGAACCTATCGCGGCGGGTATCAGGCACAGGGGATGCAGCCAGAATATGATCCCGAGCAGAACGCCTGCGACGCAAGCGAACAGGAAGCGGCCCGCGTTCAGAGCCCGCCAGAGCAGCGCCACATAGATCAAAACCAAGGCGGACGCGAACGGGAATACAATGCTTCCAAACACCCAGAAATCACTCAACACGTCGCCGGCCTGATACAGGACGATGCCGACGAGCGCCACCCCTGCGACATCCCGCCACGACCACCGGAGCACACGGCACGCCGCGGCCGGCACAAGCGGCGTCAGAAAAGAGACGAGCACCACCCACAGGTAGTAGGCCTTCTGCATGCCCAAGCCCGGGAAGAGTATGCTCGAGAATTCGAACCCGCGCCACCCGAAGCTGTTCCAGACTCCCCATGGATAACCCGCCATGGCTGCCACGCTGTAGCCCCAGATCCGGTAACCCTCGGAAACGAACGTGTACCCTTGGACGGTGCTGGGAAAGTGCCAGTTCAGATCGCCCGAGCATAGCGGGCCGGCCGCGCCGAGCGAAGAGGGCGGGAAATGCCGCAGCACAAGTCCTGCATGCAGGATGAGGACGGCCGCCGCGATCAGGGCCCATCGAGCCGCGATGAGATGGCGGCGAAGGATCATAGCCGAAGCCCTTGGCCGTCAGACGCGGCGTGCGTCGGTCGGCTAGGCGCCGTGTCGCACATCACAGAAGTCGAGTACGCGTTCAACAGCCGTCAGGACATCCTCGACGCGGATGGACTCCACGCACACGCGGCTCGCCTGCGTGCACCTCCACCCGCATCCAAAGCACGCCATGCCGGAATGCACGGTTGCGTGGCGTGCCGCGTTCTGCCAGGGATTCCACCGCCCGAAATCGCCGCCGCCCATGATGACCACGCTCGGGACGTCCAATGCCGTGGCCGCATGCAGCCCGAACGTGTCGTTGCCCACGCATATGTCGCACCGAGCAATCAACGCCATGGCCTGCCCAACGGTCGTTTGCCCGGCGAGATCCACTATCTGCAGTCTCGCCCCTTGTCGGGCCCCCTGAGCGACCGCCGCGAGGCCGGCGCACTCCGCACTCGTGCCGAGCAGGGCCACCACCGTCCGCCGCCGCTTCGAGAATTCGTTCAGAAACGTCGCATATTTCGCGGCGCCCCAGTCTTTCTGCCTGTAGCCCGCCCCGGCGCAAAGCGCCATGACCAACGGCTCGGCCATCATCGCCCTGAGCCGCTCCGTCATTCCTCCGGCCCACTGTTCGTCGGGCACCGACATCTTCGGCCGGGGCCAAACATCTTCACGGCTGTGCACGTCCGCAACGCCGACAGCCTGCAGGAAGGTCACGGTCTTGTCCAGCTCGTGCGACCCGACGTCGGCCGGGACCAGCTCCGTATAGACGGATTCGGGCGCTGCGGGAAGCGCGACGTCGTCCACGGGAGAATTCCCCGCGAACCAGACTTTTCGCTCGGCCGCGGCAAAGGCGGACAACTGGTGGGACAACCCCCCGGAGGTAAACGTCGGGTTCAGAAGCAAAGCGTAGTCCTGCGAAAAAAGCTTCACGCCGCAAACCATCTTCTGGACTATTCCCCGCAGACCCGGCCGCCAGGAAGGCACAGGGATGATCCGGTCGATCCCCTCGCAGTGGCGCTTGAAGAAGCCCGCCGTCCTCTGCCTGCACGCCACGCTGAGCCGACAGTCGGGAAACGCGCTACGGATCCTGCTCAGTGCCCCGGTGAACAACAGCGCGTCGCCGAACGAGTCGAGTCTCAGGACAAGCACCGCGCGGCGACGCGACAACAGCGCGCGCACGCACCGCAGCGGTGCGGCAACGGCCGAGGCGGTTCGGAGCCACCACGGGGCCGTCCGGCGAATGGTCGCCGCCGCGGGACTGCCCTGTTCACCGCGTGTCATCTGAGTTCGAAAGCGCGCTCCTGACCCTCACGTGTGTTCGGCACCGCGATCCAACACGGCCTCGTACACGCCGGTCATGGCCGCCACGTGTTCGGCGAGTCCATACCGCGCCCCGCAGATCTCGTACGCACGGCGGCCGAGCCGTTCGCGTTCCGCCGGATGCGCGTGCAGCCCGATGATGTGCTGCGCCAACCGGGCGGGTTCCGAAGGCGGGTACAGCAGCCCGTTCACCCCGTGTTGAATCAATTCCGGCACGCCGCATGCGTCGGGGGCGACGATCGGCTTCTTCAGGGCCATGGCCTCGATGAGCACGCGCCCGAATGCTTCCGTCCGGCCGGTGAGCACGAAGACGTCCATCAGGTTCATGTGCGCGGCCACATTCTCGACATGGCCGGTAAAGCGAAAGACGTCGGCGAGGCTCCGCTCCGCGATCATGGCCTTGAGCCGTTCGTAGTAGCCTGCCCCGGCGCCGGCCGTCGCGCCGACCAGAAGAAACCGGACGTTCGGAATCTGCGCCCGGATCGCGGGCGCCGCGCGCACGAGCACGTCCTGCTCCTTGTCTCGGGCGATCCGGCTCGCCATACCGACCACGAAGTGGTCGTTGCTGAGGCCCAGATCGGCGCGCGTCAGGCCGTCGGCCACGGCCTCGGCGGCAAACTGCTCTCGGTCGACGGCGGACGGAATGATGCACGTGCGCAGCCCGGGCATCAGCTCGTGCAGATTCCGCTCTACGGCCGCGGAGAGGCAGATCGCGCAGCCGGCCCTGCGCGCGGCCAGCCGGGTTTTCCAGTTGAAGTCTTCGGCGTTCTTCATGCTCTGCGCGTGGACGACGATCCGGCAGCCCGCCAGCCTGGCGCCCAGCCAGCAGGCATTCAGATCGGCGAAATCGTTCGCGTGGACGACCTGCACGCGGTGCGCGCCGAGCAAACGCCGGAGCCGTACGCTTTGCCGCAGGAATCCGAGGGGATGCCGCAGCGAGAGTTGAACAGGATCCCACTCCTCCACGCAGGGGCATATTCGCCGGAAGAGCATCGCCGGCGGCCCGGGCCTGGCGACGATCAGCGGACGGCAGCGCGCACCCAGCGCCTTGACCAGCAGCTCGATGTTCCGCTCGCCGCCCCCGATGAAGGAGTCGGATAGGAAATAGGCAATGGTCAGGGTCGACACTACCCGGCGAATCCCGTTGCCCGCCTTGTGAAAGCCGCAGCGTCACGGACGAGCATGCAGGCCCGACAGATGGCGCTTCACGCGGCCACGCTGTCTGTTCAGAACGAACACCGGCTCGCCGCTTGCAGGAAGCGGCGGACTCGCGATGACAGACGAGCGGGCGCGAACGTCGCCAGCGCCAGGAGACAGATCCCTCTCCTGAGCAGCCCGACAGGCTTCTTGTTGGCCTCACAATGCAAGCCGGCGACAAGCGCGCCACACGACGTTCCCAGACTCGGTCTCAGGTGCTTGGGGAGAACTCGGCGCGTTCTGTAGACGCGCCAAGGCTGGAATGTCGGGTTCCCCCGTGCGCGGTAGTTATCGGCTGCCACCCACAGCAGATGCCGCCCGAGATCGGAGCCGGACGAGAGCCCGATCGCTCTGAGGGCCTGCTCCGTCAAGCTGTGCGCGGCCTGCTTGACCGCATCTCTGAACTGGCGATAGGTGAACAGGCCGGTCTTGAACACATCGACGCACAGGATCAACTGGACCACGGCCCAGGCGCGCGCATCGCGGGCAGCCGCGCGCGACGGCCCGGCATCCACCAACTCACCGATGAGCCGTGTCACGTTCTGCGCCGCCTCCGCGCCGGTCGCGCAGATGTGCTTGTGCACAAACGTGCGCTGACGGCGCAGCAGTTCCTCGCGATGCGCCGGCTCGGCCAGCAGCCGTTCGATCTGGCGCTCCAGTTCCTCCACGGTCTCGGCCGTCTGCGCGCCCCCGTCCTCCACGAGAGGCTGCCGGGCTGTACAGGTCACGGCCTCCCGCAGGAAGACAACGGGCACGCCCGCCAGGATAGACTCCATCGCCGTCGTGCTGATGTTGTTGACCAACACGGCCACGTCCGCGTCGACCAGGAGATCAATGGGGGCCGCCTCGCTCAGCCGCAGATTGTCCACCGCCCTGAACGCCCGGCTCTCGTACAGCGTGTCGTAATCCCAGCGGGGATGCTTCTTGATCACCATGTCCCATTCCGGATGCCTCTGGCACATCCGGAGGATCTTCCGCCAGGATTGGCGATGCAGAGGAGAAGACCCGAATGTGGTGTCAATCAGCGATGAGACAAGCGTGGTGAACAATACGACCTTCGGCCGTTTTGCGGGCCCCGCCGAACGCAAGGGCTGGCGGCCCTCGGGGCCTGCGGAACGCGCAGCGAGCTGCGCGATGTCCGTTCGTAGGCAGCCTACAGGAACCGTCCTGTAGCCTTTCGCCCGCCACAGCGCCATCTGCCCGGCTTCGTAACGGCTCCACACCGCCACGTGCCCGCCAGTCCGTTCGCAGTAACTGCGATACACAAAGCTGTCCTTCGGTACCCCGCCGTGGATGATGGACAAGGTCTGAATGCCTGCGTCTTGAAGGCCCTGGATCATGCACCGCTTGTGGCCCGGGCTATCCCACCCGACGACGGCCAATTCAGGGGCAAACGCATGGGCGAGAAAGCGGCCGAACGAATACCATCCGGCACCCCTGACCAGCCGTTCGGCGTATTCGCGCCACACGAAGCTGAGGCACTTGCCCGCCTTCAGCTCCCCTGCGGCGGGGCTGGTGCCAAGGGGGATCCCGGGACCGTTGCCGTTCCGCAAGGATTCCACGCGCCGCGAGAGATCTTCGGACGCAAACGGCAGTCCGAGAAGATAATCAATGCAGACATGGCCAAGGCCGCTCATCCCTCCGGCCGGCAGCACGAGGAACCAATCCGGGCGGTCCAGGCCGGATATCGCGCGGTGCAGCTGTTCGTCTTCGCGGTAGTCGGAGCCGGGACAGACGAACAGAACTGAGCAATTATCGCCATGCGACGGCGAGACTCCGGGCACGACGGATTCATAAGTCGGTGGGTTCTCGCTCTTTCCCGATGGAACATGCGGCTGGTCGAGAAAGACGGGTGAGGCCGGTATGCCGCAGTGCTCCGCACAGCAGGCGACCACGGCGTTGAAGATGTCCGGAGGCGCATTGGCGGACGAGAATGTCGCCCTTTGCATCTCGCCAAAGTGCACGATCCGGGCCGGCCGATGCTTCTCGATCGCCGCCAGCACAACGGCAGCCGCGCTCAGGGCGTACTTGATCGAATTGTACAGCTCCATCCGCATCAACCCGGCAATATCGCACCCCATGTGCACGAATCGGCCGTTGAAGGTGGCGGCCACGGAGTTGCAGCACAGAGAGGCGGCCTCGACACACGCTCGCTGTAGCCGAGCGTCGAGGTACTGCTCCAGGTCGATGAAGGGAACGTCTGCCTCCTCGAGCGCGAACGAAACGTCGAGATCGGCAGACGCGACTGTCATGTGGGTGCCTAGCGCCCCATGCCTCCGCAACGAGTCCAACTGCCGCCTGTTCGCAACGAAAGCTATCGTGCCCGCCGCGCTCATTTCGTGCTAGCCGGCTCGGGAGGCCGCGAACCGGTGTATCCGAGCCCACTCGTGCCTCGCCCTTCCGCAAAAGTCAGCCCCGAGAGCCAAATTTCCAGGTTCAGCATCTGCCACAGAAACATCATGTGATTCTCTCGGGGTTCGCCAGAAACCACAATGCGCTCGTGCTCCCGGATCAACCGTTCGACTTCTTCGAGATCGTAGATTCCGCGATCCCGAAACGGCCGGGAGTGGACCATATCCAGAAGCAAGTCTTGCCCTTTGCCGCAGAACCACCGGTGCGCCGGGGCATTCCAGCCGGTCTTCTTGATCCGCATCCGAGTCTCTTCGGGCAGGATTCCGTACATGGCCTCCCTGAGCAAACGCTTCGTCACACCGTCCCGGATCTTGAGTCGCCCCGGCACCCTGAACATGAACTCCACCAGACGATGGTCGAGGAAAGGCACGACATGAAGGAGGCCAAACGCGCTGCTCTGGCGGTCCTCCGCCCGCAGGCAACACGGCAGCGTTTCGCGAAAGATGTCCTGATAGCCTCTGTTCTTGAGGTAACTGGGAAACGGATGATCCATCTTCGGCGTGAACAATTCCACATTGAAATACTCGGGACGAAGCGCCGACGCATAGCGTTGCAGCCGTTCGCGGCAGGGCAGGCACTTGCCGGGTATGCTCAGGTCCACCAGTGTTCTGAGATTGTTTTCCGCAAGCTCCGCACTCTTGCGGTAGAGAGGGTGGTCGTGATGGCGAATCCACATCCGGACTTCGTGCGCCAGGGCCTCTTCTTCTCCGAGGATTCGCAGATCGGCGAAATGGTACGGGAAGTACTCGTACTCGCCCGCATTCAGTTCGTCGCCGCCAAGGCCGCCAAACAGGGTCTGAACGCCCTGTTTGACGGCTTCCTCACAGAGCAAGAAATGGGAAAGCCAGGTGGCGGTCGCCACGGGCTCATCGTGCGCCGCAATCATCCGAGTCAAGGTCTCCTGCAGATCCGGAGTATCGACGGTGATCGCGTGCCACCGGCTGACGGCCGCTTCCCGCATCGGTCGAATATCTGCCGATTCGTCATAGGTGCGGTCGACGTACACGGTCGAAAACGCGTCCTGTGCGCAACCCGCCGTTTGGACGGCGCAGGCAAGCACAGAGGAAGAGTCCATGCCGCCCGAGAGAGTGAATCCCGGCCGTTCCGCGCGTTTGCGGCGCAGAGACACGGCATCGACAAGCAAATCCCGGTACCGTTCCGCCAGATCCCGTTCGGGCTCCTGAAATTCCGGCATCTGCTCGAGAGTCCAGTACGTGACCCTGCGGATCTCGCCGTCTCTGAGGCACAGCGCCGTGGCCGCCGGCAGTTGGGCAATGCCGGCATAGGGCGTGGCCTCCGGGTCATTGTCGAAATACCGATAGTGACAGCCTGCGTAGAGGCCGACATACTGCCGGTTCACTTCATGCGCGGCACCGGGCAAACACATCAACGCGCGAAGTCGAGACGCGAATGCAACGTACTTCGAGCTCGCCACGTAGTACAGCGGCTTCACGCCGAAACGGTCACGAGCCAACCACAGCGTGCCGTGGCGAGCATCGAACACCGCCGCGGCAAAATCGCCGTTCAGCCTTCGCAACGCCTCTTCAAGGCCGTAGCGGCGGTACAGGATCAGAAGCAGCTCCGCGTCGGAGTCGACAGGCCCGAATTCGTCCCGGTTGTATAGACAACCGTCCAGCGCGACAAGCAGACGGTCGGCACTGCGGATGTTCGGGGCGCCGCGCCCGGTCCATCCCAGCGTCAGGCAGCCCAGATGCTCCGAACGCGCAAGCCAATCCAAGTCCGATCGCGAGACATCCAGCATCCGCGTGACGAGCGCCTTACGCGGGCTGCTGTGATCGAGAGGCACTATTCCGGCAATTCTCGACATTTCTGTAGGACCGTTTCCGCATGCGGGAGGACATGCGGCTCGGCGAGCAATTCAGAACATCGGCTACTTTCGTTCCGCCAGCAGAATCCGCCACTGGTGCGGGATATCCACAACGAACTCGGTGCCGTCCGCCGTGCGTTCGTCACGGATTCGCGTCACGACGAAGCCGTATGACGCCATGAAGGAGACCACTTCATCGATGGGATAGGTGTTGTGATAGACGCGGATATGGCGTTTCCCTTCGTCAAGATACGGATCCGCGGTGTACCGCACGATGAGGTCTTCGCCCAGACTCTCCCGGATCAGAACGCGCCTCCTGGCACAGCAGAGCAACCGCTCAAGCGGGAGCGCGTAATGGGGACTGTTCGTGAGGACGTTGAAACAAAGAATATTGTCAAATTCGCTATCGAGGTTCTCGATTGCGCCCAGAACGAACCGCTCGGGAGCCAGGCCCGTCGCGGGACACATCTCCGTGCGGGCCAGATCGATCAGTTCCGGCGTGTAGTCCAGGCCGTGGTATTCGATGGGCACGTGCCGTTGCCGGAATGACCAGTAGTAGTAGCCCCCCGCGCAGCCTGCGTCCAGAAGCGTCTCGCCGGACCGGGCTCGGGCCGCGAGGATCTCGGCCGCCTGTGCGGCACACGTCATCTCTTCGGCTTCCCGGCGGCAACGTCGTCGATACAGCTCGAACGTCCGGCGGTCGTTCGCCCAGGGGTTCCACAGCGGATTCGCCCGGCCGTATGAAACCACATCCATTCGCTGGTCCATCGGAACCGCTCCTTTACGCCGGACACGCGGTTGCGGCCGGCCTGCATCCTGTCAGTCTCGAATCCCGACAAAGAGCCAATGATCCGTCGATCCTTCTTCGTCGCGGATATGACTACCGTACGACCCGATGTGAAGCCGCCGGAACGGACGGAACAGGTGAGGCAATTCGTCACGGTTCTTGAAGTTGATGAACATGGTTTCTTGTTGCCGCGGCGAGACAAGCTCAACCCTCTTGAAGTCTCCCGCCTCGGCCGTGACGCAGCGTGCGTACCAGCACGAATACGCCATCATGCTGGCAACGAATACCCCTCCCGGCCTCACCAGGGAATGGGCCTGCCCCACAATCCGCCCGATCTCCTCGTCCGTCAGATAGTACAGCACCTGATTGGCGAGAAAGACCGCAAATCGACCCGTCGGGGCAAGGTCGAGCAGGTTCGAACCGGAGGGCGGCACCACAAAGAAGTTGCGCGCGTGTTCTGGCATGAGCGTCTTGCACCGTTCCACGGCCGTGGTGCTCGTATCACAGCCATAGGGTGTGAAACCGTGGTCCAGGAAGTACTTCAAGTGCGCCCCGGCCCCACAGCCAAAGTCGAACACCGGTCCGGAGTCAAGGTGCAATTCCCACTCCAGGATATGGCGGTGCAGACGGATGAGGTGGGACTCGGGGTACACAAGGCCGTAACCGCCTTTGTACTTCTCTTCATACTGCTGCGCGCTCTGCTGCTGCTCCCCGCTCATGAGAATCTTCCCCGTCTGCCCGGTTGGGACATCGCGCTCGGCGTCAGGACCCGCCGCCCCGCTCCGCGCCGGCCGAGAGCAACGCGCGCAAGGTATACTTGCTGCTCGGTTCCTGCAAGCGCTCCAGACTCCGAAGCGCGAATCCGGCCCGCGCCGCCAACAGTGCCGCCGAGGCGGCGCTGAAGACGTGCAAGTGTTCAATGAAGAACTCTTCGCGTTCCGGGCCCTCCCGCACCGCAGCCTCTCCGTCGGGAAGCTCGAGGTAGACGAATCCGTTCCCGCGCAGATGGTCCCGGCTCTTCGCCAACATCGCAACCGGGTCCGGTACGTGCTCGAGAACCTTGTTGAAGCTGACGAGATCGAAACGCCGCGCGTCGTCGAACGCCATGAAATCGGACAGAACGGCCTCCACGCCGACGATGTCCGCCAGGTGTTTCACCAGACGCGGGTCCCTATCGAGGGCCGTGCACTGCCAGCCCGCCGCCTTCATCGCGTGCGGAAACACGCCCAACCCCGAACCGACATCGAGGAGTGTCGAAGGCACCGGGGAACCGTCGGACCCGCCAGGACGCGCACCCGCGAACTCGAGCACCCGTGCGGCCCTGCCGGCGTTGTCCGATTCGCTCGGGTCAAGCGCAACGATGCGTTCGAACGCGGCTCGGATCCCGGCCTGATCGCGATACGTCCCCCCGACGTAGTCGCCCGCATACAGCGCGCTCAAGTCCATCCGGTGCACGGAGAGAAAGTGGCCGCACACTTCGCACCGGGTCAACTCGCGCCGATAGGGGCCGGCAACGCTGGCCGCGAATCGCCGCTCCCCTGCCGGCGGCGCGTCGTACGCGAACACGCGGTCAAATCGGCCTGCACCGCACGGACAACGCAAGGCCGGCTGCGGCAGGCTAGGCATCTTTCATCTCCCGCTCGAGCCGGTCGAGCACCGCGTCGTCGTCGAGCCAGCAGACGATGGCGAGTGCTTCCCTTTCGATGTACGCGTGCCACTCGGGCTCCTTCCCCTTCTCGACGAGGAAGAGGTAGAATTTCGACGCCGGCCCCTTCACCAATGCCGCGCGGAGCCCGAACCGGCGCAGACGCCCGTTCAGCGACGGCGTGGCGTAGAACCCCCAGGACTTGCGCGCGACGTCGTACTCCGCGCCGCTGTCCGTCACGAAGGTCACCTGCTCGTCGGGGGCCAGCCGGACACGCGCGCAGTCTTTCATGCGGATGGCCGACGCCCGGCCGACTTCAAACAGGCGCGGCGGGTCTATTACCTCGATCTTCACGTCCAGTTCCAATCCGGAATCAGGAAGTCCGGGATGGTCCATTTTCCGTCGCGCATCTGCCAGACATCCCGGTTCCGGAACTTCTCGACGATCTCGAAGAATCGCGTCTGCGCGATACCGATGAACGCACAGAAGCGTTGAATGTCCTCCACGGGCCGCTCCTCGCCACGCGCCCGCAGGAGACGAATCGCCTGTTCGCGCGTCACACGTCCGGCCCGGATCTCCAACGACAGGTTGTCGAAGGCCCGGGTGATCCCGAACTTGTACCATTTCAGATAGTGATGAATGGAGACAAAATCGTCGTCGATATCCGCGTAGTCGTAGGTGCCGGTCTTCGGCCCGGCCTCGCGCGTGCGGAATCCGTGCTTCTGCGCCACCTTCAGGCTTGTCTCGGGATCCCAAGGGAAATAGTAGCCCAGGAACATCGCCAGAACGCCCGCCGCGGCCAACTCGTCGTCGCTCGGCCCGACGTAAGGCGTCATCACGCCTTGCGGCAGTTCCTCGCACACCCAGTCGCGAGCCGTGGTCCCGTCCATGACCCCGTAGCGCGCCAGCCACCGGCTGTCCAGCCTGAAGCCCTCGTCGGCCTCATCCACGCTCCCGTATTCGAACGCCGAGTTCTCACCCCAGACGACCAGCGGGATCCGGAATCTGACGGCAATCTTGAGCGGGATATTGAACAGCGCCATATGCATGGGGATCGCCGGCGAACCGCGGGCGGCCAGGGCGCGCCGCATGAACACGCGCTCGACCCGCGGACTCACGGTGTAGTCGATATGATCGACCCCCAGCCCGATGAGGTTGTCCAGGTTCCGGCGTCCCAGTTCGGTGCGGCCGGGCGGCCGCCAGGTAACCGCCAGCGGCCTCATCCCGTATTCCAGGCACGTGGCAACCTGCCAATGACTGTCCTTGCCCCCGCTCACCGGAATCAGACAGTCGTACCCGATACTGTGTGATTTCGCGCGTTCGACCACGCGGCGAAAGCTCCGTTCCCGCGCGGCCCAGTCGATGGTGCCCCGCGACTCGTACGTCCGGCATGCGTTGCACACGCCCTCCGTGTCGAGGCGTATGTTCGGGCGCGTATCCGGAATGACGCATCGGCAGCAGTAGCGCATCAACCCAACTCCTCCAGGAACATCTTGCTGCTGAGAAAGTAGAACAGGAACTTGCTCTTGCTGTTGGGCAAGTTCTCTTCCGCCATCAACAGCTCGATCTTGTCGCGGCGGACGTGTTCGAAGATAGGACCGTTATCCAGCAGGCAGGCGCGCACGTGAGGGTCCGAGGTGTCCAGGAACGAACGAATCGGCGCGTTGAAGCCCACCTTGCGCCGGTTGTCGAGGACAGGATCGGGAACAATGCCCCGCATGGCCTCGCGCAGGACGGCTTTCGCGGCGCCGTTCCGTATCAGGTGCCGTGTCGGAATTCGCAGCGTGAATTCGAACAGCCGCGAGTCGAGATACGGCGATCGATTCTCCACGGAATAGTACATCGCGTTCAGATCATCCTCGTGCAGGATCACGGGGACCGCCTCGTGGAACAATTCGTTCAACATACGCTTTCGCAGGAGGCCCGTCGGGAATTCGCGCTCGGCGAAATCCTCCGACCACGGCACACGCAGATACTCGGCGAAGCGATCGGCGTCCAGGAAGACATGATCGCGGCGGCCGGGCGAATCCACAAAGACTCGCGCATGCTGCAGGCACGGGTTGCGCACGATCGGCCGGATATGCGCCTCCCAATTGGCGACCGAACGCTCGAAGCGCTTCGCGTCCCCGGCGATATCCGCCAGATAGAACAGGTGATGGTCGAAGTAGCCGCTGAACAGTTCGTCGGCCGCCGATCCGCTGATCGAAACCCGGTATCCGCTCCGGGCCACGGCCTCCAACAGCAGCCACTGAGCGTAGTAGGTGATGGTGTAGACGGGCGCGTCGTGCTGGCGCACCAGTGTCCGGAGCCGCGGCAGGAATTCCGTGGTCTGGACAGGGATCGCCGTGTGTCGAATTCCGAGCGCGTCGACGCTGCACTGCACCATGTCCTGCTCGTCGTAGCGCGCATCGGAGTTGACGATCGTGAAGCCGTGCACGTCGAAGCCAAACACCTTGCGCGCGACGGCAATCAGCGCGTTCGAATCCACGCCCCCGCTGAGACAGAAGGCCAGAGGCACGTCCGATCGAAGGCGCAAACGAACCGACTCGGTCAGCAGCTCCCGGGTCCTTTCGGTCGCCGCCCGGAAGGTCAACGCCTCTTCCTCTCCCAGATCGAAACGCCAATAGCGTTCCTGCCGCTCCTGGCCGAAGGCATCGATCAGGAGCGCCGCACCCGGCGCCAATTCCGAGACGCCGACAAAGAAGCTCTCCCGGCCCTTGTACAGGCTCTTGTACCCGTTCACCAAGTATCGATACAGGTGCGCGAAGTTCACCGGCGGCCGGTAGCCCAGCAGCGCCATGATGAACTTCACCTCCGAGCCGAAGTACAGGCCCGTCTGGTCCCGAAACAGGTACAGCGGTTTCTCCCCGAACCGGTCGCGGCTCAGGAGCAGGGCCCCGTCGCGTTCGGCATAGCACGCGAACGCCCACATGCCCTCACAATCCTTCAAGCCCTCCCAGCCGGATCGGGCGAGGGTTGCGAGGAGGACTTCCGTATCGCTTTCTGTCCGGAAGGACACACCGGCTTTGACCAGATTCGCGCGCCGTTCGACGTAGTTGTACAGCTCTCCGTTGTAGACAAGGACCCGCGACTCCGCGCGAAACGGCTGGTTGGCCCGCTCGTCCAGGTCAATGATGCTCAGCCGGCTGTGCAGGAGACAGACGCGGCGTCCGCCCGGCGCGGTGGCGGCGTAGACGCCGGCATGGTCCGGTCCACGCCGCCTCATCAAGGCCAGGCATTCCCGGACGCGGTCCTCCCCGATCTCGCACGTCCCGTAGTATCCTGCGATCCCGCACATACTGACTCGTGCCGTGCGTCCACAGATCTTGACAGGGGTGGCAGCGCCATTCGGGCCATCGCAAGGCGCCGGCGCTCAGACCACGGCGATCCGTTTCAGCCGAAAGAGATCGTCCCCGACACGATTGACGCCATGCACGGCGCTCGGCGAGCAAACGATGCCTCTGCCGCGCAGCGCGTCGATCACCCGCTCGGAGTAACACTCCGGCTGCCCCTCCGGATAGGAATAGTGTACAACCGTCCCCCCGAGACACTGCCGCAGTTTCGACAGACTTTCGGTGATCTCCCCCTGCAAATCGCGATCATCCAGGTACGCCAGCACGCGATGCGTGTGGCCATGCCCGCCGACGGCAAACAGCGGGTTCTGGTGCAACGTCCGGACCTGTTCCCAGCTCATCTTGTCATCCAGTTCCGGATCCGGTTCGAACCGTGTCACACCGAGCTGCCGCCAGATTTCTCCGGCGAATGCGCAGGGATCCAAATCCCGGTTGGCTTTCGCATCTCTGCGGATCTCGTCGAGCAGCCGGATCTTCTCCTCGCGCGTCGCGGCGGTCCCGCACGCGCCGGTGAACGGCAACGAGAGTTCGATCGGTCCGCTGACTTCGAATGCATACTCAATCAGGTCGGTCCACGAGACCGAGTTGGCCTCGATGAAGCCGGTCGTGACATAGAAGGTGGCCGGCACGGCCAAGTCCGCAAGCACCGGCGCCGCGACGGTGTAGTTGTTCCGGAATCCGTCGTCGAAGGTGACGGCAAATGCTCTGCGCGGGAGGTTCCCCTTCCCGGCGCTCGCCGCCACAATCTCGTCCATCGACACGGGCTCGCCGGCCGCACACAAGCCGCGTATCGTGGCCACGAACTCGTCGTAGTGCAGATGTTTTCGGGTGTAGTTGCGTATCCCGGGCCGAGATCCCCTGACAACGCCATGGAAGAGGAAGACGGCGAAGGATCGAGCCGAGAGAAACTGCGAGAAATCCCTCATAGCCCCGCAACGTGGCGTTCGAACCTTTCCAGGCACATATCCTTCAAGACGGCCGGCATGTGGGAGTAGTACCTGCCCCGCTTCAACTGGCGCCGGCAGGGCAAGGCGCCTCGACTGTCCAAAGCGCTCAGAGCCAGCAGCACCAATTCGACGCAGGCTTTCGTGTTGACCGCCCGCAGGTGATGAAGCCGGCTTTCCCTCGAGAACCGCAGCTGCGCCTGGGCGACGATGTCGCCGGTGTCCAAATCCGCGTCCACGTGATGCAGTGTCGTGACGAGGTTGTCGAAGTCGCGGTGGTAGATGGCCCACAGATGTGTGTCCAGCCCACGATATTCTTCAGGATTGCCGCCGTGGAGGTTCAGGCAGGCCACCGAGGCCATCTCGATCGCCGCGGCCCTCAGTCGCCCCGTGCCGAAAACAATCACCACCTCCGGCTTCAGATCTTCGAGCGCAGACAGGCAACCCGGGCCGTTGACGTTCTCGAACGTGTGCGTCCGGGTCAACTCGTCCATTCGAGCCGCGGCGCCGGCCAGCAAGACATCCCGCTCATATTCATCGCGGCGCGCCTCGAACGGATGAAACGTTTCGAACGGGGGCGCCGCCTGTCGCGTCTCCAGGCAAACCGCGTCGAGCGGGAACCGCTCGTTGACCCTGCAGGCGAAATACGCGTGATGCGTGGTGTTCGTGGTCAGCAGTACGATCTTCACGGCACAGTCACTCCACATCCGACTCCAGCAACCGGTCGCCGAACGAGACGTCGCGTGTCAGGCGTCTGCCCAGCAGACGTTGCTCCTGGCCGACGCGCAATCCGTCTGCCGGGCGAATCCAGGTTAGATCGTCCGTCGTCAGCCGATGCCCCTTCGGCAGAGCGCGGGCGGCGACGATGGAACGGCGAATGGCGGCCGCCACCCCCTCCTCGCACGGCAACACCGTCTTGGTCCGTTCGCCCAGCAGCGCCGAGGCCAGGCGCACGCGGCGGACAAGTTCCGCCAGTTCGGCGGGGTCCGCCGAGAGCTGGTGATCCCGGAAATCCGAGAACGCCTTGTCCAGCGTGAAATGCTTCTCGACGATCTCGGCGCCCAACCCCACGGCCAGCACGGCCGCCTCAATCCCGGTCGTGTGGTCGGAGTAGCCGACGGTGCAGTCGAGATGATCGGCGAGGCACGGGATTGAACGCAGGTTCGCTTGCTCGGCTGGAACGGGGTAACAGCTCACGCAGTGCAGCACGCCCAACTGGCCGTCGATCGCGTTCTCCGCCCATTGCCCCCGCACGAACTCGACGGTGTCGGCTACCCGCGACAGATCGCTCACACCGCTGGATACGAGGAGCGGCTTGCCGGTCCGGGCGACCGCGGCAATAAGAGGGAAGAAGTCGTTGTCACTCGATGCGATCTTGTAACCGTCGACGACGTGCTCCAACCGCGCGGCCGAGCCGAGATCAAAAGGCGTCGCCAGGAACAACAGCCCCGATGCGTGCGCCAGCTTCCCCAGTGCCTCGAACTGCGCGCCGCTCAACTCAAACGACTTCAACCGCGCGAACCGGTTCGGGTCCCGGCCGCTGACGTAGTGGGCCGTATCAAACGCCTGGACCTTCACGGCGTCGACGCCGCACGCGGCCGCCTTGCGGACCAACGCCTGCGCCACATCGAAAGAGCCTTCGTGGTTATTGCCGATTTCGGCGACCACCAGCACGCTCTTCTCTGTGTCGAAAGCGCCGATCTTCATGATCCGGAATCCTGCGGGCCGTGGAAGTGGAACACGTAATGCGATCCGCACACGCGGAAGCCTGCCTTCTCGTACAGCCGCAGCGAAGGCACGTTGGCGACTTGCGTCCCTACGACCATACGCGAACAGCTCGGGTCGGTGGCCTCCGCGTACGCCAACATGTCGCTCGCGATCCCCTTTCGGCGCTGCGCCGCATCGACGGCGACCAAATCGATCACGCAATCCCGGGCGTCACGACAAAGCAGCAGGAGGAAGCCCGCAACGCGTCCGGCGGCACTCGCCACCACCATCCTGTCGCCCCGTTTGCCCGCGAAGAAATTGCCAGCCCACTGCGCCTTGATCGTGTTCGCGACTTCGGGCGCGATCAAGCCGTCCAGATGGAAGCGGGAACAGGCGAAGCTTCTTCTCGCCAACTCCACCACCGCTTCCCTGTCCTCGGGCGCTGCCGGCCGCACCTCCGATCGGCGCGCCGGTTTGCGGGGAAACGCCATGGGTTTGTCCAGCACGACGTTCGTGTCGACAAGCCGGAAGCCGCGTTCCTCCAGAAAGACGCACGCGGCCGTGTCGATCGCAGGAATCTTGGTATAGATCAGAACGTCGCGAGACCGCAGTTCGTCGAACAGCCCATACGCCGCGCCGTGCCCCCGCCTGGCTTCGGCCATGAGATCGTCGTCAACGCTCAGCCTGTAAACGTCCTTCGCAAGCACGTCGGACAGCCACGCGTCGCGGTCAAGACTGCTCACGACACCCGCCTTGCCCCGCTGACGGATTGCCCGCCCATATGGACTTGTACCAATGGATGTACTTGACGAACCCCTTTTCCAGAGGATACTGCGGGTCATAACCGATGAGATCCCTGGCCTTGTCCACCTTGAGCGTTCCGCGCTTGGGCGTCAGCTTGTCGCGCGATTCGTACAAAGGCTGGACGGACGGGAACTCCTTCTTCAGGATGCCGAGCATGTCCGAAACGCTGCGGCTCTCGCCGTAGGTCAGGTTCAGGATCTGATTGGCGGCCTTCGGCTCAGTCAACACGCGCAGGAGTCCGTGGCAAACATCGTCGACGTAGGTGAAATCCAGGCGGTCGGAACCGTCGCCCTGAATCGTGATCTCCAGCCCTTCGAGCGCGTTCTCGATGAAGATCTGGCCCACGCGACGGCTCACACAGCGCTCACCATACAGGGCGGACGGCCGGACGATCGTGTAGACGAGGTCAAACACCTGATTGTAGGCTATGACGATCTTCTCGCCCGCATACTTCAGCGCGCCATAGATCCCCAAGGGCTCGCAGGGCGACTCCTCCGTCACGGAAGCCTGCTGGAAATCGCCGTACACCATGCTCGAGGAGAAGAAGACGAAGTGGTCGACCAGCTCACGAGACGCGTCCAACGCGTTTTCCAGTGTCCGCAGACTGTGGTCGAAGGTGCTGTACGGGTCCTTGTTGGATCGTCCCGCGTGTGCCACGGCGGACAGGTGTACAATGGCATTCGGCCGAATCTCGCGGACCAGCCGAGAGAGAGCGTGATACTCCCGTGCGTCCTGTACGTACAGCGGGATATCCGCCTCGTTCAACAGGTTTAGCCGGTCCTGAATGATCCTGAGGTAGAGCTGGCGGTTGCGGATCTTGTCGCCCGTGGAGCGGAAGGCGAGAAAGTTGTTCACGCCGAGGCTGTCGATGACGAAGGGCTCCGCGCCGTGCCGTTTCAGCATCAGGGCCAGGTGGTGTCCGATGAATCCGGCGCCCCCGATCAGCGCCACCCGCATCCCTTCGATCTTCTTGCTCATGTACGGTCCTCTTGTTGTGACGGCCCGCGCCCGGCGCCGTGAGAACCGCCGGAAACGGAGCCGGTCTTCACGGCGGCGATCGCATCCTCGACCCCGGCCGCGATGCAGGTGATGTCTTCCGCACCCAGATGCGGGCCGACGGGCAGCGCGATGGAACAGCCGCTGATCTCGGCGGCGACCGGAAAGCTGGCGGCGTCGAACCCGTACTTCGCCATGTAGTACGACAGATGCGGCAGAGGCCTCGGGTAATAGATGCTCGTGCCGATGCCCTTCTCTTTCAACATGGCGATGACTTCACGGCGTTTGTCGCGCAGCGGCTCCTCCAGCAAGACCGCGTGGCAGTAGTAACTGCTCTGGAATTCACGGTGCGTCGACCGCAGCAGCCGGACCCCCTTGACCGGCTCCAGCTTCTCGGTCAGCAACCGGTAGTTCGCGCGGCGCCGGGCGAGGAAATCGGGCAGCCGCTTCATTTGCTCAACCCCCAGCGCGGCGCCGATTTCATTGAGGCGGAAATTACCGCCCAGCGCGTCCACGTCGTACATGCCGGGCATCGCGCGCTCGCTCACGATATTGCGATCGATTCCGAACGCGCGCAGCTTGGCCACCTGGTCGGCTATGTCCCGGCGGCCGGTGATCAGCATCCCACCCTCCGCGGTGGTGATATGTTTGACGGGATAGAAGGAGAAGCAGCCCGCATCGCCGTGCAGCCCGGCGTGCACGCCGTTGCAGGTTGAGCCCAGCGCCAACGCGCAGTCCTCCACCACGAACAGCCCGTGCCGGCGTGCGACGGCAAGAACCCGGGCCATGTCGACGGGCATTCCCAGATAATGGACGACCGCCACGCCCTTCGTCCGCGCCGTCATCCTGGTTTCGAGTTGCGCGATGTCGATATTCCCCGTCTCCGGTTCGGAATCGACGAAGACGGGCGTGCCGCCGCACAACTCCACGGCGTGCGCCGTTGCCACGTGCGTCTGGGCCGGCACCAGGACGTCGTCCCCGGCTCGCACCCCGAGCGCCGTGTACGCCAGCTGCAGCGCGGCCGTACAGGAAGCCGTGGCCACGGCATGCGGCGCGCCCGTGAACGAGGCAAACGCGGCCTCAAATGCCTTGACGCGCGGGCCGTGCGTGAGGATGGGACCGCTGAGCACCTCCAGCACAGCCGCTTTCTCCGCCTCACCGATCATGGGGCGCCCGAACGGGATCGACCGCGTATCACACGTCATAGCAGCACTCTACAGGTATTCCACGGCGACGGGAGCCGACGCCTGCACGGCCTTTTCGATCGCAAAGCACACCGACATCGCCCGAAAGACGTGCTCCGTTGTAACCTCTGCCGGCTCCCCTTTCAAGATCGAATCCACGAAACTCCCGATCAAATCGCCCTTCTGCACGCCCGGATAGGCGGCGGTGATGCGCTCCGGCGCCACGGCGGCCTCGCGCGACCGGTACAGCAGGCCGGACTCGGGACCGTTCTCGAACGTGGCTTCGGTGCCATAGACCGTGAGCCGATGGAAGTGCGGGCACACGCAACCGAAGTTGGCCGCCACCTTGCCGATCACCCCGCCTTCAAAGCGCAGGAGGGCAACCGCAAAATCGTTGTAACGAAAACCCGAGCCCGCCGACGCCACCCTGTTCCCCTGCGCCGCCACCTCCGTGACCGGGGCGTCCGCCAGCCACAGCAGCAGGTCCACCATGTGAACGCCGCCGCCGTACGTCACGGAATAGAACGGCAACCGACCTCGCCAGCCTTGCGTGAGTTTGTGCAGCCTCCCGTAATTGTAGTCGCCCTCGAGGTAGAAGAGCCGGCCAAAATCACCGTTCCGTATCATCTGCCGGAGCAGCCGGAACCGGGGACACATCCGCAGAATCAAGTTGGACGAAAGCCGCAGGCGGGGATTCGCGCTCAGGAGCATGCGAATCTCCCTGGCCTCGTGTTCGTGAAGGCAAAGCGGTTTCTCGACAAAGACATGCTTGCCGTTCCGCAGCGCACGCACGGCCTGTTCGTGGTGGCCGTCGTCGTAGGAGGCGATCGAGACCACATCGATGTCAGGATTGTCCAACACATCTTCGGGCCGCTGCGTCACATGCGTGTGTGGATACTTCTCTCGTGCCATCGTTACCTTGTCGTCGGACAGGTCGCACAGCATTGTCACGTCGCAGGCCGCGCGGCTTCGATACCCGGCAATATGCTGTTCGCCCACGCCGAGGCCAATGACACCCACCCGAAGCCTGTCCGCGCGCGTCGTCACGGCCGTCTACCCGTTACCTCCCGCTCGAGGCGCAAGACCGCGTCGAGCCCGTACTGCCAATGCGGCCCCTGCATCTTCCCGATGATCGCCTCCACCACGCTGAAGTCGTCGGGCGTATCCACACACAGCCGCACGCCGCTGTAGTCGCGTTCCGCGCGGAAGTTCACAATCCGGAAGTGCTCCGGGTTCCCGTAGAAATGCGCGGTCACGTGCTCGCGTTCTTCCGGCATCCGCATGCGGGAGTAAGCCCGGCGCAGGGGGACGGCCCCGACGACTTCGACCGACTGCCCTTTGGGAAACGACCGCGGAAACACGTTGGTGACGAGATCGGCGTCTCCCGCGCCGAACAGGTTCACAGCCCTGTCGATCAAGCGCGGATCGAGCAACGGACTGTCGGCGCTGACGCGCACGACGGCTTCGAAACGGTACGCGTCGATCACCTGCAGAAAACGCCCTGCCACGTCGTCGAGCGGCCCTCGATGACAGCGCACGCCCCTATCTCGGCAGAACGCCTGTATCGGGGCATCGCTGTCTGCATCCGAGGTCGCCACCACCACGGGCGGTGCGGCCTCGCACCGCGCAAGCCGCTCCAGCAGATAGGCGAGCAGCGGCCGACCGGCCGCTTCCTTGAGGACCTTGCCGGGAAGCCGGCGGGACGTCATACGCGCCTGGACAACGATACCCACACTCACGGCCGCACCCAACTCCTTCACGCATTCACGGAGTCGACATCCCACGCCAGGCGCGTACTGAAGAAGCCGGGCCGCCTGTTACCCCGGCGCGTGGCAAAATCGTCCAGCCGGAACCCGCAGACGGTACCCGGGCTGTCCACGTCCACGCTCCCGGCGCTGAACGCACTCGTGAAGTTCAGGTACACCGAATAGTCGCCCGGCCCAAGCGTTCGCGCGGGGATCGAGACGCGGACACGATGCGTCCCGACCGGCAGATCACCAAGCGGGTCGGGCACGCTATCGTAACTGTCGGCGACCAGAACGGTCTCACCGCCTCTCGCCAGGGACAGATACCCGCACAAGGCCGGCACCCGGCGATGAACCTGGCACGTCAACTCGAGCGTCACCGGTTCGTCGCAGTCAAATCGATCTCTGGCGGTGCCGTCCCGCCCCATCATGCGCACGGCCCGGAGCTGAAACTCCTTTGACGCATCCTCATCAAATGTCTTCTCCGCCGGCACCACGGCGCCCACCGCGTCCTCGAGATAGGCGTCGACGACCCGTTCGGACCCGCCGAAATCCCGGACGCGGCCATGGTCGACCCAGAGGCATCTCGGGCACAGTTGCCGGATCGCGCTCATGTTGTGACTGACGAACAGGACGGTGCGCCCGCCCGCGGCCGTGTCACGCATCTTGCCCAGACACTTCTTTTGGAAACTCACGTCGCCGACGGCCAGCACCTCGTCCACCAGCAGGATCTCCGGCTCGAGGTGCGCGGCCACGGCAAACCCCAGCCGCACATACATCCCGCTGCTGTACCGTTTGACGGGGGTCGCCATGAACGGGGCCAATTCCGAAAAGGCGACAATTTCGTCGTACTTCCGATCGATCTCCGCGTTGCGCATCCCCAGAATCGCGCCGCTGAGGTACACATTCTCCCGCCCGGTAAGCTGCGGGTGGAACCCGGTCCCGACCTCGAGCAGGCTGCCCACCCGCCCCCGCAGCACGGCGCGGCCGGTCGTCGGCTCCGTGATCCGCGACAGGATCTTGAGCAGCGTCGTCTTCCCGGCTCCGTTTGGCCCGATAATCCCCACCGCTTCCCCGCGCTGCACGTCAAAAGACACCTCGCGCAACGCCCAGAGTTCATCCCGGCGCGCCGTTTCTTGTTCGACGCCCGGCGTCCGCACGGCCGGCGCCTCGCGCCCGCGCAAGCGTTGGCACCACCGGTCAAAAGAATCGCGCAGGCTCGTCGCCCCGATCTGCCCGAGCCGGTAGCGTTTCGAGAGATTAGAGACCGTGATGATAGGGGCGGCGTTCATGGCGAAGAGGTCGAAGCTCGCAAAGGCGAAGGGCGAAGGCCAAAGGGCCGCGGTCGCAGACCACGCGGACGGCGTTGGGCATGCCGAGCGAAGACGGCGGGCGGCGGACGGGCCGCGATCCCGTCCCCGACCTTCGACCTGCGACCTGCGGACTTTCGACCATCGGCTACACCGTATCGATGAAGGTCTTCTCCACCCTGCTGAAGACAACGATTCCGCTGAGCAGGATGAGCACCGTGATCCCGCCGGAGACGGCGAGCAGCGCCGGGCTGGGCCCTTCCAGCCCCAGAAACGCGCGGCGATACCACATGACGATCGGCGACATGGGGTTGACGGCCAGCAACCACTCCAGCCCCGCCAGGTTCTCTTTGATCTTGGCGAGCGACATCAGCAGCGGGAAGGTGGCGTACTTCCACAACTCGGTCAGGAACCCGGCCAGATGCATGAAATCGCGATACTTGGCCGTGAGGGCGGACATCCACAACCCGACTCCCAGCGCCAGCGCGGCCGTGTGCAGCACGACCAGCGGCAGAAGCACGAGTTGCCAGCCCGGCCGAATGGCCGGCCCGGCCCAGGACCCGAACTTGTAGTAGAGGAAGAAGCAAAGGAAGAACGCCAACTGCAAGGCGAAAGCCAGCAGGCTGGAGATCACGACGGAAACCGGCACCACGATGCGGGGGAAATAGACCTTGCCGAACAGACCGGCATTGGCGAGGAAGGTCGTCGAGGTGCCCTGCATGCACATGGCGAAGTACTGCCACGCCAACATGCCGCTGAAGTAGAAGAGCAGTTTCGGCTGCCCCTCCGGCGATAGCCCCGCGATGCGGCCGAGCACGATCGTGAACATGACCGTGTGCATCAGCGGCTGCAGCACGAACCAGAGCGGGCCCAGAATCGTCTGCTTGTAGCGCGCAACGAAATCGCGCTTCACCAGCAGGACCAGCAGGTCCCGATAACGCGCCAGCTCGCGCAGGTTCAGCCGGAACCAGCCGCCGGACGGTTCGATGACGTATTCGAAACCTGGTTCGTCTTGGTTCATACGCCAATCGTTCCCTTCAAAAGAAACTCTTCCATCCTTCCGTGCTTCCAGTCATCCAATCCGCCCTACTCCCGCCCCGCACGCCACGCCGCCAGCTGCCGATGGACGTTCTGCATCACAACCTCCAACTCGCGGCGAACCTGTTCCTCCTCCCCGGGCCCGACGCTTCGGCCCGTGCTGCAGGCGATGAAGCCGAGCAGTTCGTCACTGGCCCCGGCAGGCCGGCGCAGCTTAAGGAAGGCCAGCAGATCGCAGCGCGATTCGTTCCAGCGCATGCGCAGGAAGTTTCGTATCTCGTAGACGGGACGGCGAAACACATCTGCCGTCAATCCGCGCGGGACCCAGCTCGGATCTTCGCAGACGTTGACGCGGGGAAACGCCATCGCGCGCACGTCGGTATCCGTCCGTGCCAAATCCCCCGCCCGCAGCAGGCTGGTGACCCAGATCGACCGAAATCCGTCGGGCGACGCGAACCGCCAGACCTGCGTCCGTTCGGTCTCCAGGTTGTTCGCCATTTCCTGGACCGCGTAGCCCTTGTACTTCATGCACATGGGCACATTGAACCCGTAGGTGAGCCTGACCACAAACTCCGGCGCGCCGGCGGCGTGCGCTGCCCTCGCGCCACGGAGCCGCAACGAGAACAGATGCATGCCCGGTTCCAGGTCTTCCTCGATCCCGCAAACCGGCCCGACTTCCCAGCCTTTCAGCCGGGGTGCGAAGGACGCGAAGTCCGAGGCCGTGATCTCGAACGGCCGGAACGGGTACCGGCTGCGATGCGCGAGCGCCTCCCATAGCCCCGTGAGCGCGAGGCAAGCCAGAAGAAGGATCGCTCCGTTTCTGCCGACTTTCTTCACGCGACTCGATTCAGGATGAGAATGGAGACATAAATATACACCACGCTCGTGAGGCTGCAGACCGTAACCAGCACCATGTCTTTGCGGGGCCTCATGAGCGGGGGCGCGTCTTTCGGCAACAAGTCCTGGGTGATGGCCGGCACGGCCCCAAGCAACGCAAACAGGAAGAAGAGCGGATAGACCCATGCCCGGTTCAGAAAATACGACGACGAGCAGAACCCGAGCATGGACACAAGGCAGAGGCCCGCCAGCCGTCGCATGTAGCGCGCCTCGGGCGTCGCGGGCCGAGCCAGTGCGAGCCGCGCCCGCCAGCAACCGACCACACACAGAAGCACCAGTCCGAACCAGAACCAGTATCCGAACAATCCAAGTTCGGTATAGCATAGGACATAGGAGTTGTGGGTACCCAACCCGAAGTAGTCGACAAACATGCCGAACCCGATGCCGAAAAGTATGTTCTGTTTGAAAATCTGGTTGGCTTCACCCCACTGGATCACGCGGTTGTAGGCCGACGCATCCAGCATCCGACCGCCGTACTGGGCAGCGATCGCCAAGGCTCCGAGCATGACAATGCCGAGAACCAGAGGAACCCAGCGTGAAGGCAGTCCCAGCGCAAGCGTAGCCGCGCCGACGGTGATCAGCGCCACCATGCCGCCGCGCGACCGCGTCGTGAAGATCGCCAGCACCAACAGCAACGCAACGAGGCCGCCGCCCAACAGGCCGCCGATCGTCATGCGGCGGGGAACCGCGAACGCCAGGGGGATACCAACCGCCATCATCTGGGCGAGGTCGTTCGGGTCCTCGAATATCCCGAAGAACTGGGTGCGCGTGTAGGCCTCGCCCATCCAGCCCCTGTAGGCTATGGGCCGCTGCCCCGTGAACCCGTACCCGAGATGTTCCTGCATCAAGGCATGCACAGCCATGAACGAAATCATGGCCACAATCAGCACGGCCATCGTCTGCGCGCGCGACACCCGGTCGATCACGCACATCACCAGGAACCCGAACAGGCACATCTTGCCGGCGTAGGTCATCGCGACGATCATCCCGCCCAGATACGTGTGGGCGATGTGCGAGACCATCGTGGCGATCCACACCCCGATGATGAAGGCGGCATGCGGAACCCGCGGCACGCTGATGCGCCGGTCGGTAATCTCGATGAGCACGCCGAAGACCGCCAGGCCGGCCACCACGTCCAGGATCGGCAGCCCGTAGAGCCAAGGCAGCAGCCATTCCTGCGGCCGCCAGAAGACCAGCACGACGAACAGCACGACAAACGTGAAGGCCATGGGTTCAGAAGCGGAATCGCGTTGCGTGAGTGGCGAGACCCTTGTCGAGAACCCCCGCCGCAGCGGCGAGGTCGACAAAGCTTACAGCCGGTCCGCCCGTGGCGGAACAAAGCTTACGACAAAGTTGAGGAAGGAGGTTCAAGCGCCTCAACCGGCCCGCTCGTGCTGCTTTGCCCGCCGGCGGGCGACGGCGCCCCCTTTTGCCGCCGTTCCAGCCCGAACAGGACGATCCGGATGGTACTGAGAATGATCTGGATGTCCAACCGCATCGAGAGATACTTGATGTAGTACAGATCGAATTCCAGCTTCCGGGCGGCGTCCTGTACCGTGTTCGTGTAGGGGTACCGGATCTGAGCCCAGCCCGTAAGCCCGGGCATGATGTTCAGCCGCTCGCGGTAGAAGGGGATCGCCTGCTCCAGATCCGCGATGATCTCCGGCCGTTCCGGCCGCGGCCCGACAATGCTCATATCGCCTTTCAGGATGTTCACGATTTGGGGGATTTCGTCCAACCGGAACTTCCGCAGAACGCGGCCCAGCCGCGTAATGCGCATATCGTCACGCGCGGCCCATACCGGGCCGCTCTCTTCTTCCGCCCCGTCGGTCATGGTTCGGAACTTGTAGATATGGAAGAGCTTCCCGAACTGGCCGGCACGCGCCTGCGAGTAGATGACGGGGCTCCCGGGCGCGCTGAGCTTGATGCACAGTGCAACGAGCCCGGCCACCGGCAGAAAGACCACCGCGCCGACCAACCCCACGACGACGTCGAACACGCGCTTCAGCCGCCTGACGACGGGCATCGCGGAATCCATACAGGCCTGCGTCAGCCAGGCCTCGTCCACCAAACCCAACGGAATTCGCGCGCTGTACATCTCGGCCGCGCTCAGCGCGGTCAGGATTTCAACGCCCTCGAAGCGCAGGTGGCGCAAGGCCGGATAGAACTTGGCGGCCTCGCTCTGGTCCTCCAGCCCGATGATCAGCGTGGTGACCCCGAGACTGCGCACGAGCTCGATCAGCGTCTCGACCCGCGTCTCGATGACCACGCGCCCGTCGATCAGGTGATTGTTCGGAATGCTCGTGTCGGCGTCCACCCCGGTCAGCCGGACAAACGCGACGATCTGATGAGTTGGGAAGATGGCCTCGTTCTCGACGATCGGCAGCATCCGCCGGGCGCAGTCGCCGGTCCCCAGCATGACGACCCGGCAAAGGAAGAACTTGCTGCGGTACAGGATCCGGTAGACCATCACACGCAGCAGGAACCAGAGCGCGCTGTAGATCACGATCGCCAGCGCCAGCACACCGCGGCCGACCAGCAGATGGAACCACGCGTACGAGGTGAAACTCAGAACCAGCAGGGCCACGGCCAGCGAGAACATGCCGCTGACAAGCAGGTTGAACCGCGAGTAGACGACCTGGATCCCGTAGTTCCCGACCAGATAGTTGGCCAGGACCATGCTGCCGCACAGGAAGAGCCAGCCGTTCATATGGCCGAAGATGTAGCCGCCGACCGACGCGAAACCGAGCCGCAGCGTCACGCCGAACACGATGCCGGCCACCATGCAGCCGGCATCCATGACGGCCATCCAGAGGGTCTGCGTATGGCCGTAGTAACGGTGCGTGATCATGTGGGTCTTCTCTCGCTACAGGCGAGAAGGAATCGAAACCCCGCGGGTCGAAAGTCGGACGTCACACCCTACTCCATGGGCAGCAGCGCGCGGCGCAGCCATTCGTAGACCGTCTTGCTGGACAGGCGCCTGAGACCGCGGCGCATGCGCTGCATCGGCCCCACGTTCGTCGCCTCTCCGTAGCTGTACCCGTACGCGTACGCGTTGCTGTAGTAGGCGTAGTTCGGGTACTGATAGGAGTAGTACAGGCTGCTGATCTTGTGCATTTCGATCGCGTTCAGGACCAACCCCAGGATCTCGGCGTCCCGCAGCAGGCTCAGGGAATACCGTACAACCGGCTTCGGCGTGCGGTTGGCCGCCGCCACCAGGATCAGCACCCCCGTACGGGGCGAGGCCGTGATCACCGTATCGGTGACGCGCAGGATGGGCGCCGTATCCACCAGGATATAGTCATATTGCCTTTTGAGCCCCGAAAACAGCCCCTCCAGATCCGCGCTCTGCAGCAGCTCGGGCGTGTTCACGACCGTCTTGCCGGCCGGCAGCAGCGAGAGATTCTCATGCTGCGTTTCACGAATGACGTCGCGCAGCGTGACGGTTTCATCCAGCAGGTCGGTCATGCCCGGGCTGCGCTCCTGGTCCAGCGATTGATGCAGCCGGCCGCGCCGCAGGTCCATGTCGACCAGCAGCACACGTTTCCCCATCTGCGCGATCATGACGGCCAGGTTCAGCACCGTCAGCGTCTTGCCTTCCTTGGAGTCCGCACTGCTGACGAGGCACAGATTTTCGTTCCGTTTCTCGAGCGCGCCCAGTATCGTCGTACGCAGCGCGCGATACGCTTCTATCGCCCCGGCGGCATGATCGTCGGTCACGATCGGGCGCAGACGCCTGCCGAGCCCGCTGTGCACCCAGAAGGGCACCCCGCCCAGAAACTCCAACCCCAGAATCTCCTCCACGTCCCGTACCGACTGAACCTTGTTGTCGAATATCTGCATGAGAAAAGCCAGCCCGACCCCCGCGGCCATTCCCATCGCAAGCGCCACGAGCATGATCTTTCGCGCGTTGGGCCAGACGGGACCCGGATCGGTCGAAATGTCCTCTTTCACCGAATAGTGCTCCGCCTTCAGCTCTTCGGAAACACGCAGTTCCTGGAGCCGGGAATAGAGCGTCTGGTGCATCTGGACATACCGCTCCAGGATCATGGCCAGCCGCTGATACTCCGCCTGCCGCTTGCTGGACAGAATCGCGCTGGCCTGCCACCGGTTCTCCGCGGTCTCCAGAGCGGTTTCGTGGCGTCCGAGAGCCTCCTGCCGCGCCTTCAGCCGCTCGAGTGCGACTTGCCGGGCAATCCCGAGCCGTTCCTCGATCTCCGCGATCTTCTTTCGCGTCTCCATCAGGCGCGGATGGTTCTCCAGATGCGTCTTGGCCTGCTCCTTCTCCAGGAGCTGCAGCCGCAGGAGTTCGATCCGCAGGCTCTGCCAGCCCCCGTCATCCGTGGGGGGAATCCGTGCCGACGCGCGCCGTTCCGAGCGGACAAACCGCTCCTCTTCGGGGGGTGCGGCGGCACCGGGAGCCGCCGCCGCGGCGGGTGCACCTTCTTCGCCAGTAACGGCAACCACCTCGAAAGGCGAGACCGCGCCGCTTTCCCGCGTCAACTCGTCGATATCCGTGATGACGGCCGCGCTGGCGTCCTTGATGTAAGGGTACTGCGCCTCGAAGAGAATCCGCTCCGTCTGCAGCTCATTACGCCGCTGCATCAGGGCGGTGAGATAGCGCGTTTCGATCGAGGCCTTCGTATCGACATACGCCATGTTGTTCTTGCGCCGGTACTCGATAAGATCTTCCTCCGCACCGCGTATGCGCTCCTGCAGCCGGGCGAGCTCGTCTTCCAGGACTTTGGTGACGGAGCCGGCGACTTCTTTCTGGCTCGTCTGGCGTTCCTGCCTGTACTCCTCCAGCAGCGCATGCAGAAAGGCCTCGTTGTACGCCGGATACGGGCCCTTCACCCCGATTTCCAGAATCGTGTTCCCCGAATGCCCCAAGGGCGAGGTCGTCACCGGCAGCCACATCTCGCGCCGGCCGCCGACCTTCGACTCCCACCTGTCCGTCAACCGGTCGATGACGGTATTCCTGACCCGCGTGCTGGCCAAAATGAGCGCATGCATGCGCAACTGCTGCCAGTGCGCTTGAGACTGCGACACGGTCAATGAAGGGTCCCGATAGATCATCACCTGGCAAGTCGTCTCGTACAGCGGCCGCGCAATCTGCAGGTAGACCACCCCCGCCAGGAGGCTGTACAGGAAACAGAGCACGATGACCTTCCAGCGAAAGAAAAGAATGCCGACATAGTTGCGAATGTCGATCTTGTCCGGCTCGATTGTGACGCGCGCCCTGCTCATCAGAAGAAGCTGATCTTTTTGGTCGGTACGATTATGCGGTCCCCGTGTTCGAGCGGAACGTCGTCTTCCGGGTCCCCGCTCTGCATGAGAGCCTTGGCATTGGCCCGGATTTCACGCTCCTCGCCGTTCTCATCGGTTCGGATGATCTTGACGGACCTGTCCCTGGCGAATGTCGACACGCCGCCGATCTTGAAGAGCAGGTGCAGCAGCGTACACCGTTCGTTCGGCGCGAACCGCACCACGCCCGGCTGCCGCACCTCGCCCAGGACGATAACCTCCCGCATGCCCAAACCCGGCGTCGCCCCGGTCTTGCTCGAGAAGACGTGGATCAAATCGTTGTTCCGCAGCTCGATTTCCGGTATCTCGACAGTCCCTTCCCTGACGGACAGCGAAACGACCTCCCCTTTCGGGCTTGCCGCGCCCCACACATCCCGCATGCCGCCCGGCACAACCTTCACCAGGACCGGCCCTGGCTGAGGGAGCAGCCCCCCCGCCCGGATGAGAGCCTCGCGAAGCAGAATGGAGGAACCGGACCCGATCTTCACCAGCCCCGGGTTCGCCACGGCGCCGGAAACCTGGATCTTGTCGTAGGAGGCTTTGGTCAGCCGCACACTCACCGAGGCCGTGCGGAAGTACCGTTTCTCAAGAATGCGCTTGATCTTGCCCTCGGCCTCCGCTTGCGTGGCGCTCTGGAGAATGACCAACCCCACGTAGCCGAAATCGATTCCTCCATCACCGTCCACCCGGTAGTTGCCGTTCAGCCCGGGATCCTCCTCAACCGTAATCTGCAGTTCGCAGTCGGGTTCGATGGTGACCACGGCAGCCGACGAGAGCCCGCCCTTCGGCAGGTGAGTCACGTCAATCCTGTCCGGGCCCAATGGCCGGTCCGCCACCGACTCGGGCAGGGACGGCGACGCCGCGCGGGCCGGGCCGGCGGAAGGCAGCCCCGCGGGAAGGCGACTTCGCTCCTCCGGCAGGTCATGGCGGGAGGCAGGCTCCGCACCCATAGCGAACAGAGATGCCGCCGGGATTCGCGCGATCTCAGGCGGCGCGCTGCGGGGCTCAGGACTGTCAGGGCGGCCAGGCATGGCGCCGAGAAATATGTCCTCGTCCCCCGCACTCACAAACGCCCTGTCCGCATCCGCCGCCTGCCGGCGAATGCTGCAGCCGGCGAGGAACACGACCGCCGCCAGTGCCGTCAACGCCGCCACGCGATGCAACAAGTCGGCATACATGCCGCCTGTGTCGCAGACGCCCCCGGATCGGTGCCGCCTGTCTGTCATCGGGCCTGTCCTCATGTTTGGGAGTCGGAGGCCTGTACAGGATCCGTATGCTGGTTGGCGAACGCTTCTATCCGGGCAATGTCGCGCTGGGAGAAAACACGCCACCCGTTCCTGTCGCGGCGTACGTCCGCCACTTTGCCGGCCAGAATCCAGCGTCGAAGCGTGGTCGGGTGAATGCCGACAATCTCGGCCGCCTCCTTTATGCGATAGACATCCTTCGCCATCAAAGCACCCCCACCACACGCCAAATAAAGAAAAAGGCCCGGTTAGGATCGACCAGGTACAGAAATTCGACTCCTTACAGGGCTGTTTCCCGTCACGCCACGCATACAGATCAGGCGCGCCGCCATGTCTCCACCTTGCGCAACCTTGCGCAACCTATAGCGAGATATAACAGGTACAGGCCGGCCGTGACAAGCTTTTTCTCGCCAGCCTGGTCTATTCATGTGCCATCTGCCGCGGGCACGGATAGACCAGGCTAGAAAACGTGCGAGTAGTCGAAGGTCAGTTCCACCCGGTCCTCGGAGCGGTCAGCCTCATCATCCTCGCTGTCGCGAGTCTGATGCTGGGCGGTGAGCCGCACGCTCAACTCCGGACGCAGAGACAGGCCCGTGGAGAACGATGTTGTCCAGTCGTTGTAGTCACTCGCGTCTTCGTTCTGCCGTACGGTGTAGTCGGTAGCCAGCGATACGTTCAACTGGCGCGTCAGAGACCGAGTCAGGCCAAGTCGACTGGACAGCAGCGCGTATCCGCCTCCCGTGTCGGTCTCAGGCTGCGACGATTGCAGTGAGGTGGAAAAGGCCACCGCCCCCAGGCTCCGCCGCCACGTGATGTCATATGAATACGAATCGATGAGGTCGGTGCCCGCGGCAAAACCGGACGTCAATTGCCGACTGAATGCGAAGTTGTGGGTCGTATCCCGGTTCAGGATATGTTCCAGCGACAGATCCGCCGTGACGCTTCGGGTCTCCCCGTCATCCGTGCCGCCGTCGGAAGAGGCGACGCGCGTGGACGTCAATCCGATGCTCGCCGAGCAGGAGATGACCCGCGTGATCCGAGATCGGCAGAACACGTTCGCCTCCGTGCTGGTCTGATCGCCACGCTCCTCGCTTGGAAACGTCTGCACGCTGTAGTTGGCGCGAGGCCCCACAACCAGATTGGCGTTCGGCTGGTACTCCAAAGACACATCGGCACGGTAACTGGTCCTGCCTGTGTCTTCAAACGCCTCGTCCTCGGGCACCACGTCCTGCCGGGTGAGGGTAACCGCAAGGTTCTTGTCGGGCGCCATGAGCCAGTCGATGTCGGCGCCAAGTGTGTTGTCGAACCGATTGTACTCAAGGCCGGCGATCTCGTCGCTCAACCCCGAAAAGTCGACATAGTCGGTCAGGTAGCTGGGTGTGTCATAAATGCGGGCACGAAGATTGGCGCCGGGCGCCAGATCCAGGCTGAAATCCCCGTAGACGCCTTCCTGCGGGGCGTTGATGGACAGGACATTCTCCTGCGTTTCCATCGGGTAGTACGAATATTCGGCGGAAAAACCGGCGCCAAGACCCGCGTAGCGGGTCAACACGACGTAGTTCTCGAGGTTCAGCGAGGAGGAGAGCGGAAACTCCACCCCATCCTCGTTCAGATCCGCTCGTCCGGCGCCGGACGCGGCGATATACCGGAAGCCGGCCGACTGTCTGAACGTCAACTGGGAGTGCAGCGGCCCGATTCGCACCGTGGAATCCCCGGGCGGCATGACAGGACTACGGGTGGAGAACCTGAGATCCTGGGCCACCGCAGGCCGCGTCACGGCCAGGCCGAAGAAAGCGGACAACGCGAAGATCCGGCACCAGCGTGTCACACCCGCACCCGCGCGCGAGGAACATGCCCCGCCGCCTGCACCGCCGGCACCGCATGCGGTCGCCCGCCCCGTTGCGCCCGCCCCCAAAAGCACGGCCGGGCTTTCCGGCGCCCCTGCCCGAGAGAATCCGGCCTCGACATTCTCCACACTCTCGCCCCGCGGACAGCCGTTCCTGGATTGCATATGGACAGGCTCCCGCCCCGTCGTTTCGCAATCGGAAACGATGTGTCGGCCTGCCCCTACAACACTTCCCCATTCGGCGATACGCAAGACGGGGAGGAATGTTGGCGGGCGGACCTGCTGCTTTATTGGTTCGACAATCAGGTCGTCTGTCAGGTAAAATACTAAGTTAGTACAGGCTTTTCAACAGAAAAAAGGGTTGCCAACCTCCCACAAAATATCGTATGTATCGGGCACATATCCGGTATGGCATCCGGAATAGGGCATGCGGTTGCTGCGGTTGCTGGCCGTCAGCACGCGAGGGAGCCGACTATGAAGAAGACCACGATCCCGCGGCCGGACATGAACGTGCGGATCAAGACCGTTCTGTTCGTCGCGCTGGTCGTCTTTGTGGTCATGTACTTCTTCGGCTTCGTCGGCCGCGGGTTCGGCGGGGGGTCGAAATACCTGAGCTTCATCAAGCGTTACGGCGATCTGCTCACGGACCGCGGGTTCATCCCGTATGCGACGGTGGCGGCATTCGCGCTGACAATCAGTATCCTGCGCAAGAAATACGTGCTGGTAAACCGCCAACTCCTGTTCTGCCAGGATGAGTCCATTCCGGACGACTTCAACTTTCAGGATCACGATGCGGTCAGCACCTATATCGACAGCTCGCGGGCCAAGCAGGATTTCGAGGAGAACATGCTGGCCACCCGCGTTGCACGCCTGCTGGAAACCTGGCTGACCACGGGCCACCCGGAACGTATTGCCGACATGGCCGTGGAGGAAGCGGAATTCGACTACTCCGTGCGCGATGACGGCCACCGCCTGCTGCTGACGCTGTTGTGGTCGATCCCTATCCTCGGGTTCGTCGGCACGGTGATGGGTATCGGCGGCGCCGTCGGCGGCTTCACCAAGGTCATGGAGGCGGCCGACGAACTCGAGAAGCTGAAGGAAGGCATCCAGGCCGTTACCAGCGAGCTGGCGGTCGCGTTCGACACCACCTTCCTCGCTCTCGTCCTGGCGCTGATCAGCACCTTCGCCCACACGGTCCTGAAATCCCGGGAAGACGCCGTCATCGAGAAGATCGACACGTTCGTGGAAGACGGTCTTGTCTCGAAGCTGGTCGTCGAGCACGACGAGAAGATCGTCCGATGGCTGACCAAGGAGGAGGAGCGGCAGGCCATCCAGGAAGCGGTCGTGCAGCACATCCCGCGCCCGGAAGACTACACCGCCGCCTTCGGCGGCGTCATTCGGGAAGCCGCGCAAGAGGTCTCATCGGTGGCCAAGGAGAGCGCGCAAGCCTTCCGCCAGGAGGGCGAGGGCCTGCGCCGGCTCGTGACCGATGCGTCGCAGGAACAGCGCAACATCACCGCCACCTTCGCGCAGGGGCTGCTGGACCAGATGAAGAGTTCGCTGCGCGGGTTCGCCGAACTCCAGCAGAAGGTCGTCGCGGCCTCCGAGAATATCCGCACCATCATCGTCGAGACCGGCGAGCAGCAGCGCGCCGAGACCAACACCTTCGCCCAGAGCCTGCGCAGCCAGCTCGAGGCCTCCCTGCGCGAGACGAACACGATGCAGCAGCAGATCGTCTCCGCTTCGCAGGGCTTGCCGGCCCTCATCCGGGAAACGGCCGAACAACAGCGTGCGCAGACGAACACGTTCGTACAGAAGCTTCGCGACGAGATGCAGGCGTCCCTGCAGCAGATCACGACCGTGTACGGCAAGGCGACCGCCGAGGCGTCCGAAAGCATGCGAACCGCCATCCGCGAAGCCGGCGAGATGCAGCGCGCCGAGACCAACGCCTTCAACAAGGGGCTTCAGGACCAGATGCGCACGTCGGTCGCAGAGGTCGGCGCGGCATTCGAACAGGGGACCGTCTCGGCCGTGGAGGCGGTCGGAAACGCCCTGCGCGGGGCGGCCGAACAGCAGCGCGCGGAGACCGAATCCTTTGTCAAGGGGCTTCAGGCGCCGCTGCGCGAGGCCTTGGGCGCCATCACCCAAATGCAGGAGAGCCTGAGCGCCGCTTCGGAGACGATGCGCGCCGTCATTCAGGAGACGACGAGCCAGCAGCGCGCGCAGGCCGACAATTTCGTGCAGAGCCTGCAACAACGGCTGGAGAGTTCCGCGCGCGAACTGGCCGCCGCGCAGGAGAAATTCTCCGCCGCCGCGACCAGCATCGCCAGTTCCATCCGCGATACCGGCGAACAGCAACGCACGGCGATCACCGGGCTTGTGGGCGGCCTCAAGGAGGAGTCGGAACGGTCCCTGCGGCAGGTCACGGAGCTGCGCGAGGCGCAGCGCGGCGCGGCGGAGGAGATGGTCCGCGCCATGCGCGCCGGGCAGGAATCCATGGAACAGAGCATGCGCAGCCATCTCGAGAGCGTCACCCGGGCGCTGCAGGCCGAGCAGCAGCGCTTCGGCGAAACCGAGCAGCGGCTCAAGGCGTTTTTCGACGGCATCGACCGCAGCGTGCGTACGCTCGAGCAGGAAGAGCGCCGGCGGCTGGACGAGGCCGGCACCGCCTCGCGCCAGGCGTCCGAATGGCTGCAAAAGGCCCAGGCCCTGTTCCAGCAGACCTACGACGGGCTCCTGGCCCAGATGCGTGAAGGCCAGCAGTTCATCGCCGTGTTGAACAACCTCAGCCAGTCGGAGGCCGCCCTGGCCGAACGGCTCCAACGCCTGCAGGGCGACCGCGCGTTCCGCGAATCGATCGACCGCTTTGTCGCCGCACAGAGCCAGGGGCCGGGCGGTAAGCCGTCCCGCGGCAGACGCTTCTGGAGTTTCGGGCGGAAATAGCCCCGCATGCAAGAGGGGAAACCGCGAATGGACGCAAAGGCACGCGAATATCCAGGCCCGCTTCAGAGCAGAATCATGACGGTACGCTCTCGCGACGCCATGCGACAGTGCGTCCCGAAAGGGCATTGGACACACACTTTCGCGTCCATTCGCGTCCATTCGCGGTTCTTCACGCTCTTCTAACGGCTTTGAACTGGCCCGGACAAAGGCATTCGCGATGGCAAAGCGCATGGCAGATGAAGGGGTGCGGTTTCAGCTGTTCAGCTTCCTCGACCTGCTGACCGGCTACGTCGGCGTCTTGATGTTCATGCTGCTGATCTACTCGATCCAGTTGGTGGAAATCAAGAACCCGCTCGCCAACATCCTGCTCGGCAAGAGCGGCAGCGAAACGGACGTGGCCAAGGCCTTCTTCCTCGAGGCGCGGGAGGGCATGGCCATCATGCTGCCCGAAGGCTTCTGCTCCTACACGGAGGACCTGCGGTTCGGGGGCGGGTTAGATTTCGTGCTCGATGAGAAGATCAAGCTCGTCGAAGATACGCTGACGCTCGAAGAGGGGGAGGTGGCGGCGGTGATTCTCATCCGGGGCAACGCGGGCATCATCGTGCGCAACAGCCTCAGGCGGTTGCTGAAGGCCAAGCGCGTGGACCGCGGCGTGGAAATCATCGTGGACGATCTGCGGACGGATCGCGCCTACATCCTGCTGCAGGCGAAGGCGATGGGCGCGCTGGACAAGCTGATCGAACTGGATCCCCGCGAGGCGAAGTACTCGACCTACCCGGATCTTTACCTGCTCGACGAACACGACGTGCCGCACCCGCTGTTCAAGGGAGAGGGGTGAATGCTATGGCCCGGCGCGGAAGAAGACCGGCGGAAGGCAGTCTGGATCTTGGGATGGACTCGTTCATCGACGTGATGTCCAACTCCATCGGGGTCCTGACCGTCATCCTCCTGTTTGCCGCCGTCGTCGCCAGCCGCACCAGCCGCTTCCTCGTCCGGCCGCGTTGGACCCAGCTCACGGAGAAAACGCTGCACAATTTCGAGGCGAGGGGCGACCGCATCTACTTCATCGACCATTACAAGCTGCTGGAGAAAGTGGTCCAGGCCATCAAGGACATCAAGGAGAAGTATCCCGACCAGGACGCACAGCTCGAAGCCTATGCCAGGGTGGACATTACGCACGGCACCTACAGGGTCTCCCCGCAGGAACTGCCGGCCGGTGTCGTCAATATCGTGCCGAGCGGCGGGTTCGGCGGCACAAGCACCGCCAAGATGACCGATCCCAGTTCCGAGTTCCAGCGCGTCATGGACACGCTGAACACGGAAGAAGACCAGCTCTACATCATCATTCGGGCCGACGCGTGGCAGACCTATCAGCAGGCGAACCAGGCGGCGAAGGCCAGGGGCTTCGACGTGGCGTTCGAGATCCGCGCCAGCGATGAACCCATCAACTTCACGCTCGGCAGCCGGGCGACGACCGGCGCATTCCGCTAGGGATTCTCCGGGCTCCGGCATAAGGCCGGAACCCGGAGAATCCCTGACGGCCGCTTCGCGGCCGCGGAACGGATTGGGAGGGCAGGATGAAGCTGCCGGCTTTCTTGCAGGATAGAAGGAAGCAGATTGTGGTTGGGGTAGCCGGTGTGCTGATCATGCTGGCCGGCTATCTGGTCTACCACTCGACGGTCCGGCCGCTGCTGCGCGCGTGGGGCGTGTTCGTGGACGTTATCGAGCATCCCGAGGAATTGCCGACCGCACCGGTGTTCGACGTGCTGCAGAAGGAGATTCTGGAGCTGAGCCTCGCCGACACGAACCTGGTGGAGGCGGCCGTCGCGCTTCTGGAGAAAAGCAAGATCAAGGGCGACCCCCCCGTCCCGTCCGACGTGTTTTCCGTGCTCATCCTCACCGACACGCGGGAACAAGGCGAACCCTCCGACACCGACTCGGTGGCGAACCGCTCGGCCATGGTGACACTCGGCCCGGTCATCCGCAACGTGGCCGGCCAGCTCGAGGGCGGCTGGGTGCAGACCGTGGCCGGCAAGGACCTCTTCACGAACTACGTCGAAGTGATCATTCAGAACTTCGGACGCGGCCTGGAATTCTTCGCCGAACCGGAAATGAGCGCCAAGATGGACGCCATCAAGAACGCGGCCGAGAAGGGCGACATCACGCTCATGGCCAACTTTCTCAAGAAGCCCAAGAAGATCGGCTTGCTGCTGCCCAACCTCAAGCCCATTTCGTCCCGGATGGGAATCAACATCGTCGCGGCTTCGTTCGTCAGTGAGGTGACCATCTCCGAGGATTCCTCGGCCAGAGTCCTGCTGACCTGCGAGACGAAGCGCGACGCCACCAAACTGTACGACTTGATCGAGCAATTCAGAGAGCGCTCGCTGGAGGTCCTGCTGGGCGTTTCAAAGGACGAGACGAAACTGTGGCGGTACAGCATGAGACCGCAGGCGGCTCGGTATATCCGCGACGTCGACGTGAGAGTCATCGGCTCAACCGTGAAAGTCACCGGCAAGGCGCCGGACATGGCCATCCGTCGCCTGATCGCGATGACGCCGCGAATGGCCGACCGGCTGGCCAAGACGCGGGCAGGCCGAACCGGCCGGGGCCCGGAGAACATCTACCAGGGCATGCAGGGCCCGTCCGAAACGGTGGCGCTCATCCGGGAGGCACGTCACGTGAATTGGGTCAGTCGCGACGACCTCACGAACGCCGTTGAAACGCCGAAGCCCTAGCAGGCGGCCGGACTTGGGAGCTTCGCGCCCAAGTCCGGCCGCCAGATGTGGTATGAACTAGACAAACCGTCCGACCAAGGAGTGCGCACATGAACAGATGGGTCCTTCTGCCGGTCGTCCTGGCCTTGCTGATCAGCGGCGGCGCCTGCTCCAGAAAGAAGCCGCCGCCGGAGAAACCGAAACCCGTGGCGCCGAAGAAGGTGTACGAATACACGAAGAAGGAGGAAACGGTCCCGGAAACCAAGATCGTCTTCAAGAAGGGCATGGACATCATGGCCGATTTCGACGGCGACGGCCAGGAAGACATGGCCGTCATCGAGCGAACGCCCGAGGGCAGGCACCAGGTGCTGATCTACATCAACAAGGCGCTCGGGCGCTATTACATCGGCGGCCGGATCCAGCGGGAAGCCCCAGGCGCCGTGACCGGGCTCGCGGTTCGCGAAGGCCGCGAATACGTCGATCTGGCCGTGATGATCCGCAACACGAACAACACGATCGATACGATCCACTACCAGAACGACGGAACCAGTTTCACCGAGATCCCTGACCCGTTCAAGAAGTCCCTGAGTTCGGAGAAGTGACGTTTTCCGCGCGGCGCGGAAAGGGAGAGGAACGCCGTACGATGCGCAGCCTGCTGGACGACCCCGAATTCCCGGCGAGCGAACCGTCAAAGAAACGCGCCCGGCCGGCCCCGCCAAGCGCGGACGGGCTGGGCCTCATGGAGAAGAAGCTCCAGGCCCTGACCGAGCTGCGGGAGTTCTACGGGGACCTCACCGTGGCGGCTTGGGGCAGGCTGCCCGAATCCGTCAAGACGTTTCTGCAGTCCTGTTCCATGGGCGAGTACGAGAAGGCGAAGCGCATCGCCGCCGAAATCGCGAAGCAGCTTGACGAAGGCCTTCTGCGCCCCGACGACGTCCCGTTCCCCGTCCGCAAGACGATCTCGCGGATTCTCTGATGCGGACGACGTCCCCCGCTGCCGCCCGACCCGACGGACGGGAGGATACGGACGCATGGCAAACTTGCCGCCTGAGGCGGCCAGTTGCAGGCGGATACGCCCATGTCTACCGCAAGACCGTTGGTGAATGGCCCGCCACAGAGCCGATCGGCCGCCGCCGCGACGCTGTTGACGCAGGCGCTGTCGGCAGGTGGCGAGATCACGCTGCAGCTGTCGGGCCTCAGCATGGAACCGGCCATCCGCAACTCCGATTCCATCGTCGTGCACGGCGTGGCGCCGGGCCGGGTCCGTGTCGGCGATGTCGTCCTGTTCCGCGCCGGCAGCGACCTGGTCGCGCACCGCGTGATCCGCCGGCGGACGACGCACGGTCGGCTGGCGTTTCAGACCAAGGGGGACATGCGGCTCCTGCCGGACGCCCCCGAGTCGGCCGCGGGCGACCTGCTCGGACGCGTGACGGCCGTCAGGAAGGACGGGCAAGAGGTGAGCCTGACCGGCCCCGCCGCACGCGCCGCGGGGCGGGCGGCTGCGCTGTACGGCCGCGCCAGCGCCGCGGCCTGGTGTGCGCTGTGCCGCGTGGTGCCGCGGCTCGCGAATCCGGATCCGGCCGCGGGCGCCCGGCATCGAACCCGGCGCCTGTTCGCCATCCCCCTGGCGCCGTTGGCCTGGGTGCTCTTCCGGTCTTCACGCAGGGAGAGCAAGAAAAGGAAGTCTGCTAGATCCTCTGCTCGATAAAGGCCGAAAGGCTCTCGGGCGACTTCTTGCGGCTCGGCCGCTTCACGCGGCATTTGCCCTTCCGGTGCTCGGCCTCGCTGCGCTTTCCCCAATCGACGACAAGCGCCGTGATATTGTCTTTGCCACCCGCCGCGTTGGCGGCATCCACGAGCTGCCAGCACGCCTTCTTCGGGTCGTATTCCTCCAGCAGAATCTGACCGATCGCCCGCTCCGACACCATGTTCGTCAGCCCGTCCGAGCAAAGCAAGAACCGGTCCGCTTCCTGCAGTTTCAGGGTTCGGACCTCCGGACCGAAATCCCACGACATGCCGACGTAGCGCGATATCGTATTGCGTGCCGGGTGCACGCGGGCCTGCCGGCTGGTAATCAGATTCAGTCCGCGCAGCAGAGACACCAGCGAGTGGTCCTCGGTCAGCCGCTCGAATGTTCCTTCCCGCAGGCGGTAGGCGCGGCTGTCGCCCATATGCACGACGAACACCGTCCGCCCGCGGATCAAGCACGTGACCAGCGTCGCCCCCATCCCCCTCAGCTTCGGCGCCTTCCGGATCATGGCGCGTATCTCGCGGCCCACGCTCTTGACGGCGCGCGCCAGGCCGGCCACGAGGGCATCCTGCCCCGCCTCCTCGCTCTGCGCGAGCGCGTCCTTCACCTCGCGCGGAAAGAGTTCCACCACGGCCTCGGCCGCCTTGTCGCCCGCGCGGTGGCCGCCCATGCCGTCGACCACCAGAAACAGGCCCAGCTTCCGGTCAATGCCGAAGCCGTCCTCGTTGTGATCGCGAACGCGACCCGTGTCCGTCATGCCAAAGGCACGGATCACGGGTGGATGCGGCGCGCCCGGCGCGGAACGCGGCCCTCTAGAAGACACCCGTCTCTTTGCGTTGGGAGGCGGCGTACTCATGCGTGCAGTCTAACACAATTCACGATAAGCGCCCAAGCGCGAAAACGCCCGGCAACGCACGTCGACGTGGAGCCTGTCGAAAGACCTCCCGGTGAAGCGGCCGGGGTGTCGAAGATCGCCCGTGGCGGAGAACCCGGCCCTCCCAAAACGCAACATGCGGGGCCGTTGGAGCGCGCGGTTTGACCCGCGCCGGGTTCTTGGACAGGCTCGTGGGGTCCGTGGAGGCAAGATGAGGATGCGAGCGCACCTACGCAGGCCGCATCGGAAGGGCCTGCCCTGAGCAAGGCCTGCCGTGCAGGCCGCGTCGAAGGGCGGGAGCGACGGGACTCGAACCCGCAACAACCAGATCGACAGTCTGGGACTCTAACCAATTGAGCTACGCCCCCGTATCTCGGCACACATCATACGGTGCGGCCGGGCGCGATCAAGAAAAAAAGAAACACGAACGCACGCCCCCGGATCATGCACCCTGCCCCCCTTCCTCGACGCGGATCGGCCCGCGCAACCGTTTTTTCTGCGCGCGGCGTTTTTTCTCCTGCAGCATCCGCTCCTTCTGGCGCCTGGACCGGCGCTGTTTCTGCCGCCTGATCCTGGCGGCCCGCTGCGCGCGCTCGGTCTTCTCGGCGTCGAGCCGCCCCTGTATCCGCTCGCACAACTCGCTGCGCGCGTAGTAGCGGTTCAACTCGCGCGAGCGGGTCTGCTGGCATTTGACCACGATGCCCGACGGCGAATGCCGGAGCACGACGCACGAAGACGTCTTGTTCAACTTCTGCCCGCCGCGGCCGGAACCCAGAACAAACCGCTCCACCAGCTCCCCTTCGCCGATACCGAGCCTGCGCATCCGGTCCGCCAGCGCCCGCCACTTGGCCGCCGATACAAACGCATTCATGACGTCTCGCCGCGCGTCTGTTGCCCCGCCCCACGATCGCCCGCATATTCCTTCACGACGTACTGGGGCTGCCGGTTCAAGTGCAGAAACACCCGGCCCAGGTACTCGCCCAACATGCCGATCCCCGCAAGTTGCACGCCCCCGAGAACGAGCACCGCCACAATGAGAGACGCCCAGCCCATGGGCACCTCCACCCCCAGAAGCTTCCTCACCAAGAAAACGAGTGCCACGGCCAGCCCTATTCCCGAGAAGACGAACCCCATGTACGTGGCCAGACGCAACGGCGCCAGGGAGAAGCTGGTCAGCACTCTCAGCCATACGCCGATCGACTTGAGCACGCTGTAGTTGCTCTTCCCGGCAAACCGGTGGTGGTGCTCCGCGTCGATCCGGGCCACGGACCGCGTAACCCGCAGGATCAAGCCGTCGATGTAGGGGTACGGCCCATCGTACTTGACGACTTCGCGAACGATGTCCTTGCTCAGCGCCTTGAACGGCGAAAGATAGACATGCCTGGGCTTCTTCAGGACGATAGTCGCCACGAAATTGTTGAATCGGCTGCCCCAGTTCTTCCACCAGGCCTGATATTTCTTCTCAAAATCGGCAAAACAGACGTCATAGCCGTCTTCTATCTGCTCGACGAGTCTCGCCACGTCGTCGGGGTCATGCTGCAGGTCGTCGTCCATGATGACGGCCACGCTGCCGCGCGCCTCGCGCAGGCCGGCCATGATCGCGTTGTCCTGCCCGAAATTCCTCCTCAGATTCAGGCCGCGAACGACCGGATGTTCCGCCGCCAGCCGTGCGATCGCGGCCCAACTTCGATCGTGGCTGCCGTCGTTCACGAGGATGATCTCGCCGCCGGCCGGCCGCCGGCCCAAGACCGGCTCCAGCCGCCTCACCAGTTCGTCCAGGCACGCTTCGCTGTTGAATACAGGCACGACGATCGAAATCATGTCTTCCCTCGTCACGCTCACGTTTCGGCTCCCGGCTCCTGCGCCGCCCTGTCGTCCGCTGCTATGGGGCGAATCGGCCGCGCCGGTATACCCCCCAGAAGATGTCGTGCCGGCATGCCTTTGGCCACCACGGATCCTGCGGCAACGAACGCGGCCTCCCCGATCTCCGCGCCGCCCAGGATCGTGCACGACGCGCTGACGAAAACCCCGTCACGCAGGCGCACCGGTTCCGCCGTGGCCGGGAACGCCCTCTGCAGCGGGTGGTCCTCGTATCCCACATTCAAGTGCGTCAGGACCGTCACTCTCGGCCCGAGCGTCACCTGGTTGCCGAACTCGATGCGGGCGGCCAGGTCCAGCAGGCATTCCTGCCCGATGTAACACTCACGGCCCATGCAGAGATTCCGAAAGGAACCGCGGTAGAAGTTGATGAAGCGGCAGTCGTGAATCACGCAGTCCCGGCCAATCCGCGCGCCAAGCAGACGGAGCAACGCGGCCCGCCACATCGGCACGGCGCAAAGCTTCAGCGCCATGTTGCAGACCCCGCCGAGCGCAAACCGTATGGCCTTTCCCGGGCCGATGGCACGCCATGCTTTCATCGTTCCTGACCTCTCTGCCGACGCCGCCGGTCAGCCGAGACTCTTTCGGCTCAGCACCCGGCGCGTGGCGGCAATCACATCCTCCACATCCCGTTCTTGAAGCTTCGCCGACAGCGGCAAGCTCACCGTCTGCCGCCCGATACGGGCGGCGTGAGGGAATGCCGCCGCCGCCCAGCCGTAGCGGGTCTGGTAGTACGGATGCTCGGGAATGCTCAAGTAGTGGACGCCAACCCCTATGCCCTGCGCCGTCATTGCGTCGATGAACGCGTCCCGCGAAATGCCGGTTGCCTGTTCATCCACCAGGACGGTGTACAAGTGATAGGCATGACGGGTGCCCGCGGGCACCGGTGCCGGCAATCCCAGCGGCGTGCCGGCAAGGGCCGCTGTGTAGCGCGCCCAGATTTCGCCGCGTCTTCGCCAGTTCTCGTCCACACGCCGAAGCTGATGGATCCCCAGCGCCGCCTGCAGGTCCGTCATGTTGCACTTCTGGCCGCACTCCACCACGGTGTAGTGTTTGTAGCCGGAATCCGAGAACCGCTTCCAGGCATCCGCGCTCAAGCCGTGCAGGGCGAGCCGCTTGATTCTGGCCATATCCTGCTCACGGCGGGCAAGCACCATGCCCCCCTCGCCCGTCGTGACATTCTTGGTGGCATAGAAGCTGAAACAGCCGAAATCTCCGAACGTGCCGGCTTTGCGCCCTCGGTACTCGGTCTCAATGGCATGCGCGCAGTCTTCGATGATCCGCAGATCGTGGCGCGCCGCTGTCTCGGCCAGGACGTCCATGGCGCAGGGCCTGCCCGCAAAGTGAACGGGAAGCAGCGCGCGCGTGCGCGGGGTGATCTTCTCCGCCACCCGGTCGGGATCGATGTTCATCGTGTTCGGGTCAACGTCGGCGAGCACGGGCGTGAACCCGGCATGGATGATCGCATTGATCGTCGCACAGAACGTGAGCGGAGTCGTGATGACTTCGGCGCCCGGCTCCAGTTCGGCTGCCAGCATGCTCAGGTGAAGCGCCGCCGTGCA
>JAFGHX010000168.1 GCA_016929905.1 Kiritimatiellia bacterium
CAGCCCTTTCGGCCTGAGGCCGATCAGCCTTTGGCTGAACGGGCTTGACTACAAACCACTCAAACCACGAGATGTACCGTTTGTAGTGAACGCCGTAAGGCGTGTGGCAACGTGCGACTGGGGTTTTGAGATGGTCTCTCCTCGCGAGCCGGGCTCTTGGAGTGGACTCAACGGGGAACGTCGAACGCCGATCGTCGACCGTCGGCGGTCTTTTCAACATCCATGAAGGTCATCATACTCGGCGCCAGGGGCATGCTGGGACGCGATCTCGTCGCCGCCTGCGCGAGCAGGGCGATGGAGGCGATTGGCCTGGACCTGCCCGAACTGGACATCACCTCGCCGGACGAGGTCGAGGCCAAACTGCCGGCCGGCGACTGGGTCGTGAACTGTGCGGCGTACACGAAGGTGGATGAGGCCGAGCGCGCACGCGATGCCGCCCGCGCCGTCAACGCGGCGGGCGCAGGCCACGTGGCGCGCGTGTGCCAGGCCAACGGCATGCGCCTGCTGCACGTGAGTACCGACTACGTCTTCGACGGGGCGCAGACCACGCCGTATCGCGAAGACGACGGGCCGAACCCGTTGAACTGGTACGGCCGCACGAAGCTGGACGGCGAACGCGCCGTGGAACGCGCGTGCGAACGGGCGATCATCGTGAGGGCTCAATCCCTGTTCGGTCCGCACGGGCACTGCTTCGTCAGGACGATCGCTCGATTGCTGTGCGACGGACGAGCGCCGCTGCGGGTCGTCGATGACCAGGTCTCCGCCCCCACCTACACCGGGCATCTGGCCGACGCCATGCTCCGGCTGCTGAACGCGGGCGCGAGCGGCAGGGTGCACGTGTCGGCCGCCGGCCGTTGCTCCTGGTTCGAGTTCGCCCTTGCCGTCGCGGCGCAGATGCAGGCGTCGGCGACGGTTGAACCGATTACAGCCGCGCAATATGCCGCGGAACACCCGCAGGCCGCCCGGCGTCCGAAACACGCCGTGCTCGACACCACGCGCTACACCCGTTGGACCGGTCACACCCTGCCGAGTTGGGAACAAGGCCTGGCCGACTACTTCAAGGCAGCCGGCGCCTGAGGCTCGACACGTTTCGCGCCCGTCTCTGCCCGCGAAAAGCACGCGAAGACGGATTCTTTTTGGCTTGCAACTTGCCGCCGCCGCCTTGAAACTCACCAATTCGGACTTGTGACTTTCGACTTGGGACTCACAACTTGAGACTCCTGGTAACAGGCGGCGCGGGATTCATCGGCAGCAATTTCGTCCGGTGGATGCTGCAGGACCATGCGGACGTCGAGCTCGTCAACTTCGACGCGTTGACCTACGCCGGCAATCTGGAAAACCTGGCCGGGCTGGAGGATGATCCGCGCTACACGTTCGTCAAAGGCGACGTCACCGACCGGGCTTGCGTCGAGGCGGTCTTCGCGCGGCACGCGATCGAAACGGTCGTCCATTTCGCCGCCGAGAGCCATGTCGACCGCAGCCTGCACTTCGGCTCGCTCGTCTTTGTGCAGACCAATGTCGTCGGAACCCAGACCCTGCTGGAAGCGGCCAGAGCCCACGCGGTGAAGCGGTTTGTGCAGGTCTCCACCGACGAAGTCTACGGGAGTCTCGGCAGCCAGGGCCGCTTCACCGAGACGTCTCCCATCCAGCCGAACAACCCCTATGCCGCCAGCAAGGCGGGCGCCGACTTCCTGGTGCGTGCGGCCCATCAATCGTACGGGCTGGATGCGGTGATTACGCGCTGCTCGAACAACTTCGGCCCGTACCAGTTCCCCGAGAAGCTGATTCCGCTGATGGTCGCCAACGCGCTGGAGGACAAACCGCTGCCCGTCTACGGCGACGGCATGCACGTACGGGACTGGATCTATGTGCTCGACCACTGCCGGGCCATAGACGTCGTCGTACGAAAAGGAACGGCAGGCGAGCTCTACAACATCGGCGGCACGCACGACGTGCCGAACCTGGACGTCGTGCGCGGCATACTCCGGATCCTCGACAAACCCGAATCTCTGATCCGGTTCGTGAAGGATCGGCCCGGCCACGACCGGCGCTACGCCATGGACGCCGGCAAGATCCGGGCGGAACTCGGCTGGCAACCGGCCGGCTCTTTCGAGGACGCGCTGGAGGCGACCGTCAGGTGGTACGTCGAGAACCGGGAGTGGTGGGAACGCATCCGCACCGGCGCCTACCGCGAATACTATCAGAAACTGTACGGGAACAGGTGAGCCCGGCACAGATACGCGTCGGAATCTTGCCCCGGCCGCTCTCGACGATGTTCCCGACAACGCCGCAAAGGAGCCCGCTATGCCGGATTGCCCGAACGTCAAGACGAACAGGTCCAGATGCAACTGCACGTACGACCCCTGCCCGCGCAAGGGGAAATGCTGCGAGTGCCTGCACTACCACCTGGCCATGAAACAGTTGCCGGGATGCTGCTTTCCCGACAACGTCGAGAAAACCTACGACCGCTCCTTCAAACGGTTCGCACAGCTCTACGGATAGCGTCCGGGTCGATTCGCGCGAGCCGGCCCGGCCGAAATCTCGCTTTTCGTATAGCGTTCCGCCGCATGCCCGTGCTATCTTGAGGCAGTTTCTTACGGGCGGAGCAGCGGCCGGCTTCAGCTTCAGAGAGGAGGTTCGCCATGGCCGAGGAATCGAAAGTGGGTGTGGTCAGCCATTTCTTTGACAAGATAGGCGTTGCGGCCGTCGAACTGACCGACGGCGCGCTTGCGGTCGGCGACGCGATCCACATCAAGGGGCACGTGACGGACGTGACGGTGGCCGTGGAATCGATGCAGATCGAGCACGGCGCCGTGCAGAGTGCGGAGAAGGGCGCAAGCGTCGGCGTGAAGATCGCCGAAAAGGCACGCGAACATGACGTCGTGTACAAGGTCTCACCCTGAACGGAAAGGGTCCGTGCCGGGCCCCGGGCCGTGTGCCCGGCTTCCTCAACGGCAACGCTGTTTCGTTGGCCAGGCCTCTTCGTGAAGATGGCTTTCGGTTTACGACACTCGAACGACCTGAACCGTGCGCTGATCGCCGCGCTGCTGCTGCTCGGCGTGGGGCTCATGGTGCTCGGTTGTGTGGTTATGGCGTTCTGCGCGACGCGCCCCTATCCGCTCGAGTGCCGCGAGAACGCGCCGCTGCTGACCACGACGCTGATGACCCAGGGCAGGAATCCGTACGCCCTGGCTGAACAGCCGGTCTTCATCAACGTCTACGGGATCGCCTATCACTGGGTCGTGTATCCTCTGGCCAGGCTGTTCGGGTCCAGCTTCCAACTGCACCGCTTCGTGTCCTGCCTCTTTGTCCTGCTGTGCGCATTGGCGCTGGTTTGGGCGATGCGGTTCGACGGAATCGGCTGGACGCTGACCGTGCCCGCGGGCGCCGTGCTGATCGCCGATCTGAGCCTCGGGCTTCACATCGTGGCGCGGCCGGACAGTCTGGGCCTGTTCCTCTTCCTGCTCAGCGTGATCGTGCCCTATCGCGCCCGGTTCCGGCCGAGCGGACTCCTGGCCGGCGGACTGGCCGCCCTGCTGGCTTTCTTCAGCAAGCCCTACTTCGCCGTAGGCGCGGTGTTTGTCGCCGGTTACCTGGTCCTGTTTGTCGGCATGCGGCGCGGTCTCGCGTTTGCCGCGCTGTTCGCGCTGGCTCTGACGTTGGCCGGCCGCGGGATCCACGTGCTGTACCCGTGCTACTTCACGAACGTGTTTTTCATCAACTTCAACATCGCCGGCAGGGATGTGCGCCACCTTATCGTGAGCGCCGGTGCCTTCGCCGTGTTGCAGGCGGGCGCAGCGGGAATCGTGGCGTGCCGCGCGTGGCGGGCCGTCGCCGGCCGCAAGGACTCGCTTCGGCGCCAGGTCGGCCCGTCGGCTCGTGAGCGGGGCGGAGGAGGCCTGTTCACCTGCGCAAGCCCCGACTTCCCGGCCTGCCTGCTCGTGTGTTCGTGCCTGATCATGCTCGGGATGGGGCTGCATCCGGGACAGAGCCTGCTCTACTACCACCAGCTCGTCACACCGTTCCTGTTGTGGCTTGCCTTCAAAACCGCCCACACGTACAGTACGGCAGGATGGCGGGCCGCGCTGTTGCTGCAAGTGCTGCTCACCGCCGGATACGCCGCCAGGAAAGCACCGCGCTGTCTCAAGGATTATACCGCCGAGTGGCGGCAGGTCGAAACCGAGATGGCCAAGTACGACGATGTGTTTCATTGCGGCGAAATCGCGCACATCATCCATAAACAGGGCAAGACCGTCTACGACAACAGCCAGACGCGCTACTACCAATGGGGAACGGCACACAACCCGTTCGCGATCGCGCGCGCCTACGAGGACGCCGGCAGGCGCCACGTGAGAGCGGTAAAGGACCGGGTCGCACGCGGCGAATTCGAGGTCGTGATCCTGTCCGGCTACTCCGACCTCGTTGTCCGGCCCGAAGCCCGGAAACGTTACGTGCAGGAGAAGCACCTGGCGACTCCGCTCGTCATGAACTACCCGGAATTTCGAGTGGGGGTATGGAAACCCGGGCGCGAGCCGCACCCGGACAATTCGGGGCCGGACAGCGGCACGCCGGCGCCGGCACCCGGCAACGCGGCGGCCGAGCCGGAATGAAAGGGAGAGGGTGCCCAATGACAGGCTTGTCAGCATGACCTGTTCCGGGAAGCTCGTCAGCCGTAGCGATGCGCCGGCTTTGAGCATCGTGGTTCCGTGCTGCAATGAGCAGCCGTCCCTGCGCGAACTGCACGGACGGGTGACGGCCGTCTGCCGGCGGCTGGCGCTCGCGCCCTACGAGTTCCTGCTTGTGGACGACGGCTCGACGGACGGCACGTGGCCGCTCATCCGCGAGCTGGCGGCTTGCGACCCCTGCGTTGTCGGTATCGCCCTTTCCCGAAACCACGGGCACCAGCTCGCCTTGACCGCGGGCCTGTCCGTTGCTTCCGGCGCCCGCATCTTCGTGTTGGACGCGGACCTGCAGGACCCGCCCGAGCTGCTCGAGGATATGCTGGCCGCCATGGACCGGGGCGCCGACGTCGTGTACGGTGTCCGCCGGCATCGTGCCGGTGAGACGCGCTTCAAGCGCTGGACGGCTGCCGGGTTCTATCGGTTGTTGAATCGGCTGTCCGATGTGCCGATTCCCGTCGATGCCGGTGATTTCCGGCTGATGAGCCGCCGGGTCGTGGATGTGCTGCTGCGGATGCCGGAGCGGCACCGTTTCATTCGCGGTATGGTCAGCTGGGTCGGCTTCCGCCAGGTCCCGCTCCCCTACGATCGCGCGCCGCGTGTTGCGGGCGAGTCGAAGTACCCGTTCGTCAAGATGCTGCGGTTCGCCTTTGACGGGATCACCGGGTTCTCGGCCAAGCCGCTGCGCCTGGCCATCTGGCTGGGGTTCGGCATGACGGCGCTCAGCATCGGGCTCATCGTCTACTCGCTCGTCTCCTGGTTGTGTCTCGGGGCCGTCCGGGGCTGGACGAGCCTGTTGGCCAGCGTGTCGCTGATCGGCGGTATGCAGTTCATCGTGCTCGGTTTGATCGGCGACTACCTGGCCCGCATTTACGAGCAGAGCAAGAATCGCCCGCTGTTCGTCATCCGGGACATCGTCTCTGCCGGCCGGGGCGACGGCCGGGGCGCGGGTGACGAAACCCGCCGCGATGCCGCCGAGGGTTCCCGCTGAGAAGGGTTCTCCATTCGGAGTGAGGCATGGCCAGACGCCTGCAGTCCACGAACGCCGCCGCCGCTCGGAAGCACGGTGAGGCAGCCGGCGAACAGACGTTCCACGACCGGTGGGCCGCGGCGTTGACGCCGGCCGAGGTGATGGTGGACGCCAGTTGGGAGGCGGCAACCTGCCCTGAGCACCGCTGGATTCGCAGCCGGATCGGCACCATCGCGGGCCAACGCGTCCTGGACCTCGGCTGTGGGGCGGGGGAGGGAGCCGTCTGGCTCGCCAAGCAGGGCGCGCGCGTGGTGGCTTGCGACCTGAGTTCCCGCTTTCTGCGACTGGCCGCAGCCGTCGCGCGTGCCCATGCGGTCGGCATTGAAACCTGTGAAGCCGCCGCCGCCGCCTTGCCGTTCGCGGAGGGCTCCTTCGATCTCGTCTACGCCGGAAACGTCCTGCACCATACGGCGCTCCTGCCCGCACTGGACGAAGTGCGGCGCGTCCTCAAGGCGGGAGGCCAGTTCGTATCCTGGGACCCGCTGCTCCATAATCCGCTGATCAAGATCTATCGCCGCATGGCCGGCCGCGTTCGAACACGGCACGAACAGCCTTTGCGTATGGCCGTGCTGGCGGAATTCCGGGCCCGGTTCGCAGACGTGCGCTACGAGTGTTTCTGGTTCCTCGCGCTGTGGCTGTTCGTTCGGTTCTATCTCATCGAGCGCGTGCACCCCGCGACCCAGCGTTACTGGAAGAAGATCATCGCCGAACACGAACGGCTCGCGCCGGGCTACAGGCGTCTGGAACGATGGGACCGGCGTTTGCTGCGGCTCTGCCCGTGGCTGAAACGGTTCTGCTGGAACATCGCCATCAGTGCGCGCAAATCCGGCCAAACCGCCGGTTGACGACCTGATGTGAAACAGGAAACTGGAAACTGGAAACGGGAATCGGTTCCGTGTGTTCCTAAGGGTTCGCGCAGAAATAGGCTCACATTTTGCTGGCGGCTCTTTTGCCCGTGCTCAAGGCGCGCGCGAGGAGCATACCCACAGGGTCTGTGACGATCGCGCAACGCCGAGCACGGGCAAAAGAGCCCAAGCCCGAAGGGGCGGGCCAATGTTGTGCCGGCTCTGCCGTGCCGTGGGAATGGGGCGGCCCCGGGCCGCGTCATTCCCGCGGCCGTGGCAACATAGCCCCGATTACGTGGTCCTATACAACGCGTGGAATGACGTGAAGTACTTTCATGAACGTGAACCGCTCCTGCGCGTCATTAGCGCATGGAGGCCCGACCCGCGGCTCACGGAGTACAACGCATTGGATGAGTCTCTTTGCGGGACTTCGCAGCTCTACGTCCGCCTGCGGAATCGGTGCATCAACTGGCGGTACCACCCCGGATCGGAGGGACAGATCCCGCCCCGCATTCCGGGCGCCACCATCCAACAGGCCGCGCTGCGGCAGTACCGGCTCAACCTGGAACTGTTCGTCGACTGCGCGCGCAATATCGGTGCGGTACCCGTCCTCATGACGCAGATGCGACTCCCCGTGCCAGGCCCTCCGTCTCCGGCGGCTCAGGAGATTCGCTACGAGTATACGCAGTTCGATCATGAGTTGTTGTGCGAAGCCTTCGCGCATACCGACCGAATCATCAAGGAAGTGGCGCAGCGTAAAGACGTGGCCATGATCGACGCCTCCGCCCAGCTTTCCAGCCGGCCGGAACTGCTGCGGAACCATGTCCATACGACCGCCTTGGGCGCGGAGAAGCTGGCTGAATTGGTGGCCCACGAGATCCGGCGCCTGATTGAAGCGCGCCGGTTCGACAAGAGGCCATGACAATTGATTCTGCTTAACGCAGGGATCCGAGCCCTCACCCCTTCTCGGCGCGGATGCCGTCGTAGACGGCCTCAAGCTGCCCGGCCAGCCGGCGAGAGTCAAACAACTCTCGGACGCGACGCATGGCGGCCAGGCCCATCCGGCAGCGTCGCTCGGGATCCCGGCTCAGAAGACGAATGCTTTCCGCCATCCCCGCCGGATCGCCCGGTTCGCACAGAATGCCCGTTTCGCCGTCCGCCACGACCTCCGGAATGCCGCCGACCCGGCAGGAGACGACGGGCAGCCCCATCGCCCCGGCCTCCATCAGGCTGACGCCCAGGCTCTCCCGCGCGCCGTCGCGGGCGACCACTGCATTGTGCACCATGATGTCGCTTTCAGAGAGCAAGTCGCGCACCGATTCCCATGGCAGGCTTCCCTTGAGGGTGACCGTGTCCGCTACATCAAGCTGGTGAATGTTGCGCTGGCACTCCGAAAAGAATGGACCGTCGCCCACGATGACCCATTCGAACGCGACCCCCGCTTCCTTCAGGATCCGGGCCACCTGCGGCAACTGATGCATGGCTTTGCATTCGATCATACGGCCGACGGTGATCAGGCGGACGGTCTTCTTCGCGCGGTTCGCGGTCCGGCGCCGCTCGACTTCCGCTTCTGTCGGGAAGTCGTCGGCGCATATGCCCACGGGGACTACGGCGATTCCGTGTGGGGGGGCACCACGGCGGACCAGTTCCTCTCTGAGGGCGTTCGAGGTGACGACGAAACACACGTCCGTGCGCAGGAGCCGGTCCAGCCTCTTGCCATGAACACCCGCCGCGCGGAAGACGTCGGACCCGTAGCAAGACACGACCACAGGCGCACCCAGCCGCTGAGTCGCCCCGAGAAAGGCCCATGCGATGTGCGCGAAATGGATGTGCACAACCGCGACTCCGCGTGCGCGGCACAGCCTGCGCATGAAGCGTGCGTCAAGCGCGCTCAGTACATCGCGTCTGCCCGTCTTGAGAAACGGCGGGATCTTCCCGAGAGCGCGCAAGACCAACGGCCTTGCCGGCAGGAAGACGAGACGGTCGGACGGCCACGGAAACGGGTGTCGGAATTCCTCCTTGATCCATTCTTCGCGCAGCAGCAAGTGCGGCGGATAGGCGCGCAGCCCCTGAAGCAGGCGATAGAGCCAGACTTCGCTTCTGAGCCCGTAGCCGTGCCAGACGTGGAGCGATGCACGTGCCGTCATGTCTGCCACCGTCCGCGTTTGATGATGCCCTTTCCGAACCGCTCGCGAAGCGTGTCCACCGCCTGGTCCAACTGTGCGTGGCGTTCGGCCGGCGCTGCGGAATCCCACTCGGGGAAAAGCGGCGCCTGAGTCTGGCCGCTCTGGCCCGCCGCGGTGTCCGTCAGGCGCGAGACGCCGAACCCAAGCAGCCGGACCGGATCGCGCAGTTTCTCCTTCGCCAGCAGAGACAGGGCCGCGTGGACCAGGTCGCGGTCACTCCGGGCCGGCGCGGCAAAGGGGCATTGCCGTGTGATCGTCCTGAAATCGCGGAACCGGATCTTGATGCGGGCCGTGCCGGCAGACTTCTTTGCGCGCCGCAGGCGGCGGCCTACCTTCTCCGCCAATTCGAGCAGGGTCTGCCGCATGATGGTGCGGTCCGTGATGTCTTGCTCGAATGTCACCTCCGCCGATACGCTCTTCTCTTCGACATCCGTCTCGACCTGCCGGTCGTCCCGGCCTCGGGCCAGCCGCCACACATGCCGCGCACCGGCTTGTCCGAGCAGGGGCGCGAGCTCGGGCTCCGTCATCTGCTGGATCCGGCCGATGGTCGTGATGCCAGCCGCCGCCAGTTGCTCGGCTGTCCGTTTGCCGACACCCCAGATCCGGGTTAGCGGCAGCGGCGCCAGGAACGCCAGGATTTCCGGTTCCGTCGCCGGGACAACCGTCAGGCCGTCGGGCTTCTGCATGTCGCTGGCGAGCTTGGCGAGGAACTTGTTGGGGGCGACCCCCACCGACGCCGTCAGGCGCAGCCGGGAATGGATGCGTTGCTTGAGCGCGCGCGCCAACATGACGGCGTCCGGCCACGCGTGCAGGACGCCCGCGACATCCAGGAACGCCTCGTCAACGGAAACCTGTTCGACGATGGGTGTGAACTCCTGCAGGATCGCCATGACCTGTTCGGAAACCGCCGCGTACCGTTCCATTCGGACCGGTACGAAGACGGCATGCGGGCAGAGCTGATGCGCCGTGCGCGATGGCATAGCGGACCGTACACCGAACGGTCTTGCTTCATAGGAGCATGTCGACACCACGCCGCGCTTGTCAGGCGGCGCGCCGACGATTACGGGCTTTCCGCGCAGGCCAGGATTGTCCAACTGCTCAATGGCCGCGTAAAACGCATCCATGTCCACGTGTAGAATCTTGCGTCGCGAAATCTCTGGCATCCTTCGGCCCGCCGAGACCCGATCTAACCACAGGCGGGCCGCACGGTACAGCAAATTTCTCGGGTGCCCATGGGGAATTGCTTGTCAGACCACGGCAAGAACATGAGAATAGAGAGAGCCATTCCAATCGATGACGCGCGTGGGGCACCGTTCGCCAGGGGAAAGGCATCGGAGGACGTCATGTCGAGCCATGAGGAATTCGTCCGCTTGCAGGCCGAGCACTACGGCGCATTGCCTGCCGGGGAATTCACGAGCGTCGAGGGCTACCGCTTGTTTCTGATGCACTGCAGGGCGTATGAGGAGGTGGCGGACATGACTCGCGGGAAACGAGTCCTGGACCTCGGGTGCAACGACGGATACGGATCGAGAATCGTGAGGAGCGCCGGTGCCTGCGTAGTGGGGATCGATGCATCGGAGCGGGCGATCACCAAGGCCCGGAGTGCGGGCGGGGGGGACGCCCCCTCGTTTTTGGTCGCCGACGCGACGTATGTCCCGTTTGCCGAAGCGACTTTCGATTGGGTAGTGGGGCTGCACATTGTCGAGCATCTTCAAGACTGCGACACCGTCTTTCGCGAGGTCAAGCGCGTGTTGGTTCCCGGCGGGCGGGCAGCCTTTGCCACGCCGAATGCGTGTTTCCGGTTGGATCCCGGGACGCCGCCATGGAACCCGTTTCACGTCCGCGAATTCAGGCCCGACGAACTCAGAACACTGCTCGAGAAGCACTTCGCATGTGTGAAGATCAAAGGGTTGTTTGCCTCGCGTTCGTTTGCGGCGGCCGAACGGAGGCGGGTCGATTGTCGGCGTCTTGCGGCCCGGCAGAGGCATCGGCCGCGCCGGTCGCTGCGAACGCGAGTGAAGACACTTCTGCCCCGAACGGTGCTGGATCGGCTCAGGAAGATCCGGGACAGGCTGTGGGGGGACCCCTGGGACGACCGTGCGGCGCCCCTCGATGCGGCCGCGCTTGCGCGGCATTCTCGTGCCGACCTCGAGTACCGAGAGCGGGGGCTGGAAGATGCGTTGGACCTGCTGGCGATCTGCGGCCCGGAAGAATCCCGGGCGCACGCGTCAGAATGAAGGATCGCCGCCGTGGCTCGGCAGCATGTCGTCAGATGCCCTGTCCCTGCCCTGCCTTCCAGCAGTCTTTCAGTATGGCGAGAGCCGGGATCCCTGTTGCTTGTATTTCTCGCAGGCATGCTGCCAACTGATGGATTTAGTCTCTCCCCATACCCATTCTGCTTTCCCCGGACCGCCGGGATCTACCGAATCGAAGTGTCCGCAATACCCGCACAACTCCCCCAGTTGCTTCCTCAGTGCACGGCGTCTGACCTCGGAAAGAGACTTGATGCCGATATCGAAGCCGAAAACCCTGTCCACGCCGCCGCCGGCGCCACAAGGATAGTAACCGTGGCGGGTCAGGCCCAGGCCGCACTGTTCCGTGATCATGCACCCCTTGGAAAAATCCGCGAGACGGTATCTCTCCGAGTCCTTTGGGGCCATGGAATAGGCGCTGAAGTATTGGTCTCCTCCCTCCTTTGACGAGTTTCTAATGCCAACCCAATCCGGCACTTTGGCCAGGACGTCCTGAACCTTCCTGCCGTGCCCGTTCGTTGCCAGCCATACGTTGCAGTGCGGATTGAACTCCTTGTAGCGTTTCACAATCTGCAATATCTCAAAGAACTGTGGATGCAAGGTCGGCTCGCCTCCGATCAATACGATGATCCACCAATACCACTTCAATTGCACCGATTCATTCACGAACTTCTCGATCTGCCCTGTCGACATCCGTTCGCTGCTGGGTGCCTGCGTACACGCCCTGTCGCAATTCGCACACCGCAGATTGCAGTAGGTTGTGAGCTCGATCTCCACCCTTCGGGTGTTGGGAATCCAGGACAGAAGCTTCTTGCCTTCTCTGCGTACAAACAGGTAGTTGCCTCTCTCGAGTATCATTCGCCGTACGCTCAGCACCCTAGGCAAAAGGCGTGCCATGTTCAGTAAGCGCCAAAGGCGGGTTTCTCGCCCGACCTTGGCCTTGATACGAGACCTCAGATCCAGCAATAGCCTCTTCATTCAATCTCCAGCCTGCGAGTCAGATCTGTTTCTTCTCGTATACATAAAAGTCCGAAAAGGAGCTCCTGTCACGATCAGCCTCATTGTAGGGATAAGGGGTGTTGACCGTCCTGAGCAAGCGCCAGTCAGTTCTGTTCTGTTCGATCCATGGCGTGAAGTGTCGCCATCTGACGTGGAAGCGCTGCGGGGCATCGAAATTGGCCGAGTAGACGATCACGAATCGGTTTGCCGAGTCGAAGAGATGATTCATGTACGCCGCATAGATGTCGTCTTCCACCAAGTGGAATAGGACATCCAAGGAAAGGGCGAGGTCGGCACGGAACAGTCCGGCGTGATCGACGAAGCACAGAGAGTGATAGAGGAAGAAGCTCTTCGTCTGGTCCCCGTAAAATCGTTGGCGACAAAGGGCCAGAGCCGTCGGCGAGACATCCAGCCCGATGTAGGTGCCGTATTCCCCCAGAGAGAGCTGATGTCCGTCTCCGCATCCGAACTCGATCACGGAACGTACGGATTTGTCTCTGACGAACTCGTTGATGATTTTGGCCTTGAACTGCGCCAGCTGCCCGCGTGACCCGAAGCCTGAGTGACCGCCTCGGGCATATCTCGATTCCCAATAGGCTGCGGTTCCCGGAAACCGAAATGACGTCACTCTCGATACCAGCTCGCGGCCGACATGCCGTGCAATCGGGCCGAGTACGGGTATCGACTTCACGAAATGCTTCAGTGCACTCATGACATATCGTCCGCCCTCGGCGTGATTTCGCCGCGCCGGCGCCGGGGCGAGGATCGTCCGGCTGGGTAGGAATCACTTTATCAGATCCGTCCTGGATTTCCAGTTTCATCTCGTCGAAGTTCCTGCCGCCCGGCGCCTGAGCCCTTCGACATTCCGCTTGTGCCTGCGTTTCGCTGTTGGTACTCTTCCGGGTGTGGAGCGGCGCCATGAGGTGCCGCCCTCAAGGTGTGTGCCTGTGCCGTCCCAAGAACGTCTTCTGGTCGGTTCAGTATGAAGGAGAATCCGCATGAAGGGGCTGTTCATTCCGGCCTATCTGGATCCCGGGACAGGCGCCATGGTTCTGCAGTGGATCATCGCCGCCGGCGTCGGATTGATCCTCTTCTTCCGGAGGACGATTTTCGGAGGTTTCTCACGGCTCTTGCGGCGCGTGAAGGGCCGGCAGGCCAATGGACAGGTTCAAGACGATGACGATCAGCGCGCGTCGGGAAATACGGAGTGAACACGGCGCCGGCAGAAGAGGCCTGTTTGTGACGAATGGCACCCGACGCGGGTGGGTCATTACCGCACTGCGGCGTTTCTGGATCACGGTCTTTTGTGCCTTCCTCTTTCAGCGCCAGTTCCTGTGTCAGTTTGTTGGCGCGCGTAACCAGTTCGTTCTGCACTGGAGACGCTCGGACGCCGTGGCCATCACGCTGGCCGTCCTCTTTCTGGCGGGCGCGCTGTCTCTCGCATACGGCGCGCTGACCCTCTTGGGTCGCAAGGGCCGCTGGGCGCGGGATCTGGGGTTTCTGGCTCTGACGGCATTCTATCTCAAGGTGGCTCTCCTGGAAGTCGCCTTCAGATCCTCGGCGATACCCGCGGCCTGGTCGAAGTCTCTGAACCTGATTGTACTGGCGGTCGTGATCCTCTTTGTCTTCAGGCCCAAACCTCTGATGCGGATGATCGACGGCGCCTGCCTGATCCTGTCTCCGATCGTGTTGCTCTATGTGGTCCCGCTCTTCCTGACTCCTACTGTCCCTTCGTGCGGCGGCACGCAGGAGGAGGCCGTCGGTTCGGCGGAAGGCCCCACCACTGTCCGCAGCCGGCCGGTCAAGAAGGTCATCGTGATCTTGTTCGATGCGATGTCGTATCACCGGACCTTCCTCGACGGCCTCTCTCCGGATGTGTTCCCCGGGTTGACCCGGGCGTCCGACGAGAGTGTCGTGTTCCATCAAGCTTACTCCCCGGCCAATTGGACGGAGCCGTCGGTTGTGGGGTTGCTGAGCGGAGGGGTGGGGCAGTACGGCCTCGAGGGGGCCATTCCCGTTCTGAGTGCGGACGGAGAGGCGAGCGCCGTGCGCGATCTGCCGAGCATCTTCACGGACTCGAAGGAACGTGGATATCGCACGTACCTCTATGGGATAGGGCCCCCGTACGCGGCCCTTTTCGAGCGAGGGTTGGATGACTGCCAGTCGAAGTACTCCGGAAGCGTCAAGCTGTTCGGGCAGGACCTCTTTGGCGTCAGCCGCGCAGTCCTTGCCGGAAGCCTGCACGGTCGAGTCGGGCGTTTCTGGCCTGCGCTGGACAGGTTCTGGACGCTCGCCGCGCGTAATCAGGCGGCGCAGCTCCAGGAATGGATCCACCGCATGACCGTACAGCGTATCCGTGAGCGCGGAGACGTCGTGGGTTTCTCTCACTACATGATCCCGCATTACCCCTATGTTTTCGACAGGGACGGCGTGCTCAGCGAGGAGAGGCTGGCGGAAGGAAATTATACGAAGAATCTACATTTTGTGGATACGGTGATTGGGCAGCTTGTGGATGAGATCCGCGCGAGCCTGGATTACGACCAGACACTCTTCATTATCCTTGCCGACCACACGTTTCGATCGGACCCCGCGTTGCGTCCCCAACAGGGAGCCGGGCAAGAAGCCTATGACGAATACTGTCACGTCCCTTTGCTGGTTCACCTGCCTGGTCAACATCGGAGAATGGACATTCGCACGCCGTTCTCAACGGCTTTCCTGCGGCAGGTTCTCGCCGATTGTCTTGACAAGGGGACGGATCTGGATGAGTTTGTTCGCCGTTGCGGGGGCTTCAAGAGGTCGGACGTGCGCTGTGCGGTTGACAGGCGTTATGCGTGGTAGTGCCCGCTTGGGAAAGGTTTGGGATATGGCGTCGGCGGGGACAGGTTACACGGTCTGGCTGACGGGTCTGTCGGCGTCCGGCAAGACGACGATTTCCGAGCATCTGGCCGGTATGCTGCGTGAGCGAATCGGACTTTCAGTCCAGGTCATCGACGGGGATCTCATGCGCCGCACGATAAACAGGGATCTCGGCTACACGCAGCGGGAACGGAATATCGCGAGCGAGAGAATGGCATACGTGGCTCGCCTGCTTAACGACAACGGGGTGGTCTGCGTCGTTTCCAATATTTCCCAGGACAGGGCGATTCGGGCCAAGGTGCGGCAGATTGTCGGCAACTTCCTGCTCGTCTTCGTGGACGCCCCGGCCGATGTCTGCGCTGGGCGCGACAAGAAAGGGCATTACGAGAAGGCGTTCGCAGGCGCGATCGAACATTTCGTGGGCGTAACGGACGAATATGAACGCCCCGAAGACGCGGAAATCCGCATTGACGCGGTCTCGACGGAGCCTAAGCGCGCTGCCGCGATAATTATGACGTACCTGGCAGAACATGGAATGCTGGCGCAAACGGGACAGGTCACACCAGACCCATGAATAGGCCGCACCGGAAAGTCCGTTGGCTGTCGGGGCTCTACCGGTGGTTGGACTCCTTGGCCCTGCGGGGAGGGGACCCCCGGCTTGTGTCCTTGCACCGCGAACTCCGGGCTGTTCTCGATGAATCGCATCAAGCTTGGCCAAGCTATGACTATGGTGAGGGATATTTCTATCAGAGTTGCCCGCATTTGGGGATTCGTGGCCTGCGGGATTCCTCGCAGAGGTTCTTGATGTACGAGCTGGACTCCCGGCTCAGACGCGACGACGAAGTCTTGGACATAGGCAGCAACGCCGGCTTCCTGTCCCTGATGATCGCGAAACGCTGCGCACGTGTAGACGCGGTGGAACTCAACCCGTACCTCGTCCGCATCGCGCAACGGTGTCGTGAGTTCGACGGAGCGGACAACGTGTCGTTCCTGTGCTCCTCTTTCGAGGATGCCGATCTGTCGGGCCCCTACTCGCTCGTGTTGTCGCTGGCGAATCACCATACGTTTGACGGCAACATGCGGCCCGATTTCCGGCGATACATCGAGAGAATACGGAGTTTGACTGCCAGTGGCGGTCGTCTGTTGTTTGAGAGTCATCCCGGCGAATACAGGCGGCCGGAGCTCAGACAGCATCTCGACGAGGTCCGTGATCTGTTTCAAGTCAACGGGGAACGCGTGACATCGAGCTATCGCAGCGTCTATGATACGAATCGGCTCGTGGTGTGGCTGGACGCTGTCTAGTGACGCACCACAACCGACGCGGTGACATACCGGGCAGAACGAGGCATGTTGGCGAAATGATATTCTACCCCTACAGTAGGGAAGAGGCCATTCAGGGCCTGTGCGCCGGAAACGCACCCGTTTTCCCGAATGGCATCCTCGCGGAGTACGTCAATGCTTTCCTGCTGAATCGCGGGGACGCCGAGAGCGGCCAGGTTTGGTCCAGACTGGCTGACCCGTGGAGCGGCGCAACGCAGGACGCGCTTCGGGCTGCATGCCTGGCTGTCGGCACTGCGGAGGCGCCGTCTGATTCATTCGAGCGGGCGGAGCAGTACCTCCGGTTCCTGGCGGCGCGCTTTGAGATCACGGGCAGAGTCTACGCGCGCTATGCGGCCCCGCAGGGATCGGCCGCCGAGGGGGAATACACGCAGGTCGAGAACTACGTCCTGCTGGCGGCGGCACTTGCGGGTTGCTACGCGCGAGTGCCGTGTCTGGCGATTCTGAACACGTTGCTGAAGCTGAACGATCTCTTGATTCGTTTCCCCCTCGATGAATTCAGCCCGGAACTCTCGAAGCTCATGCTCTATTCCCTGGCGGTTGAGAAACGAGAAATGCAGAGGCTGTATGCTAGTCAAGGATATCGGGTTTCTCCTGGTCGATAATCGCCGATCACGAGCATACGTGCAGAAGCTTGTGCGAAATTCCCTGCTGCCGGAATTGGCCGTGGTGTTCGAGAAGGAGGGCCGGGGGACGCCCCGGTTTCAAGACGGCGAACTTGGACGCGTCGCTGATGTGATCCGCGCGGCATTCGAGGAGAGGAAGTACTTCCTGTATGATCCCGATCATAGCCGGAATGCGGTCGACGGCGTGGAATACCGCCGGCCTGAAAAATACGCCAGCTTTGACATTGACGAGCCGGTTCTCCAGACCCTGGCGACGAACGGAATCGAGACCCTGCGCGTCCGGGCACCGTCCATCAACGACGAACGGGTCGTGCGTGCCGTCAGGGCCGGTGCGCCGTCCTATTTCATCTTTGGCGGCGGCGGGATACTGAGGAAAGAGATGTTGTCGACAGGAAAGCGGTTCATACATGTTCACCCGGGCGACCTCCCCGGCTTTCGAGGCAGCCATTGCATCGAATGGGCGGTTTTAGAAAGGGCCCGATGTGCGGCATCGGCCATCTTCATGAGTGAGGCGATTGACGAGGGCGACCTGATTGCCCGGCGCCGGTTTCCTCGCCCGGAGCTGGAAAACAACGCGATAGCGCCCTTGTACAGCGCGCACATCCGGTCGGAGCTCCTGGTGCAGGTTGTCAGCAGGTTCGCAAAGGAAGGGAGATTTCAGGCCAAGAAACAGCCCGCGGGCGGACAGACATACTACAAGATGCATCCGGCACTCACGAATCTCGTCTTCCATGAACTTCTGGGTGCAGGCGAGCGCGAATGAGCGGAGGGGTCCATACGAAGACGCTGACGGTGTTCTTGGACCGGGACGGCACGATTATCGAGAACCTTCCGTTTCCCAACGTGAACGAACCGGCGAAGGTCCGATTGCTGCCCGGCGCTGCGGAAGGCGTGCGCCAACTCAATGACATGGGCTGCCGGGTCATCGTCGTGACGAATCAGGCCGGAATCAGCAACCCCGAGAACGACTTGACCTATGAGCGATATCAGGCCGTGTCGGAAAGAATGCGGGCCCTGATTGAGGAACGCGCCGGTGGCCGCATAGATGATGAGTTCTGCTGTCCCCATGCCCGTGACGCCAACTGCCCGTGCCGGAAGCCCCGCACCGGGCTGTTCCTGCAGAGCATGCAGCGATATCCGGATATCCGGCCGGATCGTTCGTTTGTCGTCGGCGACAGGGCCGATGATATCCTCGCCGGGAAAGCCCTCGGCGCACGGACCGTGCTCGTGCGTACGGGACACGGCCCGGCCACCGCAGAGGAACTGGCCGGCACACCGAATGCCCCGGACTGGGTCGTCGAGGATCTCCTCCAGGGAGCGCGCGTGATAGGCGATGCCCGGGACACTCACAAACTTCTGTAGGGAACTCCGCTCGTTCTGGCGCTTTTACAACGGCGTGCCGAAACGGGACAGGGAGATTGTGTTCTACGCCGAAGACATCGCCTCTTATGCCTTCTTTGAAGGGCTGATCGATGACTTGACGCAACGGCAGGGGCTGAAGGTGTGCTATGTGACCTCGGCCGCGAACGATCCGATCCTGGCGCGGAAGAGGCCGGACATCCTCCCCTTTTACATCAAGTCTCTGCTGGCCTTCTTCACCGTCTCGCTCAATTCCAGGGTCCTGATCATGACCATGCCGGATCTGCACAGATTCCACGTGCGGCGCTCGGAACGCGGCACGCACCATATCTACATGTTCCACAACATCGGTAGTTCGTTTCCCGTCATCCGCTACGGAGCCCTGTTCCACTATGACACGATATTCTGCGTGGGGCCCCACCATAACGAAGAGATCCGCCGCCAGGAGGAGATCTACGGCTTGCCCAGGAAGGCCCTCGTCAATTTCGGGTACTATCGGGTTGAGAAGGTCCACGGGGAGTACGCGGCCTGGACGGCCGCCGCATCGAGAGAGCGGGCCGCCAGGGCCACGGTTCTGGTGGGGCCCTCCTGGGGCGACACGAGCCTCCTGAATCTCTGCGGCATGGAACTCGTCGATGCGCTTCTGCGGCATGGGTACCGGACTGTCGTGCGGCCGCACCCGATGACAAGGCGGAAGAGCCCGCATGTTCTCGACAGACTGCACGCCGCTTTCGCGGGCAGGGAGAATTACGTGTTTGCAGACGACATTGCCTCGACGGAGGCGGTGCTGGGCTCCGACCTTCTCATCAGTGATTGGTCAGGGTTCGCCTATGAGTACGCGTTCGGCACGGGGCGGCCCGTGCTCTTCATCGATGTACCCCAGAAGATCGTGAATGAGCGGTATCGCGATCTCGGCATCGAACCGATCGACGTGGGGATCCGGCACAAGATCGGCCGGGTCCTGCCGCCGGATCGCCTTGACGAAATCGACAGGGTCATTTCGGAGATGCTGGATCAGAAGGACGCGTACGTGTCCCGGATAACCGAGGCCCGCGACGCGTACATCTACAACTTCGGATCGAGTTCGCGAGTGGGCGGCGAGTACATCAGGGGGCTTCTGGCATGAGCACGCCCTACGGACGGGTGGCCTACAGCTTCGTCATGGCCGATCTGCTGCACTACGGCCATATCCGGCTGCTGACGACGGCGCGCGAGAATTCGGACTACCATATCTGCGGGTTGATCTCAGACGAAGCCTGCCACTTGTGGCAGGGGATCAACGTGTGCAACTACGACGAGCGCCGAAGTGTGCTGGAGGCCCTCGTTTGCGTCGATGAGGTGATGGAGCAGCGGTCCATGGACCCTTCGGAGAATCTGCGCGCCATCCGCGCCAGATTTCCGGACGCCCAGATCATTGTCGTTCACGGCGACGACTGGAAGACGATGCCGGGCCGGGCCTGCATCGAGAGTATCGGCGCCACGATTATCCAACCCGAATACTACTCGCAACTGTCCCGCAACGCGATCATAGCCCAGTTCAGAGGCTCTACGCCGGCCCACCCGCTGAAGTATGAACGTTTTACCCGTCATTTTTGCGTCGGCGCCATCACGCAGTTCAGCCCCCAGGCCGCCAATCGATTGTTGTCGACCAAGGGCGATACGCTGAGATCGTTTCAGTCGATTCTGAAACGGTCGCGGGTTGAGGAGTTGTTCGTCTGTACGGTGAAGGACTATCAACACCACCGCGACGATATCGTCTCGGCCGTGGGTGCGCAGTTCGGCGACAGAACGGTCGTAGTCCGAAGTTCCGCCCGCGAGGAAGACGGCTACAGCCGCTCGAATGCGGGTCGATTTGAAAGCGTGAAGGGCGTGCTCGGCGGGGACGCGGCTTCGTTGGCCTCGGCTATGGACTGCGTCGTACAATCCTACGCCAGAGCCGGTGACGAGGATCCCGACAACCAGATCATCGTGCAGGCCCAGACCCTTGGCGTGAAGAGAAGTGGTGTGGTGTTGACCCGGAATCTGGGCAACAACGCACCGTACTATGTCGTGAATTACGATGACGAAACGGGTGAGACCGACACCGTGACGGGAGGCGCCAGCAGTAAGTGTGCATGGATTCTCAGGGCGAGTGAGGCGGCAACCCGGCTGCAGGAGTGGAACGGGCTGCTGGAAGCGGTCCGCGAAATCGAAGCCCAACTGCCCGGCATGGTTCTCGACATCGAGTTTGCGGAAAAGGCGGACGGCTCCATCCTTGTCTATCAGATCAGACCCCTGGCGGCGAACGTGCGATGCGGGGAGTCGGATGACCAGCGGTTTGAAATCATGGTCAGAGACAATGCGGACAAGTACAGACGCCGGTCGTCGAAGACCGGGGGCGGCATGTCGTTGTGGAGCGATATGGCGTTTTGGAATCCATCGGAGATGATCGGTGACAATCCGCGGCCCCTCGACTACTCGCTCTACCGGGAGGTCATCACCCGCTCCGCATGGAACCGCGGATTGGTTCCGCTCGGATACACCTCTCTGCCTCGCCAGTTGATGGCGAAGTACGGCAACAGACCGTACATCAACTTGCGTTGCGCGTTTCGTGCCCTCATTCCGACCTCACTGAGTGACCGGGCGGCGGCGAAACTGGAGGCGTACTACGTTGACCGCCTGCGGGAGGACCCGACCGCGCATGACAAGATCGAATTCGAAATCGTCTTGAGCTGTTGGGAGTTCGGACTGGAAAACAAGCTGCGGGCTATCCGGGCGCGCGGCTTTTCTGTTGCGGAAGTGAATGAGGTGCGACGGGCCTTGGCCGATCTCACAAGCCGCGCGATCACGAGTTACCCCGCGCTCCTGCAGACGTGCGGCAAAGACCTGGCCGCCCTGGAATCGAGAAGGACCGCCCTGCTTGCCAGGTTCAGGAACCGCCAAGACAGCCAGAAGGGCCTGGAGTGCTTTCTCGAACTGCTCGCCTGTGTCGCGGACCTCGGCACCACACATTTTGCCACGATAGCCAGGCTCGCCTTCGTGGCCAAATCTCTGTCTCAAAGTCTCGTGACGACCGGTTGCTTCTCAGAACAGGAGATGAACGCTTTCCTGGAGAGCGTGGCCACCGTCGCCACGCGTTTCGCGGCCGACTGCCGGGCCTGTGCCGCGGGAGAACTGGGCGAAGAGAAGTTTCTCGCCGAGTATGGCCACTTGCGCGCCGGGACCTACGACATACGTGCTCCGCGGTACGACAGGATGAATCTGAAATGGCTCGTGGGGACCGCACAGCCCGGCGGGCGAACGTTCGGTGCGGGATCACGGGGCGCCGTCGTCGATCGGGCGCTGGACCGGGAAAGACTCCGCACGGCCATGCGGGGAACTCCGTTGGAGCCCGTCTCGCCTGAGGCGCTCGTGGCATTCATGAGGTCGGCCATTGCGGAGCGCGAACGCCTCAAGCTGCAATTCACGCGCGCGTTGAGCGACGCCCTCGAGTTTCTTGCGGAGGCGGGCGGCGAGATGGGCTTCTCGCGCGACGAGCTGTCGTTTTTGGACGTGACCACTATACGGTTGTCCCGCTTCTGTGAGGACGCGGATGAGACGTCGGAATCGTGGCGACTGTGGATCGAGAAAAGCAGAAGTGTGCATGCCGAGAATTCGAGGCTCGTGCTTCCGGCGGTGATCCGAAGCGAAGAGGACTTCGAAGTCGTCAGCATTCAGGACGCGCGGCCGAACTTCATCTCTCAGCACGCGGTCAGCGCAGACATTGTCGATCTGGCGACGGATGATTCGGCTGACGTCGAGAACGCGATCGTCGCACTGCCCAGAGCGGACCCCGGCTTTGACTGGGTCTTTGCCAGAGGGATCAAAGGCCTTGTGACGAAATACGGAGGAGTCGCCTCGCATATGGCCATCCGGTGCGCCGAGTTTGACCTGCCGGCGGCCATAGGCTGCGGCGAGCGTATCTACGGCAGGATCGTGGCTTGGAAGCGTATCGCGCTGGACTGCAGGAGCCGGACTATCCGACCGCTACTTCCATGATTGACCTGCTCATTTCTCAGAGAGACGGGGTTGACCGTCACGGAAACCAGATCGACGTTCTGGAAAAGACGCTGACGGTCTACTTCGAGTCTCTCGGGGTCCGGCTTCGCCCGGTGTCCAACTTTCTGGAGCGGCTGGACGCCTATCTTGACGGGATGCGTTGCGACGGGCTGGTCCTGTCCGGGGGCGGTGATGTCGCCCCGGCCTTGTTCGAACCCCGGGAAGCCCCTTCGCCGGCCTCCTGCCCCGCAAGGGACCGCATCGAGTACGCGCTGGTCAAACAGATGGTGGAGCAGCATAGGCCCATTCTGGGAATCTGTCGCGGCATGCAGCAGTTGAACGGGTACTTCGGAGGAAAGGTGACGGCCGGAATTCACGGAAAGGCGAAGGGCTGCGTTCGCACTCCGGGCCGGAACCACAACGTGACGATTGTGGAGCCCGTCTTTGGGCTGGAGGGCCAGTATGCCGTCACCCACTATCACGATCACGGCGTAGCCAGGGCCCAGGTCGCGCCGTGCTTCAAGGTCTTTGCGGTTGACGCGGACTGCGACGTTGTCGAAGGCATTGCCCACAGGCAGCTGCGGATCGCAGGCGTGCAGTGGCATCCCGAGCGAGGTGCGGGGGCCGCCGAGATCAGCGAGCGCGTCGTCAAGGGCTTGTTCGGGCTATGAGGGACGAAAGGAATGAAAGCTGTCATCCTGGCTGCCGGTGAAGGCTCAAGGCTCAAGAAGTACACGCGCGGCCTGCCCAAGGGCATGCTGGAGTTCGCCGGAAAATCCCTGATCAAGAGGCAGGTCGATCTCTTCCGTGCGGCAGGCATCGACGACATTTCGATCGTCAAGGGCTATGCTCGAGACCGGATCCGTTATCCGGGAATCGCGTACTACGTCAATGATCGGTGGGCGAGCACCAATATGGTGGTCTCGCTTTTCTGTGCCGAGCCCAGCCTGGCCGGAGACGTTGTGGTCTCCTACGCGGACATTGTCTTCGAGGCCAGTGTGCTGACGCGTCTCCTGGACGCCGCAGGGGATATCGTCGTCGTGGTCGACACGATGTGGGAAAGATATTGGAAGATGCGATACGGGGACACGACGTTCGACACCGAGAGCCTCCGTATCGAAGGCGAGTCCCGCGTTGTCTCCCTCGGCAAGCCGTCCCCGGACGCAGCGGAGATAGACGCGCGATACGTCGGGCTGCTCAAGTTCTCGGCCGCGGGTGTGAAGCAGCTCAAGAGCGTCTGGTCGCGCTGCAGGGACAGGTTCTGGGATGCGCCATGGCAGATATCAGGGCGGCCGCTGCGGACGGCGTACATGACCGATATGCTCCAAGCCCTCATTGACGACGGGCATTCGGTTGCGGCTATGAAGATAGAGAACGGCTGGATCGAGTTCGACACCAACGAGGACTACGAGAAGGCGATGGAATGGCTCAGAACCGGCGCCTTGAAGTCCCTTTGCGCGATGGCGGCAGATGATCATGAATAGATCGGGCTGGTGCCGGGTTCGCAGACTCCCCGTTGTTTCCGGCTTTGCAGCCGATAGCGTGAGCCGTTTGACAAGGCCCGGCTCTCGGCATGGACGAGGAGGTCTGCTCAGTCCTCGATCCCGAGCTTGATCTCGTCGGAGTTGCCTTTCAGTTCCGGCGCATACATCGCGTAGGCGCGGGCGGGCAGGGCGCTGAACCGGCCCGGAATCTCCGCGCGCATGCGGTACGCGACGCTGTGCGTGCCCCGCGCCAGCCAGCGTACGAAGAACGCCACGCGCTCGTCGCGCAGTTCCATGTAGGCCCCCAGCCCGTTCGCCGCATACCCGCTGCGGACCTCGACCGGCTCGAAACCCGCCGCCTTCATGTCCTCGAAGACCAGGTATTCGTAGTCGTTCTTGCTTTCGATCTCGAGTTCAATTTCCACCAGATCCCCGCTCTTGAGCGTGGCCAGGTTGGCCAGCTCCCGGCGTTCGTACTTCTCCACTTTCTGCGCCACGGCCTGGCCGTGCGAGCCGGCGACCTGGACCGCCTTGTCGACCTTCACCAGCCTGTAGAGCTTGCGGTTCACTTTCACTTCCAGCCCGGCCTTCGCAATGAAGTCTTCCAGCGTGAAATTCGTCAGGTAGGCGTTGAAGTAAAGCGGGCCGGATCCCTGCTTCCGGAATTCGATCCGGTGCTCGCCGGTTTCGACCGCGTCGCCCTCGAGCACGAGCGTGTTGTCGAAGGTGAACAGGTTCTCGGCGGTGATCCGGACTTCCTTGTGCAGGCGGCCGTCGATCAGGACTTGGACGGTCAGGTCCGGCTTGTGTTCTTCGCTGGCCCGCATGTAGTCGGCCATCGCCTCGATGCACAACGCCGTGTCGCGCGTCGAATTCCAGTACGTGGCGTGTTTGCGGTTGTTCAGCAGGTACTTCACGAGCCCCGCCGCCTTCCAGCCTTTCGGGTCGGTGCGGGCGAGCAGCTTCAGGTAGCAGGCGTGCGCCTCGAACTCGCTCCCGTACCAGCACCACCAATAGTGCCCGTTCGGCAGGTTCAGCCACGCGGTCTGGTTCTCCTCGTCGCGCACCAGATACTGCTCGATGTTGCGCATGATCATGTTCAGCTTGTCCGGCTCCTGCTGCTTGTGCAGGGCGAGGCCGAACATGGCTTTGCCATAGACCGAGAGGTCGTTGCGGTCGCGGTACAGGAACTCGCGCATGTCCGCGTCGGGCTTGCCCGCGTCCACCAGGACCATGTAGACGAACGCGTCCAGGTTGTCGGCGTGCCGCTTCCAGGGGTCCGTCTCGGTCGGCGCGTTCTTGAGCCGGCGGATCTGATCGGCCTGGTAGGCCGCCAGCCACTCGACGCCGCGTTCCAGGACGCCGGCCGGCAGGGCGACATCATTCTCGCGCGCCACCTGCAGGCCGTGCACCACGTAGGCGGTCGTGTGCGGGTAGGCGCGTTCGCCCCAGCCGGAGAACCAGCCCCAGCCGCCGTCGGCGAGCTGCATCGCCGTCAGCCGCTTGACCCCCTCGCGCACCATGTCGCGGACCGTTTCCTCGTCGAAGACCGGGTTCCGATTCCAGCGTTTCCATTGCTTCGCGCGGGATGGGTCGTCCCCGATTTCCTGCGCGTTCAGGTTCGTGCGCTTCTCGCGGATGGCTTTGAGTTCCAGCCCCATGTCCAGCAGGATCTTCTGGGTGACGACCGTCGGCAGGAACCGGTTCAACGTCTGTTCCGTGCAGCCGTACGGATACTCCACCATGTAGGGCAGCGCGTCCACCATGGCCGCCGCCAGGGAAGGGGAGTAACGGATCTCGAGCCGCGATTCGTCGATCCGGCGTTCAGCCGGCACCTTGACCGTAATCGCCGCGCTGCCCTGCTCCCGGCGGACAACGCCGCTGAACGACTCGGTCTTCAGCATGCCGTGCACATAGACGGGGAACCGCATCTCCATCGCGTCCGATTCTTCGTCGGTAAGGGCAAGCATCCGGATGACCGCCTCGCCTTCTTTCACGACCTTCACGCGCCAGTCCACCCGCTTCTCGCCGTCGGCCGCCACGATGACGCTTTGTTCCGTCTGCGTCATGGCTTCCAGGCACGGCCCGTCGAGCGCCAGTCGAGCCTTCACGGTCTTGTCCGTCTTGAGATAGTTGTGGACGTTCGCCGACAGGACGACCTCGTCCTTCTCAACAAAGAAGCGCGGCGCCTGCATGCGCAGCATCAGGTTCTTCTTTGTGACGATTTCGCTCGTCCCTTCGCCCACCTTCGTGCCGTGGCCCATCGCCCAGGTCTTGAGCTTCCAGCCGGTCAGGTTCTCCGGCATGGTGAGTTCGACCTCCGCGATGCCGTCCGGGTTCGTGTCGAGTGCCGCCACCCACAGCGCCGTGTCGGCGAATGCCTTCCGAACGGTCGGTTGCGCGAGCGGTTCGGGCGCCGCGCCGCCGCCGGCCGCGCCCAGCGCCTGCGGCGCGGCTTCCGCATCGGCCATGGCCAGCCCCTCCTCCTTCATTTCGGCCGGGGCCATGGGCGCGGCCGCCTTCATCAGCCGTGCGCCGCCCATGCCGCCCTTCGCCCTGTCCAGCCGGTGGTAGGCCTGTTCGTTCTGCCCGTCGAGGTCTGCGCCCAGCTCATCGGCCACCGTGTGGCCGAACGCGCCCAGATAGCCCATGCCCCGCTCCTTGGGCCGCAGCAGATGGCTGAAGTGGCGCTGCAGGCTCGACTCCTCGTGCCGGGTGTGGCGCCGGCGCCACTTCCAGAAGAAGCTCTTGATTTCCGGCACGTTCGAGCCGCCCGAGATGTACTCCACCGACTTGTCGTACAGGCTCATGACCAGCGACCCGACAAAGGGCTGGCCGAAGAAGTCGGTGAGCTTCACCCGCAGCTTCGCTTGCTCGCCGGGCTTGTACGCCGTGGCCGAGGGCTGGACGTCGACGTTCAGCACGCGCTTTTCCGGCGGCACAATAATCTCGCGCGTGTCGCCGTGCACCTTGCCGTCGCTGATCGTGAAGGCCTCGATGAAGAAGTTCGGCATGTCCTTCTTCGTGATCGCGAGCTGGTGCACCGTGCTCTTGCCCTGCATGGCGATAATCCGCGGGGGCAGGTACACGCCGTTGGCCGGCCGCACGAACAGCACGACCGTGCCGCCGACCCGGTCTGTGTTCACCATTACCCGCGCCGTTTCGCCAGGGGCGTACTCGCGTTTGTCGGTTACAAGCTCGATCGGGTTGAACCGGAACGCCGCTCCGTCGAACCCTTCGCCCCGGATCACGAAGACGTAGCCGCCTTCGATCGCGTGGCCCTTCGCGTCGGTTACCGTGTAGGCGAGCCTGTACTGGCCGGCGCGGGAGGCCTGCATCTGGAGCTGCGCCTTGCCCTGCGCGTCGGTGTCGAGCGGCCAGGTCTGCGCGGCGGTCTCTTGCGGCTCGCGGTTCTTGCCGTACGAGATCCTGAACAGCGTCAGCGTGCCCTTGCCCTGAACCGGCTTGTTGTCCAGGGTCTGGGCCGAGAAGTCGGCGCGGATCGTGTCGCCGACCCGGTAATGCCCGCGGTCGACCCAGGCGTAGACCTTGAACGGCTTGCGGGCGACCAGGACCTTGCCTTGCCCCACGATGGTGCGCCGCGATTCGTCGACGACCTCGGCCGTCAGTTCGTACTGGTGGTCCGTATCGCCGTGCAGTTCCTTGGCCAGCCCCGTATCGATCTCAACCGTTACGGTGCCGTCCGCGCCGATCTCCACGTCGTTCTCCATCACGAGTTCCGGCGGATCGCGCCGCGCGGGCCACCACCAGAAAGGCGGGCGGAAGCAGCCCCATTCCTTCCAGCCGGGGTACCAGGTGTAGTCGTAGGCGAACCACCAGTAGCCGGGCTCGTAGAACCAGTCCCAGATGCCGATCGGGTACCAGTTCGCGCTGTAGCCGGTACGCTGGACTTTGTACTTGACCTTGGCCTGAGTCACCGGTGCGCCGAAGTAGTACTTGGCCGTGATCGTGGCCGTTACCGTCTCGCCGAGCATGACCGGTTCGGTCGGCGCTTCAACCGTCACCTCGAATTCCGGCTTCTTGTACTCTTCAACCCGGAAATGCCCGCCGCTGCGGCCCGGGATGTGGAGGGTGTATGGCCCGAGCGTCGCATCCGCCGGCAACAGGAATTCGCCGTCGAACCCGCCGTAGGCGTCGGCCGTGTACGACTGCTCGAAAACCTTCTCGCCTTTCGGGTCGTTGATGCGTGCGGTGAACGACTGGTTCGCGAAGAACGACTTGTCCTCCTGGTCGTACTTGGCCTGGCGGACCCAGAACTTGAACTTCACCGGTTGTTTGGGGCGGTAGACGGGGCGGTCGGTGACGACGAACACCTTGGTCTCGTGATAGTCCCGGTCATGGTAGCGGCTGTACCACACGTGTGAGAAGCCCAGATAGGCGAACCGCCCGTTCGGGGTCGTCGCCGTAATCAGCCAGTTGTGGTTGCGCGGCAGCTCCTTGCTGGTCAGCAGGAGCTGGCCCTGTTCGTCGGTTTGGCGCGCGAACGCGTCGACCAACACGTTGTAGTGGCGCCCGAGCAGTTTGTCCCACTTGACCGATTCCTGGCGATAGCCGAAGAACTCGACGTGCGCCTTGGGGACGGGTGCGCCGGAGCAGGCGTCGCCGACGTAGCAGAAGGCGCCGTCGTCGAGCGGTTTCTTCACGATGGCCGTGTCGCTGAGCCAGACCACGATCCGGCTCGTGTTGCCGCCGGCCATGCGTGCGGTGAGCAGATAGGCGCCCGCTTCGCTCAGCGGAGTCGTCACGGTGGTCCGCTTGTCGAAATGGGCGGGGCGCGGCTTGAGCGCGAGCTCCCAGTTGGCCACCTGCTTGCCCAGATATTTGTCCTGTCCGTCCTGGACGAGGCGGTAGCCGATATTGCCGATGTTGATGGTGTTCCAGTCCAACTGCCTGGGATTCGATTTCAGGTAGGCTTTCACGTCGTCGAGCAGCGGCTGCACGAGAATGCGGTGCGCCTCGAACCGCACGTCCGTCCCGTTCCGGAACCGGTATTCCACCGTTGCGCCCTTGCCGGCGGCCTGGCTCATGATGGGTTCGAACTGGCCCCAGTTCCCCACGATCTGATCCAGCCGCTGCTGCTTGTGTGCCGTGCTCCCGTATTCCCGGATGTTGCGCTGCCACAGCTCGGCGGCCTCGGCGTATTGGCGACGGTCCTCGAATATCTGGGCGAGTTGCTCCAGGGCGTTGCGTCCGTAGGACGACTTGCCCGCCTCGGCTATCCGCCGGTAGAGCCTGATGAAGTTGAAATCGGCCGGCAGCTTGAACCGGCGGATGCCGACCGCCAGCCGCGTAATGGTCTCGTCCTCGCCCAGCGTGTGCAGCGCGTAGGTGCCGCTCTCGTCCTCGCGCTCGTCGTCCGGCTGCCCCCGCTGGAAATAACGCCCGAAGCTGGCCATCGTCTGCACGCCGAACTGGCGGCGGAGGAATTGGGCATAGGTGTAGAGGACCTCGTTCGTACGCTCCGGCGCCGTTTCCATGGCCTGCACCAGCAGCCAACGCCATCGTTCGCCGTCACTCGCGGCGTTTTCAAACGCGTTCGGGACCTTGTAGAACACCGGCGTGCCGTCGGGATGGACTGCCGCTCCGACCGCCTGGCCGCGGTGGTAGTAGCCTTCCTCATAGTCCGGCAGTTCGGCCAGATCGCTCAGGACCTGCAGCGGCCACGAGTCGTCCTGCCCGTGCCGCGTGTAGAGCAGCATCTGGGCGAACCGCAGGTAGAACTGGCCGAGCAGGCGCCGCTGCGGTTCCCGCTCCGCGTGAGGCAGGGCCTGGACCATGAGCTGGAGCGCGCGGATGCGGTCGCGCGCATGCGAGGAGACCCAGCGCCCGCCGCCCCGGTGCGGGCCGCGCTGAAAGGCGCCGGCCACGATGTAGCCGTCGTGCGGCGCGCCGATATAGCCTTCCGCCGCGGCGAACAGGAGCGGCCAACTCGCGGCGTGCGTGGCCGCGACCTTCTCGAGGAATGCGTCCGTCTCGTTCACGCGCTGGAGCCGGCGCAGGCACTGCAACGCCTGCTGCACGTCCTGGCCCGCCATACGCGGATCGTTTGCCGGGTCGAGCGCCAGCTCCTGGTAGGACGCCAGCGCGTCCTTGTAGTTGCCGTCCTTGTAGGCCCGGGTCGCCGCCTGCCGCTTCTGGCCGACCTGTTCGGCATCGGCCCCGGCCGCGCCCGGCACACCTGCGAAAGCCAGTAGTCCCGCCGCCGTAAGCGCCATGAAGCTTGCTGTTCTCATCGGTTTCGCCTCCTCGACAGGGTTAGACGCCACACGCGCCGAAAAAGTTCCGGAAAAACAGGGTACAGACAAACGTCTCCCCCTTCAAGCTCGGCGGCGAGGCGTGCGCGGGCACCGGGGCTTCGCCCTATCACGCGAGACAGGAAATCAGCAATTGATGCGCCGGCTCTCTTGCTGGTAACCTGCGTCCGACGTACCCACACCGCAGGGGCAGGCCAGTATCCAGCAACGGCGCGACAGTCGAAGGACTCACGGTCATGCGCATAGGCTTTTTCACCTCGGTCGAAGACTGGGGCGGCTCTGAGATTTATCTCAAGTCTCTGGTGCTCGGCGTCAGGCAGGCGGGGCACGAAGTGGTCGTGTTCGGCGTCAGGGATTCGCAACTGTGGGCTGAATTGGGTGATGAGGGGGTGCCGCGCGTGGCCTGGGTCCGCGCGAGGCGGGGGCAGAGTCCCGGGCTCGATTCGACGCCGGCTGCGCGGGGACTCCCTCCGCATGGCTCACATCGCCGCCTGCATGCGCTCCTCCGGGCGTTCGTCCTCAGAGCCACGCCGCACGAGTGCCACCTTCTGGCCGGCAACATCAGAGAGATGATCCGCCTGCGCGCCCTGTTTCGTGCCCATCCGGTCGACGTTATGCACGTGGCGGTACACGGCTACGAAGTGGCCGGGCTCGCATGCCGATGGTGTGGTATCCCGTGCCTGGCCATGAACATGATTACCCCGCAGATCGACCCCAACCGGCTTCGTTCCTTCCTCATCCGGCACACCATGCGCGCCTACGATCATGTGTGCAGTCAGTCAGCGTTCTGCACGGAGACGTGGCGGGCGTTGGCGGGATTGCCTGCTGAGCGCTGTTCGTGCGTGTGGAACGGCGTCGACGTGGCCCGTTTCAAGCCGCGGCCGGGCGTGCGCCCGCGCTCTGCCCGGGATCCGTTCCAGATGGTGAGTCTCGGCAGGCTGCATCCGGTGAAGGGTTACTCCCACCTGATCGAGGCGCTCAGCTTGGTTGGTGACCCTCGCGCCCGCCTGCAGATATTCGGGGTCGGAAAGGAGAGACAAGCTTTGTCTGAGCAGATAGAGCGGTTGCGGCTGGGGCATGCGGTGCAGTTGGCCGGCTATACCGAGCGCCCTGAGGAGTGCTTGGCCCGGGCGCATTGCTTTGTCTTGCCTTCCGTCAGCCACGAGTCCGGCCCGGCGGCGTTGGCGCAGGCCATGGCATGCGGCCTGCCCCTCATTACCTCGGATTTCGGCCCCCTGGCCGAAATCAACATCGACGGCGAGACAGGACTTGTCGTCGAAGCCGAGAACAGCCTGCAGTTGAGCGCAGCCATACGCCGGCTCATGGACGACCCCGCACAGTGTGCGCGGATGGGTGCGGCTGGCCGCCGGCGGGCCACCGAACTGCTTTCCCGGGAACGCATGATTTCGCAGACGATAGCCTTGTACCGCAGGCTGGGTGCGCAGCATTCGCGGGGCGAGGGATGAGAGCATGAGGATATTCGTTTACGGGATGCAGTCCAGCGGGGCCTCGCTGGTCACGTATTTGCTTGCCCAGAAGGAAGACTCGCTCGCTTTGATCGATCTGTTCTCAGGGGAAGTGGCGCCCTCGCTGCCCGGTTCGGACGCGGCGGACATCGTCGTCAAAGGCGTCATTACGGCCGCCGTGCCTCTGGAACGGCACGTCGCCTCCTTCAATCCCGACAAGACCGTTCTTGTCTGTCGCCATCCCTATCACAATTTCGTGAGTCTGCGCCGCAAATCCTTCCGCGACGATGACGGGACCGTGGAGCAGAAGTTCAGAATCCTGGAGCGCATCTTCGTCGGTCGCGCACGATTCGACCTCGTGGTCTTGTACGAAGACGTCCTGACGGCGCCCGACCGTCTCGTTGCGGATTTCCGGAAGCTTGGCTGGTGGGACCGCTCGAGTCTGCGCACGCCGACCCGTACACCCGAGGCCATTCGGGACGACAACTGCCGGCGCAGCGCGTGGTGCGCGCAAACCTATGACCGCAAGTGGGGGTTCGGCCAGCTGCACGCCGGGCGGGCCGGCCGGTTGCAGCTTCGGAAATGCCACGTCTTCAAATTCGTTACGGCGGATGAGAAGAGAGTGGTCCGAGAGTGGTGTCCTGGCATGGTCCGCTTCTACGAAGACTACCTTCGCCGCCATCCGTGGCGGTTCCTCGGGCCGATGACGGCAAGCGCGCTGCTGGCCGCCGCCCGGGCGCCGCGTGTGCTGGCTCTCCGAAGACGGCTCAGGCTCGGGACCCGACTGGCCCGCCTTCTCGGAAGATTCAGACGGGGGCAGGAATGAGGAGTTGCCCGGGACTTGCAGGCGCCGAGTCGGCGTTGGTTTGCGCAAGCGGACCGCGAGGTCGCCCATCGCGTGGCGGTTGCCGTGGCGCACCGAACCCCACGCGGATTTCTCCTACGTACTCTTCTCTACGCACCATCCGGGACTATCGTGCGTCGCGTGTTCACATGTCCAGGAAGAATGTCGACCGGCGACTGCCCGGGAAGTCAACGGCTTGGTCGCCCGCCTCGGCTGGCCGCTAGTCCGCCGGCTCCACCACGACCGCGCGCTCGGCGTCGACGCACACGATCACCTTCTCGCCGAGCGCCAGATACTTCTTCAATTCCGGCTTCTCGGCCAGCAGCTTGAAATACGCTTCGCTTGCGTAGGCCACCTTCGTCTCCTTCATGCCTTTCTTGTAGTCGCGGTCGACCCACACGCCGTTGACGAGATAGAAGATCTTGCCGCCCACATGACGGACGTTGGCCGCGACCCGTCCCGAGGCGTCTTCTTTCTGCTTGTAGCGCTCGATCGTTTCGCTCAGCTCGATCGCGTCGGCGCCGTCCTGGCGGCTGAAATAGTCCCGCACCTCTTCATCGCGTCCGCCGACGACCTGCGCCTTGCCGCTGACGCCCTGTACGCTCAGCGCTTCCGGCGCGGCGCCGGCGTCCGCCTCGAAGACCGGCACGGGCGCGCTGGCGGCCGGCTCCGCCCCGCGCGTCGGCGCCGGGGCCGCGGCCCGGCCGCTGGCCGTGAAGCCGGACTTCCAGACCCGTTCGCGCCTGGCAACCCCGTGCGTTTCGTACGCCTTGTCGTCCTCCAGCACGAGATAGGAGGTGTACGGGGTCATGATCCCGTATTCCTGGCTGAGGCGCAGCACCTCGTCTTTCAACTCCTGCTCCTCGCCGTGCAGCCGGATCTGATCCAGCAGGTAGCCGACCCGGCGTGTCGCCCACAGCCGGGGGATGAAGTCGTTGTCCGCGTTCCGGGCCGGGAAATCCGCCTCATACACGAACTCGCGCGCCTGCCCGTTCACCTCGCCCGTGAGCCGGATCGCCACGTGCCCGTCGCCCGCGTAACGGCCGAACAGCGTGAGCTGGCCGCCCGAAAACAGGTTCGGCAACGCCTGCGGGTGAAGGTGTTTCACCTGCAGCTTCTCGACGACCACCTTCGGCTCCGTCAGGACCGGATGGCTGATCTTGTCGTAAAAGGCGGAGACCTCCATTTCGATGTCTTCGTCGGGCTTCACGTACTGGGACGTGCCGCCGTGTTGGCCCGAGAGCTTGTCGAGCAGATGGATGTTCACCTTCTCGCCCACGCCGAATACGAACAGCCGCGTTCGTGCCCCGAGATTCTTCGCGACGTTCGCCACAATCTGCTCGGGATCCGTCTCCCCGATGGTCGGCTTGCCGTCGGTGAGAAACACGATCGTGTAGGGGCGCTGCGCGTCACGCTTGGCCCCCAGCGCCAGGAGCAGCGCGCTGCCGATGTCCGTCCCGCCGCGTGCCGTCATCTTTTCGACGAACGCCAGCCCCATCTTCCGGTTCTCGTCGTTCACAGCCAGCAACTGGCCGTCCAACGCATCGACGTCGGTGCTGAACCGGATCACGTTGAAACGGTCCCCTTCGTTCAGCCGGTTGACGCAGTACTTCAGCGCTTCGCGCGCCTGCCGCATCTTGTCGCCCGCCATGCTGCCCGATGTGTCGATCACAAAGGCGATGTCCCGGTGTATGACCTGGTCCTTGGGCGGGGCGACTTCCGGGCTCAACAGCATCATGAAGAACCCGTCTTCGTCCTTGACCGCATGCGTCAGCAGATTCAGGCCGAACGCCTTCTCCGATACCCCGTAGTAGAGCACGAAGTCCCGGTCCAGTACGCTCTTGTCTTCCTCGAACCCGATCGTCGCCTCGTGCTCGCCCTTGCGGCTGATGCCGACCTTGTGCGAGGGCGAGTAGACGTTCTTGATGGGGACCGTGGACCGGATTTGCGCGCTGACGGTGAAGTCGTCGAGCGTGCGCGATGCGCGCTCGGCGGTCTTCAGCGGGTAGACCAGCTTGTAAAGGCCGGCCTCGTACGGCAGCGCCTGCGAATAGGAAATCTCGATCCGCTGTTCGCCCAGCCGCGGGACGGGGTAGACCCGCATCCTGAACAGGCGCCCGCCCATGTGCTCCAGCAACCCGGGATCCCTCATGCGCCGGACGATGTCCTCGTAAATGCGCCGCGCTTTGTCCTTTTCGACCAGCTCCCCGCTCATTCGCTTCCCGTTGATGTACATGGCGAACTCGCCGATGCTCGCGTCTTCCGGCAGCGGAAACACGTAGGTGGCTTCCAGGTCGCGGTCGACGCTGTTCTGGAAAACCTGCTCAATGTGAATGTCGCCGGCCCCGTTCTTGATCTGGATCCGGACCCGCTGGTGCTTGATCGCCAGGGGCGGTATGCTCTCGTCTTTCGGAATGAGCATGCCCGAACCGTACGCGTCGAGGGCCAGCAGAGCCACTAGCAGGATGCCTGCGGATAACGTTCGCTTCATCGTTCTTTCCTCCTTATTCCCGTTCCTCTCTCATCGGCATGGGTCGGACCGCGTGTCCGGGAAACAACGCCGTGTGGACGGATTCCCCGTCCCGTACCAGGGCCGACCCTGCGACCGGGCCGCTGATTCGGACCAGGCGTCCGAGCCCGGGTGTGTGCCGGTCGCTGAAGTGGGCGTCATACACGCCGTTCAGGAACGCGCGCACGTCCTGCGCCGTGATCCCGCCCCACGCGGGCGCCGGCCGCACAAGATAATCCACGGCCTGTGAGCGGCAGAGCTTCTCCCAGAGCTGCGAGAAGACGCGGGGATCGGCAAAGATGTCGGCGCATACGATGCGGTTCCCATGCGTGAAGACCGCTCCGACCGTTCGCCGCGGCCAGCGCCGGCGGAACTGCCTGATGCAGGCGTCCAATTCGCCGCTTACCCTCGCATCTTCGTACACGCGCTGGTAGTCGAGGGTCGGCGAGGCAACGTTCGCGCGCCGGAGCTGCTCGTCGACCTCGCGCCAGATCTCGCCCTGCTCAGCGCCGCGGGTAGAGTACTCGCGCAGGCGCGGGTGGGCAAGCACGCCCGCACTCTCGAAACCGGGCTCGTCCCCCGCCCACCGGTCCCGTTCGACGCAGTAAACGGGCACGAACACGAAATCCGACCGGGCCGGCAGCAGGACGTCGTCCCGGATGATCCGGTTCTGCCTGCCGCCGCGGATGACCTCGCCCGCCATCAGGAACACCTCATGGTCCGAGTGGTTGCGCACGGCCACCTCGGGCACATGCGCGCTCTCCTTTTCGCGGATCGTCAGCCACCCGCGATCGAGCGCCTCATCAAGCGTCCCTGTGCCGCCCGGCCGCCCCGCTCCGGCTCGAAACAGGGGGAACACGGTCAGCGCGCGGTGTGAAAACGGGGCGCCAACCTCCACCCCCCGCACCTGCCGCCGCACCGCCTCGCCCCCTCCAACCGGCGGCGGTGCAATTTCTCGGCGGGGCGGCTCGGGCGGCTCGGGCGGCTGAACGGGCTGCCCCGCTGAGTAATCGGACTCCAGATAGGCGCCATAAACCGGTCGGCAAAGCCCCGCAACCAGCATCAGCAGCGATAATCGGTTCCAGACAGACATTCTCCACCTCCGGGTATCGGCGGTTCTGGTGGATTAGACGCCTGAAAGCGGACAAACGTTCCCGGAAAAATCAAATGTCCCGCGGACATTCCCCTTGACATCCCCGCCCCCGGTGCCAGATTCCACGGCGAATCGGAGTCTTGAGCCGCAACGCAGGAGGGTGTAGCTGAGACGAGAACCCGTGTGGGGATAAGACCGGTCGGGTGGCATCCGCTGCACGCAGAGTCAGAACGCTTGCCATGTCCAGAATCCCGCCAGAATCACACACACCGGATCTTGTACTGCGCTTTTGTTTGGCTGCCCGTGACAGATCTCGTTGCTTCGCATTCAGGGTTTCTGCTGAGTACATCTTCCTGCATGGCCGGGCGAGGACGCCCGGCCTACTCCCTACGCCGGTGATATCCAGCCGAGAGCTGCTTTGATAAGGAGGAGGACATGACCCATACAGCGGGGAGTGTGCGCGATGGTGTCACCCGGTTCTTCGCCTCAAGGGCCGGAATCCTCGCAGTCGGGAGCTTCATCGGGCTCATCGCCGTATTGCTTCAGAAACTCGGCAACCCGCCGAACGCGGGGATCTGCGTGGCGTGTTTCGAGCGGGACATCGCGGGCGCGGTGGGCCTGCATCGCGCGCGGGCCGTGCAGTATATCCGGCCGGAGATCATCGGGTTCGTGATGGGTGCGCTCATGGCCGCCCTCCTGTTCGGCGAGTTCAGGCCGCGCGGCGGTTCGGCGCCGGTCGTCCGCCTGTCGCCAGGGTTCCGGAATACGGAGGACGAGATCCGCCGCGCCGCCAGCGCGGTGCGCGGCATCGTCTCTGCACTCGATCGGCCGCCCGGCCGTCGGTCAACCTGACGCGCCGTTCCGTTCGGTTGCCTCGCGTGTGAACAGAACGTTTCCGAACCCTTCAGGGTCCCAGCGTTTGTGTTCCAGCATGGACGCGGCGTACCCGTGGGATCGCATCAGGGCCGCAACAGCCCCGTCCGCTTCCGTCTCGCAAATCACATGGCGCGGCGCCGAACGCTTCAGCGTTCCCGCCATGCCCGTCAACACCCGGGCCTCTTGGCCTTCGACGTCAATCTTGACCATGTCCAGCCGCGGAATCGCCCATTCGTGAACCAGGCTGTCCAGCGTGCGCGTCGCGACGCGTATGACGTTCTTCTCGGAGAATCGGCCCGCGGCCAGGTCCGCCTCAGATGCGGCAAGCCGGGAAATCCCCGCGTTGTCCGGCACGTTCGAGAGATAGAAGGGAACGTCATCGGCGTTGGTGTCGCACAGCGCGATATCGCTCAGGACCACGCGTGGCCCAAAACGGTTCTTGGCCACCATGGCTCGCAGGTGCCCAAGAAGCTGTCGGTTGGGCTCAAAGGCGTAGACGCGTCCGTGACGGCCCACCAGGCTGGCCGCCAGCGCCGTGAAGTAGCCGTAGAGGGCGCCGATATCCAGGAACGCGTCGCCCGGCCTGAGTGCCGAAGCCATGAAGTCAGCCGTCTGCGCCTCGTAACGCACGCGCTTGAAGTACATCTCCTTGAACAGTCCGCCGATCTGAACGCGGATCTTGGCCCGGGTCGGCGGAACCGCCAGCCATCTGAACCCGCGGCCGCCGGCCAGCGCGCGCGCCGGCAGTTCCTCCAACAGACGCCACCAGAGCGCCTTGAAGGGGGGCACCCGGCGGCAACTCCTCAGCAGGCGCACAATCGCGCTTCCCGCCGATTCCGACCGCAGCGCGAGCGCGACAAGCCCCCGCGTTGCGGCGTCCGCAGCCTGCTGCCATGTCCGGGCGGACAATGCCGTTCTTCCTCCTTGCCGAGGCCGCCATTATGCGCTTGCATTCGCCGGCGTGCTAGACTATTCGGCACATCCGGAACGGACTGGTGCCCGGCGGTGCCTACAAGAACAAGGATGCCGCGGCGCACCGACTCCAGATCGATCCCGCCCTCGACGAGAGTGTCGGCCTTCTCGCGTGCGACCCGCAGATCTCCGGCGGACTCGCTCTGGCCCTGCCGGCGGACCGGGCCGCCGCCTTCCTGCGGGCGGCCCGCGCCCGCGGCCTGAACCCCGCCCGCATCGGCGAATTCGACCGCTCCGGCCTCATCCGCTTAGCCTGAACCTGCGTGTGCCGTCTTTCGCGGAACAGCGGCGCAACACGCCGGCCCGGGGGCCAAGACCGCTGCCCTTGGCCTGCGCTGAGGGCCGTCGGGCATTAGCCCTCCGGCCGCGCCTTCCGGCCCTGCGTGGCGTTGCGACCCTTGCGGCCAAAAAAAAGTCTCGTCTTGTTCTTGACAGTTTCGCGCGGACGCGATAGCGTATGGAAATGTCAAAAATTTGACGATTTGCCCGAGGGCGGACACCGGATGAAGGCCGACAAGACTTTTGCCGACGAGGTGATGAAGCGCAGCGGGCAGGATATTCATGCCTGCTACCAGTGCCTGAAATGCTTCGTCGGTTGTCCCGTTGCCGCCTATATGGACTACAAGCCCAACACCGTCATCCGCATGATCCAGTACGGAGAACGGGAGAAAGTGCTCAAGAGCCACGCGATCTGGCTTTGCGTTTCCTGCATGACCTGCGGCGCACGCTGTCCCAATGACGTGGACATGAGTGCGGTGTTCGACACCCTCCGCGAAATGTCGCGCGAAGCCGGCTATGCCCACGAGGCCGAGCGCACCGTGGTTGTCCTGCACGAAGAGTTCGTCCGCAACGTGAAACTCTGGGGTCGGCTGCATGAGGTGACGTTCTTCATCCCTCACATGCTGCGGAGCCTGGACCTGTTCTCAAACCTGCCTTCCGGCCTGGCGCTCATGGCCCGCGGGAAGCTGCCTTTCATCCCCAAGCAGATCGACGGCATCGAAGAGATTTGGCGCCTCTATCGCGAGGGGTACAAGACGAAAGGCGAGCTCGGCCAGTCGTGAGCGGCTCAGCGTTGTGCGATTCGCGCATAACGATGGAGCCGTACACCGCGGCCTGACCACGATGACGACGGAAGTGTCATTCTATCCCGGATGCACCGCCCATTCCACGGGCCTGGAATACAGCCTCAGCCTGCACGCCGTCTTTGAGCGGCTGGGCGTCAAGCTGACCGAGATCGACGACTGGAACTGCTGCGGCGGAGCGGCGGCCCACTGCCTCAGCGAACTGCTCGGGCTGGCGTTGCCGGCGCGCAACATCGCGCAGGCCCAGAAGCTGGACCTGCCGTTGGCGATTCCGTGCCCGGGCTGCTTCAACGCCGTGAAGCGCGCGCAGCACGCGCTGGAAAGCGATCCGGCCAAGAAGCAGCAGCTGCAGCGGATCATCGGCTTCGAGTACAAGGGCGGCCTGCAGGTGAAGGCCATGCATGAGGTGCTGCTGGAGCAGGTCGGCCTGGAGAAGGTTGCCGGCCACGTGCGGAAGCCGCTGGCCGGGCTGAAGGTGGCGTCGTACTACGGGTGCGCGCTGGTCCGCAATCCGAAGATCGTGCGGATGGGCGATCACGAGAACCCGATGTTCCTCGATGAACTCGTCGAGGCGCTGGGCGGCCGCGCGCAGGACTGGTCCTACAAGGTCGACTGCTGCGGCGCGGACCTTGCGATGACACACGGCAAGATCGCGAAGGACCTGGCCGACAAGATCTGCGTGGGTGCCGTCGAGGCCGGCGCCGACTGCATCATGAGCAGTTGCGGGCTGTGCCAGATCAATCTGGACATGAAGCAGACGGGCAGGAACAGCCCGAAGATACCGGTCCTGTATTTCACGGAGTTGATGGGCGTGGCGTTCGACGTGCCGGGCCGCAACGTCTGGTGGATGAAGCACATGGTGGACCCGGAACCGATGCTGCGCGCGCACGGAATGCTGGAGTAACGGATGAATCGAGACGTCTTGGTGGTCGGCGGCGGCATAGCCGGCATGCAGGCGGCGCTCCTGCTGGCCGAGAAGGGGCATCACGTCTCCGTGCTGGAACGCAAGCCCGCGATCGGCGGTTTCTTCCCGCTGCTGGAACGCCAGTTCCCGACGAATTCCTGCGGGGTCTGCTTCATGAACCCGCGCCCGCAGTCCTGCTGCCCGATCTACGAAAGCGAATTCCACGACGACGTCGAACTGCTCACCCACTGCGAACTCGACGCCATGCGCGGCGAACCCGGCAACTTCGAGGTGACGGTTGTCGAGACCCCGCGGCATGTGGACCCGCAAACGTGCACGCGGTGCGGCAAATGCGTGGACGTCTGCCCCGTCGAAGTCTCCGACGCGCACAGCGCGGGCCTCGAGACGCGGCGCGCCATCTACCTGCCGTGCCCGCAGGCGATTCCGCGCTCCTACGTCATCGACCGCGACGCCTGCACGCGGTGCGGCAAGTGCGTGGATGTCTGTGAACCCGGCGCCGTCCGGCTCGACGGCGAACCCGCACCGCGCACGCTGCAGGTCGGCGCTGTCGTTCTGGCCCCGGGCTTCGAACCCTTTGACGGCCGGCTCAAGGGCGAGTACGGCATGGGGCGGTACCCCAACGTCGTCTCCAGCCTGCAGTACGAGTGGATGCTGAATTCCTGGAGCCGCACGCAGGGGATCCCCTGGCGCCCGTCCGACGAGAAGACCCCCGAGCGGGTTGCGTTCCTGCAGTGCGTCGGTTCGCGCGATATCACGTGCGGGCGGCCGTACTGTTCCAGTGTCTGCTGCATGTATGCCACCAAACAGGCCACGTTGTCCAAGGCCCGCTGCCCCGGCCAGCAGATTTCCGTCTTTTATATGGACGTTCGCACCATGGGGAAGGACTACGAGCGCTACTACGAGCAGGCCCGGAATCAGTACGGCGTGCGGTACGTCCGCTGCGCGGTGTCGACCGTCAGGGAATTGAAGCGGACCGGCAACATTCTGGTCGAGTACGGGCTCGACGGCGGCGAGCTGCGGCAGCAGGAATTCGACCTGCTCGTGCTTTCGGTCGGGTTGACCCCGCCCGCGGGACTGCCCGCGCTGGCGGAGAAGATCGGGGTCGACCTCACGCCCGACGGGTTCGTCGCCACCTCGGAATTCGCCCCGTCCCGCACGTCGCGGGCCGGGGTTTTCGCGGCCGGCGCCGCTCGCGATCCGCAGGACATCCCGGAGTCGGTCGTGGACGCGTGCAGTGCCGTGGCCGACGTCGCGGCTTTGCTCGGCGCCCCGGCGCAACCCCAGCCGCCCCGGCAGGCGGGCGCCGCCGAGCTGGCGATCATGCAGGATTTCGTGCCGCGCATCGGCGTCTTCCTCTGCGAGGAGAAGGGGCAATTGGCCGCGGCCGTGAACCTGGAAACGATCGCCGCCGCTGCCGGGGAAGAGGCCCGCGTCAAGTGCGTGCGCACGGTCAACGTCCGGTCCGTGCCCGATGCCGTTCGCGCCATCGAGGAAGCCGTTCGCTCCGAGCGGCTGAACCGCGTCATCGCCGTCGGCTACAAAGGGCGCGAACTCGAGCGCGGCTTGGCGCAGAGCGACGTGTTCGGGCTCTGTTCCGCGCTGTTCCACGACGTGAACCTGGGCGAGCTGTGCGCGAAACGCAACGGACAGAACGGCGCGGCGGTCGTTGAGAAGGCAATCGCGCTGCTCAGGGCCGGCGTCTGCAAAGCCATGCTGGCCGTGCCCGAGGTCAGCGAACGGCGCGCGGCACAGACCCGGGTCTTGGTCGTGGGCGGCGGCGTCGCCGGGCTCAGCGCCGCGCTGAGCTGCGCGGAGCAGGGCCTGGCCGTCACGCTCGTCGAGCGGGAGGCGGAACTGGGCGGCAACGCGCGACACGCACGCCACACCCTGCAGGGCAACCCCGTGGCGCCGCTGCTCGACGATCTCGTTTCGCGCGCTGAAGGGGAAGAAAAGATCGACGTCCTGAAGGGCGCCAGCCTCAAGGCCCTGACCGGTGTCTGGGGCGCCTTTACCTCCGTCCTCAGCGTGGGCTCCGCGGAAAAGGAAATCCCGCACGGCGCGGTCATCCTGGCCACCGGCGGCAGGCAGGCGGAGCCCAAGGAATATCTTTACGGGCAAAGTGAACGGATCGTAACCCAGCGCGGGCTGGAAGCGCTGCTGAACGACCCGGACCGCAAGGCGCAGGTCGCCAAGCTGAACTCGGTGGTCATGATTCAGTGCGTCGGCTCGCGCGAGGAAACCCGGCCGTGGTGCAGCCGCGTGTGTTGCGGCCATGCGGTGAAGAACGCGCTCAGACTGAAGGAGTCGAACCCCGGGGCGGACATCGTCGTTCTGTACCGCGACGTGCGGACGTACGGGGCTTACGAACACGCCTATCGGAAGGCACGCTCGAAGGGGGTCATTTTCGTCCGTTATGAACCGAACGCAAAGCCGCTCGTCAGCGCGGCGGGAAGCAGCCTGCGTGTGTCGTTCGGCGACCCGGTCGGCGGTGAGCGTGTCGTTCGCGACTGCGACATGGTCGTGCTGAGCGTCGGAATCGAGCCGGATGCCGATGCCGCGGCTCTCGCCCGGGCCGCGGGTCTGAAGCTGACCGAGGACGGATTCTTCGCCGAGGCGAACCCCAAAGCCGCGCCGCTCGACGCCATCGACCGCGGCAAGTACTTCTGCGGGCTTTGCCATTCGCCGATGCACATCGGAGAGGCGATCGCGCAGGGCCGGGCCGCCGCCGCCCGTGCGGCGACGCTGCTCGGGAGGGGCGTCGCCGACTACGCCCGCAACCGCGCCCACGTGAACGAGGCGCGCTGTGTCGGGTGCGGCGTCTGCGAAACCGTCTGCCCCTATGGCGCGCCTTCGCTCGATCCCAAGCGCAACATCGCCTCCGTTGACGAGACGCGTTGTACCGGCTGCGGGCTGTGCGCGGCGTCATGCCGTACGGCGGCAATCGATATCACCGGGTTCAGCAATGAACAACTGTTGAAAACGCTGGAAGTGGTCTGAAGGGCCCGGACCGGCGCGGGAGAATGGCTGTGGCAGCGGGAGAAGAACAGGCAGAGAAAGGGTGGACGCCGCGCATTGTGGTGTTTGCCTGCAACTGGTGCGCGGCGCTCGCCGCGGAACTGGCCGGCTCCAATGGGCTGACGCTCGGCGCCAGCGTGCGTGTGGTGCAGGTGCCCTGTTCCGGACGCGTCAACCCGCTGTATGTCCTCAAAGCCCTCCAGCGGGGGGCCGACGGCGTCTACATCTTCGGTTGTCATCCGGGCGACTGCCATTACGGGGACGGGAACCTGCACGCCAGGCGCAAGTTTGCGGTGCTCAAGCGGTTCCTGGTCGCGCTGGGTATGGAGCCGCAGCGCATACGCGTCTCCTGGGTGACCGCTTCCGAGGGTAAACATTTCGTAACGCTCGTGCAGCGTGCGGTCAGAGACCTCAGGACGCTCGGGCCGAATGACAAGCTGTTGAAGGGCTCGGCCCTCGCGGGCAGTCCGATGCGCGCCGCCGGCGGCTGAACCGGAACAGGACGACAAACATGCAGGAAGTCCAGGCGAAACTCAGAGAGACGGTGAAGAGCCTGTTCGGCGACGGGCGAGTCGAACTCGTGATCGGCTATGAGCAGGGCAGCCTGCCGATGACGGCGCGCCCCGCCTTCATCTCGGCGGCCGACCCGATCGACCGGCTTGTCTGGAATGCCTTCTGTACAAACAACCTCGCCGTCTTCTTGCCTCGCCTGTTCGAGCGGCCCGCCAATCCGCGCCAGGAATTCCGGCCGCCCAAGGTCGGTATCGTGGCGAAGGCCTGCGACGCGCGCTCCATCGTCGCGTTGCGGAAAGAGAACCAGCTCGTCCAGGAGAACGTCGTCGTCGTCGGCGTGCCCTGCACCGGCATGGTTGACGCGGGCCGCATTCGGGAAAGACTGGGTGCCGAGGTGGCGCAGTGCCGGGAACGCGAGGACGGCAAACTGGAGGTGACCTCCGCCGCGGGCGAAAAGACGGTGCTGCCCGTCGACGACGTGCTGCAGCAGGCCTGTGAGGAATGCCCGCAACCCGCCCCGAGGGCGGCCGACGTCAGCGTCGAAGGGGAGAGCAGGGCGCCGTCCGCCCAGCGCTATCGCAGGCTGCGACAGTTCGAGGCCATGCCTGCCGAGCAGCGGTGGGCGTATTTCCGCGAGCAGATCGCCAAGTGTATCCGCTGCTCCGCGTGCCGCCAGGCATGTCCCACCTGCTACTGCAAGTACTGCTTTGCCGACCAGGCGAAACCCCGCTGGGTCGGAGCCGGCGCCGATCTTTCCGATGCCATGCTGTTCCACATCGGCCGGCTCATGCATCAGGCCGGGCGCTGTGTCGAGTGCGACGCCTGCTTCCGCGCCTGCCCCATGAATGTCGATCTGAGAACCCTCACTCGCGTGATGGGGAAGGGGGTCCAGGAGCTGTTCGACTATGTCTCCGGCGTTTCCCCCGACGAGCCTCCGCTTCTGTGCACGGCCAAGAAGGACGACAACGAGGATTTTGTGACCGCAAACTGGGAGCAGACGTGACGTGGACAAGGGCATCATAGAAAAGAAAGCGCTGGGCGGGTTGGTTGAGAAAGTCACCCAAGAAGCCCGGTTCTATGGCCCGGTCAAGGGCGAATCCGGGGCGGTTCTGGCCGAAATCGGCCCGGACCAGGCGCTCTGCCTGGACTATTCCAATTTCGTGCTGCCGCTCAAACGCCTGTTCTTCCCGCAGAGCGAAGTGATTTCAACGGGGGAAACGGGTGTCATGCGTCCGGCGCCGGCGCCGGAAGAGCGGATCGTCGTTTTCGGCGTGCGCCCGTGCGACGCGGACGCGCTTCTGTATCTGGACAAGATTTTCTGCGACGAGCAGGCCGTCGATCCCTACTATCGGCAGCGGCGCGAGAACGCCATTCTGATCGCCCTCGCCTGCAAGGCGCCGTGTCCGTCGTGCTTCTGCGTGTCGCTCGATTCCGGGCCCGCCTCCGACAAGGGCGCCGATGTGCTCGCGTTCGATCTGGGCGATGCCGTTCTGCTTGAGGCCGTCTCGGCGAAGGGCAGGGCCCTCACGGCCGCGTGCTCCGACCTGCTGCGGGAGCCGACGGACGAGGATCTCAAGGCCCGTGACGAGCAGGCCAGCGCCGCCGAGCGGAAGCTCGAGCCCGTGGACGTCATGGGAGTGAGCGAGAAGATCGAACAGGCGTTCGATGCGCCGCTCTGGGATGCGATTGCGCGGCGCTGCCTGGCCTGCGGTGTGTGTACGTTCCTGTGCCCGACCTGCCACTGTTTCGGCTTTTCCGACGAGCCACTGGCCGGCAAGACGAAACGGATACGGTTCCAGGACGCGTGCATGTTCCCGCTGTTTACGTTGGAGGCCTCCGGGCACAACCCGCGTACGACGCAAGGACAGCGCCTGCGGCAGAGGATTTCCCACAAGTTCAGTTATACCGTGAAGAACCAGGGCGACATCTTCTGTGTCGGGTGCGGGCGCTGCGTGCAGCACTGCCCCGTCAACATCGACTTGAGGGAAATCCTTGCGGAGGTGAAGAAATGAGCGCAGCCCCCGCGGCAAGCCCCTATCTGCCGATGCCCGTGACGATAGACCGCATCACCGTCGAGAACACGGCCTGTGACCTGCGTACCTTCCGCCTCGCCTTCTGCAACAAGACCGATGAGAAAGGCTGGACGCACCGGTGCGGGCAGTTCGCCATCCTCTCGGTCGCCGGCGTCGGCGAAAGCCCCATCGGCATCGCCTCCTCCCCACTGGACAAAGGGTATGTCGAGTTCACCGTCAAACGCTACCCTACCGGCCTCGTCACGACCGCGCTGCACAGCTTCGAGCAGGGCGAGCAGATCGGGCTGCGCGGCCCCTACGGCAATGCCTTCCCCATGAAGGAGCTGGAGGGCAAGAACATCGTGATCGTCGGCGGCGGCTTTGCGTTCACCACGCTGCGTGCCACGATCCGCTATGTGCTCGACGCGTCGATTCGCGCACGCTACGGCGCGATCACCGTGGTCTACGGCGCGCGCAGCCCCGGTGAGCTCATCTACAAGGACGAACTCAAGGAGTGGGAAGCGCGCGACGGCATCGATATGTTCGTCACCGTCGACAAGGGCGACGCCGGCTGGACTGGCCGCGAGGGGTTCGTGCCCGCCGTGCTGCAACAGGTGGCGCCCTCGGCCGAGAACGCCGTCGCGCTCGTCTGCGGGCCGCCGATCATGATCAAGTTCACAATGCCCCCGCTGCTGGAACTCGGGTTTGCCCCCGAAAACATCGTCACCTCGCTGGAACGGCGGATGACCTGCGGCCTCGGCAAGTGCGGGCGCTGCAACGTCGGGAACAAGTATGTCTGCAAGGACGGCCCGGTGTTCACGTTCAAGGAGATCCAGGCCCTGCCCGAGGGCGTCTTCTAGCCGGGCGCGCGTCGTGAATCTGAAGACGGCAACAGGAGTGGGAGGAGGAAGAAGCCTATGAATACGCTGACGCGGCGAGACTTCATGAAAGTCTCCGGAATAGGCGGAGCGGCTCTGACCGGGTTCTTCGGTTTGAAGCCGGTCCAGGCCCGAGCCGCCGAGATGCGGCTGCGCATCAGTTACGCAAAACAGTCGACGACGATCTGCTGCTACTGCGGCTGCGGCTGCGGGTTGCTCGTCTCCGCACGCGACGGGCGTGTGGTCAATACCGAGGGCGACCCCGATCACCCCGTCAACGAAGGCTCGCTCTGCAGTAAGGGAAGCGCGCTGTACCAGGTGGCAAACAACGACCGCCGCCTCACCCATGTGATGTACAGGCGGCCCGGCGGCAGCCGCTGGGAACGCAAGTCCTGGAACTGGGCGATCAACCGCATCGCGCAACTGGTCAAGAAGACGCGCGATGAAGACCTGAACAGCCCGGCCAAGCAGGGCAAGCCCGTCACGCGCTGCGACAGCATCGCGGCAATCGGCGGTGCGGCGCTCGACAACGAAGAGTGCTATCTCTACAGCAAGTTCATGCGCGCACTGGGGATCGCCTTCATCGAACACCAGGCCCGTATATGACACTCGGCCACTGTGGCCAGTTTGGCCGAGACGTTCGGGCGCGGCGCCATGACCAACCACTGGATCGACATCCGGAATGCGGACCGGATCATGATCATTGGCAGCAACGCCGCGGAAAATCACCCGATTTCCTTCAAGTGGGTCACCGATGCCATCGATCACGGCGCCAAGCTGATCAGCATCGACCCGCGCTTCACGCGAACTTCCGCCAAGGCGCATCTGTACGCCCCGCTGCGCTCGGGGACCGACATCCCCTTCATCCTCGGGATGATCAAGTACGTCCTCGACGACATGCAGGCCAACCCGCAGAACTACAACATGGAGTACGTGCGGGAGTATACGAACGCGTCTTTCCTCATTAATCCCGCCTTCAAACTGCCCGGCGAACTGGACGGCCTGTTCAGCGGGTACGATCCGGAAAAGCGACAGTACGACAAGAGCAGTTGGGGCTACCAGCTCGATGAGAACGGGATCCCGAAAAAGGACCCGACCCTCAGCGACAAGAACTGCGTGTTCCAGCTCTTGAAACGGCATGTCAGCCGGTACGACGCCAAGACCGTCTGCGGCGTCACCGGTACGCCGGAAGACGTGTACAAGCAGGTCTGCAGGATGTACGCGGAGTCCGGCAAGCCCGGAAAGGCGGGGACCATCATGTATGCCATGGGTACGACCCAGCATACGTACGGGACCCAGAACATCCGCGGGTATGCGATCCTGCAGCTCCTGCTCGGGAATATGGGCGTGGCCGGCGGCGGCATCAACGCGCTGCGCGGCGAGTCCAACGTGCAGGGTTCAACGGATATGGCTATCCTGTTTCACATCCTGCCGGGTTATTTCAGGACGCCTGACGAGAACGACGACTCGGTCGACACCTACTGCAAGGCCTCCTACGAGGGCAAGAACAAGGACCCGAAAAGCGCCGACTGGTGGCAGAACGCACGCAAGTACCTGGTCAGCATGCTCAAAGCGTGGTATGGAGACAACGCGAAGCCTGAGAATGACTTCTGTTTTCACTACCTGCCGAAGCGTGAGGTCGGAAGGAACTACTCACACATCTCGTTGTTCGAGGCCATGGCCGAGAACATGATCCGCGGCATGTTCTGCATGGGGCAGAATCCGGCTGTCGGCGGCCCGAATTGCGGGCGCGAGCGGCAGGCGCTGCACAACCTGGACTGGCTCGTCTGCGCGGACCTGTGGGGGACCGAGACGGCCAACTTCTGGAAACGCGGCGAGGCGGACCTGTGCGAGTACGTCGACCCCAAGACGATTAAGACCGAGGTCTTTTGCCTGCCCGCGGCGGCCTCCATGGAGAAAGAGGGCAGCATCACCAATTCCGGCCGCTGGATGCAGTGGCGGTACCAGGCGGTGCAGCCGCCCGGCGAGGCCAGGTCGGACCTGTGGATGCTCAACGAGCTGTTCAAGGCCGTGCGCGGCCTCTACCAGCAGGAAGGCGGCCCGCACGCCGAGACGATCGCCGAGATGCAGTGGGACTACGACGACGGCGACGAGCCGGATGTGCACAGGGTGGCGAAAGAGATCAACGGCTATGACCTGAAGACCGGCAAGCTGCTGCCGAGCTTCGTCAAATTGCTGGCCGATGGGTCGACCTCGGCCGGGAACTGGCTCTATTGCGCCTCCTACACCGAGGCCGGCAATATGGCGGCCCGGCGCGGGCGCGCCGACCCGACGGGTACCGGCTTGTACCCCGAGTGGTCCTGGTGCTGGCCCGTCAACCGGCGCATCATCTACAACCGGGCATCCGTGGACCCGAAAGGGCAGCCATGGGACAAGGAGCATCCGGTTATCGCCTTCAAGGGCAAGGCGGAGGGTGGGACGTACGTCTCCAACAAGTGGGTGGGCGACGTGCCGGACGGCGGATGGTATCCGCTGCAGAACCCGGACGGCTCCCCGCGGGACGACGCCAAGTACCCGTTCATCATGAAGCCCGAGGGCCACGCCAGACTGCTTGGCATGGGGCTGGCCGACGGGCCGTTCCCGGAGCACTACGAGCCCGTGGAAAGCCCGTTGACCGAGAACCCCATGCACAAGACCATGGTCAACCCCGCCATCAAGCTCTGGCATAAGCTCAAACCGGCGGAAAACCCCATCGGCACGCCGGACCAGTTCCCGATCGTCGGGACCACCTACCGCGTGACCGAGCACTGGCAGGCCGGCGCCATGACGCGGAGCCTCGAGTGGCTCTGCGAGTTGATGCCCGAGCCTTTCGTCGAGATGAGCGAGGAGCTCGCCGCCGTGGTGGAGGGCGGCCCCGTCAAGAATGGCGATACCGTGCTCGTGACCACGGCGCGCGGCCGCATGAAGGCCAAGGTCGCCGTGACAACCCGGTTCAAACCGTTCACGATCAGCGGCAAGACCGTTCATCAGATCGGTATCCCGTGGCACTGGGGCTATGAGGGCAGATCTTGCGGCGGAAGCGCCAATTGCCTCACGCCTCACGTCGGCGATGCCAACACAATGATTCCGGAATACAAAGCGTTCCTCTGCAATGTGCGGAAGGAGGTGAGCTGATGAGCTCGAACGGACGAGTGGGAATGCTGCTCGACACCTCGAAGTGCATGGGCTGCCGCGGCTGCCAGGTGGCCTGCAAGCAGTGGAATCAGCTCCATGCCGAGAAGACCGAGTTCACGGGTACGTATCAGAATCCGCCGCAGCTCGCCGGCCAGACGTGGACGCTGATTACGTTCAACGAACTCCCGGGAAAAGGGCCGAACGGTGCCCCAAAATGGCTGTTCCGCAAGGAACAATGCCATCACTGCGGGGAAGCCACCTGCCTGCAGGTTTGCCCCACCGGCGCCATCCGCAAGAGCAAGGAAGGGATCGTCTATATCGACCAGGGCATCTGTGCCGGCTGCAAGTACTGCGTCGAGACATGCCCCTTCCACGTCCCGCACCCGGACCACAGCACCGGCACGGCACGCAAGTGCTGGCTGTGCATGGACCGCGTTGTCAACGGCCTGATGCCTGCCTGCGCGACCGCCTGCCCGACCGGCGCCGTCCAGTTCGGGCCCTGGGACGAGATGCTGGCTGCCGCCAAGGCCCGCGTCGCCACCCTCAAGCAGGACGGACAGCAGGCGCAGGTCTACGGGGATGAAAGCATGCTCGGCGGGTTGGGGGTCATGTACGTCCTCACCGAGCCGCCGGAAGCGTACGGGTTGCCCGCACAGCCCAGGCTGCCGCACGCCAGAATCGCCGTGAAATGGCTGCTCGGCGTCATTCCGGGGTTGGCCATCCTCATCGCGGTCTTTAAATCGTTGCGCAAGGAAGCCGAAGCCAAGGCATAGGAGGGTCCTAACAATGGAACACTATAACTGGGGTTTGCCGGTTGCCATAGATCTGTTCTGCGCCGGGCTCGGCGCGGGCGCCTTCATGCTCGCCGTCATGGCTCAGCTCGCCGGCGACCGGCGCTATCGCAGCGTCAGCCTCGCCGGCGCCCTGCTGGCCCCCTGGCCTGTCATTCTCGGCGTCTTGCTGCTGGTCGTCGATCTCGGCCGGCCGTTCCGCTTCTGGGAAATGCTGCTCAGGCGCGGGCCCGGTCTGATCATGCTCAGCCCGACGTCGACCATGTCCATTGGGTCATGGCTCTTGACGATCTTCGTGATCCTGTCGCTGGTCTACCTGCTGGTCTCGCTGGTCACCATCCCGTTCCCGTGGGGCGCGCCCGTGCGCAGCTTCTTCGGGATCATCGGGCTGCCCATCGCGCTGGCGGTGACCATCTACACCGGCGTGCTGCTCGCCGCCAGCCCGAACCCGGTCTGGAACGTCTGGGTCTTGCCCGTTGTCTTCGTCTGCTCCGCCATCGCAACCGGCGTGGCATGCGTGATATTCTGGTTGGCCCTCATCCAGCTCCTGAACAGAAACGCCAAGTTCCCCGTGCCCAAGCTCACGCGCATGAACAGCGGCATCATTCTGTTCCAGCTCGTCTTCGTGATCGTGTTGCTGGTCATGGGCGGGCTGCTCAAACCGATCAGCAGCGCCGGGTTGGCCGGCCTGTGGTGGGTCGGCGCCATCGTGCTCGGCCTCGTCGTGCCCGTCCTTTCGGGCTTGAAGGGGGAGCGCAAGCCGTTCGCCGCGCTCGTCATTGCCACGCTCGTGATGCTCGGCGGTCTCTTCCTGAGGTACGTCATCCTCATCGCCGGCCAAACGGTGGTGTAGGCCAGACATCAGCCAAACCAGACGGCCGTCCCGGGGCAGCCCGGGGCGGCCGTTTGCTTTTTCGCGTGCCGCCGTCCGCGCGCGCTCGCCTTCGTCCTAATCTTTGTCTTGCCCTATAGAGAGCCGTTCGGCTGGCCGCCAGCCGAACGGCTCTTTCTAGGGCAAGACGAAGAGGCGGGGCAGGGGCCTACTTCAGCTTGTCCAGCTCGTTCAGCAGGACGTCCAGCGGCGGGCGTTCGTTGATGTCGTGTACGTCGATGTAGCGGATGATCCCCTGCTTGTCGATGACGAACAGCGCCCGTTCCGTGGTGCCGTCCGAACGCAGCACGCCGTACCTCTGGGCCGTCTCTCCGTGCGGCCAGAAGTCGGAGAGCACGGGGAACCACATGGAACCCAGATCCTTTGTCCACGCGTAGAGGGTCGGCGTATTGTCCGCCGTGATGCCGAGGATGACGGTGTCGCGTTTCTCGAACACCGGCCGCGCAATGTTGTAGCCCGGCCACTGTGCCGAACAGACCGGCGTCCACGCCGCCGGAACGAAGGAAAGCACCACATGCTTCTTGCCGCGGTAGTCCTTCAGCGACACCAGGCTCCCGTCCGTGGCCCGAAGCGTGAAGTCCGGCGCCGGCTCGCCCACCTGCACGGCCAGGCGGCTGTCGCGCGCCGTCAGTTGCCCGGGGCTGTAAATCAGTTCCTTCTTCGGTTCGTTTTCGCCCGCCCAGGCCGCAAACGCGGCCGCCAGAATGACCGGCGTCAGCAGTCTCTTCATCGTGCCTGCCTCCCTCTCATCCCCGCTCCGGATCCATGCACTCTACACCCAGCCGTTCCACGGCCCCGTCCCATGACCTCTGACCTCTAGCCTGAGATGTCCCCGACTTCCCCTCGAGAACTTACTCGAGAACTTGCTCGCGAACCCCCGCCGCAGCGGCGGAATCGACCACCTTCGCGCAGCGCTTCGGCGGGCGCAGCACGACTACGCCCAGGGCTTCCGCCGTCGCTCTACGAGCTATGGCGGACAAGTCGG
>JAFGHX010000169.1 GCA_016929905.1 Kiritimatiellia bacterium
CAGCCCTTTCGGCCTGAGGCCGATCAGCCTTTGGCTGAACGGGCTTGACTACAAACCACTCAAACCACGAGATGTACCGTTTGTAGTCAACGCCGTAAGGCGTGTGGCAACGTGCGACTGGGGTTTTGAGACAGCCTCTCCTCGCGAGCCGAGTTCCTGGAGTGGGCTCACTGTTTCGGAGCAGCACAGGGGAGACCCTTTCGCTGCAGGTAGGCAAGAGAGGAGGCGAATGTGTGACGAGCCGCAAACCCAAAATCGGCCTGTTGCCGTTGTATCTGGAACTGTACGACCGGTCGAGCCCGAAGATGCGTGAACGGGTCGAGCGCTTTCGCGAGACCATCACGGCCGAGCTTGAAAAGCGCGGGTTGGCGATCGTCGCCGCGCCGGTTTGCCGGCTGCAGGCCGAATTCGCGGACGCCGTGAACGGATTCGAACAGGCCGGTGCCGACGCGATCGTGACGCTGCACATGGCCTATTCGCCGTCGCTGGAATCGGCGGACGTGCTGGCGGGCACCCGGCTGCCGATCATCGTGCTGGACACAACGCCGGTGTTCGAATTCGGCCCCGATCAGAGCCCGGCTGAGATCTCGTACAATCACGGGATCCACGGCGTGCAGGACATGTGCAACCTGTTGATCCGGAAGGGGAAACGGTTCCAGATCGAGGCCGGGCACTGGCAGCAGTCGGACGTTCTCGATCGCGTCGCCGGCTGGGGGCGCGCCGCGCGGATGGCCGCTGCGATGCGAGGCGCCAGGGTGGGGCGCATCGGCGAGGCGTTCCGGGGCATGGGCGATTTCTCAGTGCCGAGCGACGTGTTGAAGCAGACAATCGGTGCGGAAACGGTCGCGGTGACGCCTGCCGACCTCGCCCCGCTGGTCCCCGATGCCGACGCCGGGGAAGTGGCACGTGAGATGGCGGCGAATCTGGCCGACTTTGCGGGCGAAGGCATTGACGAAGCGGTGAACCGCCGCACCGCGCGCAGCTGCCTCGCCGTGCGGCGCTGGCTCGAGCAGGAGCGGCTCACGGCGTTCTCCATGAACTTTCTCGCTTTCGATTCGGCTGCCGGGATACCGACCGTGCCTTTCCTGGAGGCCAGCAAAGCGATGGCGCGCGGCATCGGATACGCCGGGGAAGGCGACGTGCTGACCGCCGCGCTTGTCGGCGCGTTGATGACGGCATTGCCGGAATCGACCTTCACCGAGATATTCTGTCCGGACTGGGCCGGGGACAGCCTGTTCCTCAGCCACATGGGCGAGATGAACATCGCGCTGAGCGCCGGAAAGCCCGCGTTGATCGAAAAGCCGTTCCCTTACACGGACGTCGAAAACCCAGCGGCAGCCGTGGGCCGGTTCCGGGGCGGGGATGTGGTGTTGGTGAACCTGGCGCCGGGTCCGCAGAACAACTACTCGTTGCTGGTAGCGTCCGGGGAGATGCTGCCGGTCGAGGGTGAGGACAAGTTTGCGAATTCCGTCCACGGCTGGTTCAAGCCGAACAAGCCCATTACCGATTTCCTGGCCGACTACAGCCGGGCCGGCGGCACGCACCATTCGGCGTTGGCTTATGGCGATGTGGCCGAGACCGTCGTGAAGTTCGGGAAGCTGATGGGGTGGGAGACGGTGGTTATTTAGAGCCAGTTGGAGGAACCCCGGCTCGGCGCAGCCTCGCCCTCCATGCGCAGCACATGTGACACCGAATGGAGGGCGAGGCTGCGCCGAGCCGCAGTTTTTCAAACAGCGCTTACCTGATGACACGTGGAGGATGCAGTGATGCGACGTGATCAATACGGCACAGACAACGGCTCGGTCTCACTCCGTATTCCGAATCCGCGCATCACCGTTGCCCAACGCTATTTCGTGAGCGTCACCTACACCGCAGGCCCGCGCGGCGTGGCGGTCGGGGGCAGCCTGCGCTTCAGGCTGCCCGGCGGGCAGGCATCGTGCTCGAATCCCGACGTGCGGTTGGTCTGCTCGGACACGCTCGTTCCGGGCAGCGAGAAGGGCAAGGAGTTCTTCACCATCCGATACCTCTTTGTCACCGTCCAGGATGCCTTGCTGAGGGAAGGGGACACGGTGACCGTTTCGTGTGGCCGGCATATCGACGGATTGGTCGCGCCGCTCTGCGCCAAGCGATGGCCGGTGGAGGTGGCGACGGATCTCGACGGCACGTGCGGCGGGCCCGGCAGCGGCTTTGTGCTCGTGCCGGATCCGCCGGTTCTCGAGTTCGTGTCCGACAAGCCGGCCAAGCTGGAACTCACCATCGCTTCCAGCACGGTTGTGGGCGCGCCCTTCGATGCCGTCGTACGCGCCAGAGACAAGTATCACAATATCGTCTCCGACTACGCCGGGACCGTGCGGTTGCTCGCCGGACCGGGTGTGGCATCGGCCGTCCTGGCGACCCACGCGTTTCAGCCGCAGGACGAGGGCGTCCATGAGTTCGCGGTGTCACTGAGCGAGGCGGGCATCCATCGCCTCTCGGTCATGGACGACGCGTTTGGCCTCTATGCCAGGAGCAACCCCACCCGCACAACTCCGGATGCGCCCGTCCGTGCGCTGTTCTGGGGCGATACCCACACCCACTCACGTATCTCCGCCGACACGGCCGCGGGGAACAACCTCGTGGCCGATCCGGCGGGTGACTATGACTACGCCCGCAACAGATCGGATCTCGACTTCTGCATGGTTACCGACCACAGCCAGGATCTGTGCGACGCGGACTGGCAAGAGACGTGCGCCGCCGCCGCGAAGTGGTACGAGCCGGGCCGATTCGTGACGTTCAGCGGCTACGAGGCGACGCACCGTCCCCTGCGCAAGGACGGGGACAAGAACGTGTATTTCTTGCGTGACGACGAATCCTACGTGAACCGGGGCGACACGCGCGAGACGTACGCCGCGCTCAAGAAAAGCAAGGGCAAGGTCATGGTGATTCCGCATCAGCATGCCAACACCAACTGGGCCTGCCATGATCCGGAGCTTGAGCCCGTGGTGGAAGTCTACGCGCATTGGGGCTGCGGGCTCTCGCCTGAGAGCGAGCCGCAGATCATTCCCGGCAGGGGCCTGCCGAAAGCGTGCTACGTCAGTCATGCCCTCGAGCAGGGCGTCAAGCTCGGGTTCATCGCCAGCGCGGACCATTCGGGCGGGCATCCGGGCGACGATTTCTGGTGGCCGCTGAGCAGTTTCAACGGCGGGCTGGCCGCCGTGTACGCGCCCGCGCTGACGCGCGAGGGGATCTGGGACGGGCTCTGGGCCCGCTCCTGCTACGGCACCACGCGGGCGCGCATCCTGCTCGAATTCGAGATCGACGGCCACGTGATGGGCGAGGCGTTCGCGGACGAGGCAGCCGCGCGCCACATTGCCGCGAACGCCTACGGGACGACGGCAATTGAGAAGGTGGACCTGATCAAGAACGGCCGCCTGTTCCACTCGCACACCGGCACACCGGCGCTGGACGTCGAGCTCGCGCTCACCGATGACAGGCCCGAACGCGAGACGGACTACTACTACGTCCACGTCGTCCAGGTCGACGGCGAGCAGGCGTGGTCGAGCCCCATTTGGATTACGCGTGGGTGACGGCCGGGCAAGATACACGCCTTCGCGTGTTCTGAATCGTCGCGCGTCATCGTCGTCCGTCATCGTCGGCCGATTTCGCCCCACGGTCATGGTCACGCGCCGGAGATTCGGTCGACGACCACGCGCGACCCGCCTTCGCGCTTTGCTTGCTACGGCGAGGCACGCGATTACGGACGATTTCCGGATCCATCTTGCAGGCCGAACAACCCGTTCGGGCCTACTGCACGCTCAACTCCACCACATCGCCGTCCTGCAGGAGGTGGTCGCGCTGCACGACCTGCCCGTCGAACCGGGCGCTGCCCCAGACGCGGGCCGATTTGAACGCGGCGGCGAAATCCTGATGCACCTCCCTGGCGAAATCGAGGGCCGTCGCGCCGACGGGCACCGTGAAGGGCGAGTGGCGGTCGGGCGGCTTGCCCGGCTGTTTGGAGTAGACGCGAATCACGTGCAGCAGCCGGAACAGATCGGTCTTGAGCGGCTCCAGGCCGATCCCGTCCCGCGCCGAGACGACACGCAGCGGCAACGGGCTGTGCAGCATTTCCCGGATCAGGCCGGTCATCTCGCCCTCGGGATCGAGGTCCCCCTTGTTCAGCGCCACGAGGGTTTCGAGCCCGTCGTCCACGGCCGGCGGGTCGCCCGCCTCGAGCCGCGCGGGCACAAGGGGGATGTGCTTCTCCGCCAGCAGCGAGACGGTTTCCTCGAACTCGCTGACCGGATCCTGTCCGTTCACGTCCAGCACGAGCAGGACGCCGTCGCTCGATCGGATGTTGTCGAATACGAAACTCTCGCAGTGCTCCCGCCAGACCGGCGGCAGATCGACCAGTTGGATCGGGACGCCCTCGTAGTCCAGCATGCCGGGCATGGGTTCGCGCGTGGTGCAGGGATAGTCGGCAATGTCGGGCTGGGCGCGGGTCAACGCGTTCAGCAGACTCGACTTGCCCCCGTTCGGCGGGCCGACCAGCATGATCTGGCCCGCCCCCTCCCGCTTGACTCGGAACGACGGCCCTTTCTTGCGCTGCTGACTCTCCAGGCGGTCTTTGAGCTGGGCGATCCGCCGCTTGAGGTCGCCCTGCAGCTTGTCGGTCCCCTTGTGCTTCGGGATCACCGCCAGCATGTGCTGCAGGCACTCCAGCTTCTCCTCCGGCGTCTTCGCGGCACGGTAGTCCTGGTCGGCCTTGTGATAGTCGGGACTGAGGTTCGCCGGCATGGCCATAGCATACGGCCAATCCCCGCGTCTGTCCAGGACCGCGGCTCAGGGCGTGTCGAGCCAGACGCGCGCGCGATACAGCCGCGGTTGGCTCTCGGTGGTGGTGTATCGCACGAGCTGGCCGGCGCCGATGATGTCCGCACAGCCCGGCACGGGTCGCCACGGTCCCTGACCGACGGCGGCGGACTCCAGCGCATAGTGGCGGGTACAGCCGTCGTAGCCCGGCCCGGCCGCCGCGATTGTCGGGAACGACAGGCGGACCTGGCCGCCGACCAACCGCGCGTCGACCGCAAAGCACGAACCGCCCGCGGTCGGGTCGGTGCCGGCCACGTATTCTTCCAGGTTCGACAGCCCGTCGCGGTCCGGGTCGGCGGAATTGGACTGATCGGACGGATCGGACAGGCCCGACAGAAGGGCGGCTTCCCACGCGTCGGGCAGGCTGTCGGCGTCGGCGTCCGCCGCAACGGACAACGGGCTGCAGACAAGCGCCAACTCCAGGTCGAACAGGCAGTCGCCGCTCGTGTCGAGCGAGCGGTTGAACACCTGCACGGCGATCACGTTCTCGCCGCGCCGCAGGGCCGGCATCGTCGCGCCGGTGAGGGTGGCCGCCCAGGCGCTGTTCTGGTTGTCCGCGGCGACGGCGTCGCAGGGCACCGTGCTGCCCGGCACGCCGTCCACATTCACGCGCGCCACTTCGGCGCCGTTCACCCACAGAATGAACCCGTCGTCGTAGGCCGCGTCGATCCGCAGCTTGCTGACCGCCGCGGGTTCCGCCACGGCGAACGACCGGCGCAGGAACACGCAGGTGTAGTTGCCGCGCATGTCGGTCAACTCGGTGCCGAACGGCACCGCGTAGTCGCTGTAGCCGATCGGGCCGGCGCCTTCGGCCCAGGCGGCATCGTCGAAATCGACACGGCGCCATGCGCCGGCCGGGTCCGACGCTTCGGCGGTGCCCTTGCGGTATTTCCAGGCCGTTCCGGCATCGATCCCGTCCAGAGTGGTAGCGTCGGCCTTGTTGGCGCAGCTCGAATCGCCGCCGGCGTTGTACGCCTTGACGAGGTAGTAGAACCGGGTGTCCGGCGGCAGGCCGGTGTCGGACCAGGCGGAAACGTTCGCGGCGGTGGTGGCGAGGCGGACCCAGGGCGTGGTGCCGCTCTGGCGGCGGTCGATCTTGAACCCGGTCTCGTTCGCGCTGCGGTCGCGCCAGCTCAGCGCGATGGCCGTCGAGCCCGCGGCGCGGGCCGCCAGTTCCGCGGGCGGGGCGGGCGGCGGCGGGAACGTTCGTGCGTCGGCGACGTTGGAGTAATCGGAGTTGCCCGCCGCGTTCCAGGCTTTGACCATGTAGTAGAACTTCGTGTCTGCCGGCAGGCCCGTATCGGTGTACGTCGTGGTGTCGGACGCGGGCACCGCGATGCGCACCCACGCCTCCGTGCCGCTCTGGCGGCGGTCGATCTTGAAGGAGGTCTCGTTGCCGCTGCGATCCGTCCATTGGAGTTCCACGCGGTTCGGCGACACCGCCGTCGCCGCCAGCCCGGCCGGCGCTGCCGGCGGCTGTGCCGTGAGCGGGCCGGTAGTCGTCGCCACGGCAGCCGAATAGGGGGAGTCGCCCGCACTCGAACTCGACGCCTTGATCATGTAGTAGTACCTGGTATCGGCGCTGAGGCCGGAGTCCGTGTACGTGGTGGCGTTGCGACCCGGTGCCGCAATCCGAACCCAGGTTGTTGCGCCGCTCTGACGGCGATCGATCTTGAACGAGTCCTCGTTGCTGCTGTTGTCCCGCCAGACGACTTGGATTTTGCTTTGCGACAGCACGACGAGCTGCACATCGTTCGGCGGCAGCGGCCAGTCGGGCAGTTGAATGGGGCCGGGCGGCGCGACCTGCGCGTAGCTCGCCGAGACGTCGCCGATCCGGAACTCGTCGTGATAGAGCGTGCGCACGCCGACGCTCCCTTTCGGCTCGTAGCGGTCATGCCAGCCCTTGTACAGGCCGGTCTTGAAGTAGGGGCCTTCCGCATCGTTGTAACAGTTCGGGCCTTCGCGCCGGATCACGCGTATGCCGTCCTGCCAGACCTCCAGCAGCCCGTCGGCCTGGTACGACCATTTCACGTGGAAGACCCAATCGGTCCATTTCTCGCGCTGGTACCGGCCGAGGTCCCAGTCCACCGATCCGTCGTAGACTCGCGCGCCGCTCTCGAACGTGTTCCGCTTTGCGTCCCAGCGGTTGACGATGCTCCAGATGCCACGCCTCGTGTCCAGCGCCATCACCGGGTTGCGCCAGTCTTCGCCGATCTCGAAGTCGGGACAGCCGTGCCACTGCGCGACGATCTCCCAGATGTTGTCCGGCGCGTAGTCGGCGGGCAGATAGATGCTGAACCCATACCAGTACTCCCTGCCGATGTAGATGTTGCGCGGCCCATAACGAACCACTTCGGTGCGATAGCTCACCGGGCTCTCCAGCCGGTTGAGGAAGCTCTTCATCATGTAGGTGCCGGCCCGCGGCCTGACGCCCGATGTCGCCTTGACGACGGTCGGCGGGTTGCCCGAGTGGTACCACAGCTTCGAGGCGTTCGGGTCGCCCTTGCGCAGCGAGACGATGCCTTCCTGCTCGAAGTCGCCCAGGAACATGAGGCCGGCTGGTGTTGTGGAAGGGAGCAGGAACGCGGACGCCGCACACGCCAGCAACACTGCACCGGTCCTGCCAGCCGGCCGGGCCGCGCACCCTCCGCCCAAGCTCGGGCCGTCGTTCTTCATCTGGTCGTCCCTCCGGGGCTCCATTTATCGTTCCGGCCGCCTTGCCGGCGCACCTGCGCCCGCATTACGGGCTCGCCCACCACACGCGCGCGCGGTAGGACCGGGGTCGAGATCCGCTTTCGGCCGGCACATACTGTCGAAATAGCAGTCCTTCGCTTGGGCCGCAGGCGTCAACGCCGACAGAGAGGTCATGAGCAAAGCCGCGCGCATCAGTATGCGGTCGACCGCATACGCGCGCCACGCGCCGAAGGCATGGCCGCGGACTCTCATTCCGTCTTTCCTCAGAGCCTCAACTTATCCGTTTCCGTGGCCCTATACGCCTACGTTGGCATATAGGGTCCGAGAAAAATGGAGCCGATACCTAAAACGCGCTCCATCACCCATATACTGACGGAGCCGGCTGAATCTAAACAGGTCTTTCTTGGGAAATGGCGTTCAGCCTGCTCCTGTCTGCCCCGGCAGAAGCATTGCTTGGGACTCTTGTCGGAATTAACACTATATATTGCAGGCATTTCTGGTTGGGGATGCGGGGGTGGGATGCCAGGATCGCGGCTTGGTGTTCCCCTGTGCAGATACACAAAGGCAAGCGTTGAGCCTGTCGAAAAACCTCCGGGTGAAGCGGCCGGGGTGTCGAAGATCCCGTGCCGGAGAACCCGGCCCTCCAAAACGCAAGATGTGGGGCCGTTGGAGGGCGCGGTTCCAGAGGCTGTCTCAAAGCCCCAGTCGCACGTTGCCACACGCCTTACGGCGTTGACTACAAACAGCACATCTGGCGGTTGGCATGGTTTGCAGTCAAGCCCGTTCAGCCAAAGGCTGATCGGCCTCAGGCCGAAAGGGCTGTTCCCCGGTTTTGAGACAGCCTCTCCACCCGCGCTGGGTTTTTCTCGTTGCCCGCAACCCAAAGCAGGCCGGGCTTCACCGAAGGGCAGCGGTCTTGCCCCCATCAGCCGAAACGCACCGCCGCCTGAAAGACCGCGCGGAGCGACGACTACTGAAGCCTGTCAGACCCCGGCACACGCCGGGTGCGGGGTGCGGGGCGCGGCTGGCGCCGGCTGCATCTGGCCGTTCTCGAAGTAGGCCATCAGGTCGGGGTCGAGCGGCGGAACGGCGTGCAGCGTATTGCCGCCTCGCGCGGACTTCGTGCCCAACACGCCGGTGGCCACGGCCTGGCGGGCGGCGATGGGCGAGGTGTTCGTTTGGGTGCCGTAGCGCACGAAGTTGACGAAGGTCTGCACGATGTCAGGATCAGAGCCGCCGTGCGAGCCGGACTTGGGTTTGACGTGATAGGTGATGTCCGGGCCCAGCTCTGAGCCTTCGCGCTGGGTGTAGACGATGACCTTGGCGTCGCCGTAGTCCTTGAGGTTCTCGACCCGGCCGTGCGTGCCGATGAACGTATAGTTGCGGACGCTGTCGGGCGTGTAGTGGCACTGCACGTAGGAGCCTTGTACCCCGTTGTCGAACTGCATCATGATCATCGTGTGGTCTTCGACATCGATGACGGGCGACATGCCGGTCTGGGCCAGCGGCGGCCAGTTGCTCGCGTGCCAGCTCGCGTCGCCCGGCTGGTCCGGCCGGCGGCGGGCGCAGCGGTTGTAGACGGACAGCTTGCCCATGCCGACCACGGCGCGCGTGTAGCCGCCGGCCAGCCAGTGCATGACGTCGATGTCGTGCGCCGCCTTCTGCAACAGCAGGCCGGTCGTGTACCTGGCCTCGGAGTGCCAGTCGTGGAAGTAGGCGTCGCCGCCATAGCCGACGAAGTGCCGGCACCAGACCGCCTCGACGGCGCCGATGACGCCGGAGTCGATGATCGCCTTCATCTTGAGGATGACGGGGAAATGGCGCATGTTGTGCCCGCAATAGAGCTTGCTGCCCGTCTCGCGGGCCGTGCGCAGGATGCGGTCGCACCCTTCGATCGTGATGGCCATCGGCTTCTCGAGGTAGACCGCCTTGCCGGCCTGGAGCGCGGCCACGGCGTGCTCCTCGTGGAGGAAGTCCGGCGTGGTGACGAACACGGCCTCGATGTCGTCGCACGCCACCAGCTCGCGGTAGTCGGTGCAGGTGCGAGCCTCGGGCCCGACGAACGTCTTGAAGTCCTCCAGCGCCTGCGCACGGACGTCAACCCCGGCTACCAGCCGCGAGCCATGCCCCGGCTTGTGCGCACTTCTCGCCAGCCGGCCCCGTCCCCCCGCCCCGATCACCCCGATCCGCAGGTCGTCCATGGTCGTCTCCTTTTGCACGAGTGGCCGGCACCCCTCATGGAACAAGGGGCTACGCTTCTTCTCGCGGCGCCCGCGTCAGGACCGGGAAAATGACGGCCGAAGGCCCAATGACGGGCGCCAGCCCCAATGACGCCACCGAACAGAGTGTCGTCTACTACTTCAATTGCACAAGGGGCTGGCCCTTGCCCCGGACATGTAATATACTATCCTTATTAGCGAGGACAATGGGCACTCCCAACAAAAAGATGAGGAATGCTGATCAGCCGCCGTTGATCAGTGTCTATCCGCCCGAGCCGCGCGGCCTGTTTCCCTTCCGGTTGCTCGGGACCGGCATCGTGCAGGCCAGGGGCCACGAGGTGATTCAGCGGCGGGGGTACGACCGGTGTACGACCGAACTGGTGCTGGCCGGCGAGGGGCACGTCGAGGTGAACGGTTTCTCCTGCCGCGTCCGGGCGGGAGACGTCTACATTCTGCAGAAGGGCAGCGACCACCTTTACTGCCCGGAGCGGCGGAACCCTTACCGGAAGATCTTCTTTGTCGTGGACGGGCTGCTGATGGAGCAGATCTTCTCGGCCTACGGCCTGACGTCCGTCTACCACGTGCCGCCCTGCGGGGTGCAGCCCCTCTTCGAGGCGATGCACAGCCTGCACAAGCAGCGGGGCGCGCAGGTGCACCGCCGTGCCGCGCTGATATTCCATCAGATCGTCGCGCAGTTTCACGAGCGGCTGATCGGCGAGGGCATGGGCTATCCGCCGGACGTGCTGCTGATGAAGCAGTACCTCGACGAACACGTCGAGGCGGTGGTGCGCCTGCGCGACCTGTGCCGGCTGGTCGGCAAGTCCGAGGCGCACATTATCCGCACCTTCAAGCGCACGGTCGGCAAGACGCCCTACGAGTACCTGCTGGCCCGGCGCCTGGCACTGGCGGAACTGATGCTGACCGATACGCCGCTGTCCGTGAAGGCGATCGCGGAGCGGCTCGCCTTCACGGACGAGTACTACTTCTCGAACTTCTTCCGCCAGCGCAGCGGCCGCTCCCCGCGCGCCTATCGCCGCCACAGCCGCGGGCTCGGCGCGACACGATAGCGCGCGCGGAGAAGAAGGCCGGAACCGACGGGCTACAAGTGTTGACTGCAATCATACTGAAGTCGCAGCCTTGCCGGACGGAGGCACGTTGGCGGGTTTGATCTCACGCCATAACTTGGCCATGGGGCTGCCGGAAGACTCCAACTGCTTGTTCATGTCAGCCAGCCGCTGAGTTTCGGTCATTCCGGCTCTTCTGGCGTGCGCCTTTTTCTGGATATCGTTCTTCATCTGAACGCAATCGAAGCTTTTGGCTGTTTTCATTCACACCACCTCCCGCGGCGTTCGGACCTCGATCGGTAGATAGCCTTCTCGAAGATTCACGGCATTGAACCCTCTTATCTTATCAAAATGTACGATATGTTTGAAGTTCCAACTCACGATCATATCCGCACGGGCTATGGTGGCCAAAGCCACATGGTAAGCATCGTCTCTGCGGGTGGGCCCAACGACTTGAGCCGCCAGATATGCATCGCGCAGTTCGGCCGCCTCGTTTGACAACGTCACGGCTTCCAGGGCGCCTCTTGGCAGATCGGACAACACAGTCTGTACGTTCTCCGGAGCTTGGTCAAGCTCCGAGGCCAGAAGTGTGGAGACCAGCAATCGGATCTTTCCGCTTCGGGCCATCTCCATCAAAGCCCGGCTGTCTTCTTCGAACTCCTCGTCGAAACAGCCGCCGACTACGGATGGATCCACGTAGATGCGAAGCTTATGCATGCCTGTACTATAGTGCCTTGGTTGTCGAGAACTGCAACGAAAAACGCGATGCTGGCTGAGAAGCCGCTGACCTCTGACCTCCGACCTCTGACCTCTGGGTTGCGGGCGAAGCCCGCATTGGCACGTTCTTGCCTGCATTTTAAGGCCTAATATCTCTTTCCCTCGGATGGCATCTGGCGTGCGTCTTCTTCAAGTCCCGGATGGTTCTCTCTCCACCGTTTCACCCGCAGCCGGTGGTCTTTATCCGCAAAGTGCCCAGGATTCTTCCGCCGCCATTTCCGTTGGCTGGCACGCTTGCTTGCCTGCCGACAGAACACAGCTGCACAGTACCTCTGGTGGTAGGCGTTATGTGGCTGGGGAGAGAACCACTGCCCGCAGCAGCGGCATTTGCGGTGTCGCGGCTTCATCTTGCACCTCCTCATATATGCAAGAATCGGCCGGAATCTGGACGCGTTAACCGGAATTCATGGAATTGGCCGGCGGGTGAAGCGCCCCTGGCTCTCGAATGGCCGGGTAACTCATGTGCTGCCGCGGACGGTCGGCAGAGGCTGAATCACCCTGGCTGCGGGGGGAAATACTGATGGGATCATGGTTTGCCCGCCGAGGAGATCACAACGCGAAATGCGGTCACAAGCCACGAATCCGTAGAGATTCACCCCGCCGCTCTCTTCAATCGGATCGCGACTCACCCACCTCCCCAGATTCGGCGAGTAGAATCTTAGGCCAAGTTCTTCCACTCGACTCTCGGGGGTAAGCGTTTCAAGGCTGTATTCGTCGCGGAGGTACATGGGTGGGATTCTAGTGCCTTGGTTGTCGAGAACTGCAACGAAAAACAAGAAATTTTCGGGTGCTGAGAGGTCAGAGGGCAGAAGTCAGAGGTCAGGCAGAACGCGATG